>JBGVTJ010000380.1:0-8197 GCA_041862515.1 Thermodesulfobacteriota bacterium | reverse complement strand
CCATCCCGATTTTACTGGCGGTTTTAATAGTCGGTTTCTCTCCCCAGAGAGCAGCCTTTGCGGCCATCATTTCCGCGGTGCTCTTGAGTTATGTCCGGAAGGACACCCGCATGGGCCCCCGGGAACTCTTTGATGCCCTCGTATCAGGTGCGAGAAATTCTTTGACAGTTGGGGCTACAGCCGGAGTGATTGGAATCATCATCGGTGTTGTTACGATGACGGGTTTGGGCATCAAGTTCTCCTCCATTGTTCTATCTCTGTCCGGGGGGATTCTGCCCATCACCATTTTGCTCACCGCGGTGGGTGGTTATATTATCGGGATGGGTGTGACGATAACGGCTACATACATTCTTCTCTCGGTACTCGCCGTGCCCGCCCTCATGGAGTTAGGAGTGCCGTTGTTGGGAGCCCACTTGGTTGTCTTTTGGTTCTGCGAAACTGGCGGGGTTACGCCACCGGTCGCCCTGGTGGCCTTTGCTGCATCGTCGATAGCCCGTTGTAACCCGTATAGAGCGGGGCTTGCCGCGGTGAGATTGGCTTCTCCTCTCTTTATTGCTCCCTTCCTGTTTGTATATACCCCTATATTGTTCAACGGCACCCCAACACAGGTGATAGAAACCATGGTGAGCTCTGCAATTGGATTCATCGCTTATGCGGGGATGATGCAGGGCTATTGGTTGAGGAGAACCAATATTGCCGAGAGAGTAGTGTTGGGATTCGGCGCGCTGTGTTTGTTTATTCCCAATATCTATTCGGATATTCTGGGATTAGCAGTCCTGACGGGCGTGACGTTAGTGAATCGAAGGAAGCAAGAAGAGGTATTTTAGATGGAGAACCATCATAATCACCCCCAACCTGGGCGTTTTATCATGGTAAAGGAGCGGTGAAATGAGAAAGGTCGTTCTGGCTGATGAAGTTACCTTTGAAAAGGTTGATTGGGGACTCACGAAGAATCTCGTGGGACCTCAGACCGCAGGTTCAGAGTACCTTAAGGTGAACATAACCGAGTATCTCCCCGGTTACGTCCACAAACTTCACTCCCACCCAAATCAAGAGGAGGTTATCTACGTCCTTTCGGGAAAAGGAATCACGGAGACAGAGGAAGACAGAAGGGAAATTGGACCAGGTTCCGTAGTTTTTATTCCCGCAGGGGTAAAGCACGCCACCTTGAATCTGAGCACTACTGAGTCTCTCAAGGCAGTAATCATAAAGGCCCCTCCGGAAGAGGATTCTTAAAGGGAGCAACTGATAAAGTTTTTCAGTTCCGGACGCGGTTTGGAACGTGTCAGTCGATTTTAGGGATTCAGTACCCGTCTTTTTAGATTTTACATACTCCGTTATCGAGCACCACTTTCCCATCGAAATAGACCGTTGTGTCTTTATACATCGCGTCGATGTGGTTGGGCGCCAAGACCTTTCCACCAATGGCGAAATTACTGCCGATACCAGCATGACAATTCCCTAAGCGGCCAAGGTCCTCCAAATTTGTAGCTGCCAACCGTGCTTCGGGGTTGAGGCCGATGCCGAATTCCGCATAGTTGTAAGCTTTTTCATCATCTAACGATTCGAGAATTTGGCGCAATTTAGCTGCTGCCATGCCTCCCTGGATGTCAACCACTCTTCCTTCCTTAACAATCAGTGTAACATGATCGTAGAGCGTGATGCCAACGCTCATGATACTTACGTCACTGACGACCTTGCCTTCAGCAGTTCCTTCGAGGGGAGAGATGTTGATTTCACTATCGGGAAAAGCCGCAAATTGGCCTGGTTCTTTAAACAAACCCGTCTCATATTGCACGGGCCGCCCCTTTACGTACCCCCGAATGTCCGTACCCAAGGGGGTAGTTACCCGTATTTCTTCAGCTTCCGCAAGGGCCGCACCGAGTCTCCGTCCGAGCCTGTCGCATTCTTCGTAGTCGGCATTGATCGCTCCGACACAAAGGGCATCTTCCGTAACCTCACACATGGTGCTTCCACGTTTGCCCGCTTTAATCGCCTCGACTCGTGCCTTGGTATGGGTTTGTGACCACGTTGAGGGCTGCAAGAATACATCGGCCTCTTTAAATGCCGCAACGATAGGTTCAGGGAGTTGCGCTCCGTGTACGCCGACAGGAGGAATCATGATGATGATGGGAATAGCTCCGACGGCATAAGCGGCTCCGGCCAACGCTTCTGCGATTCTCAGCTTATTACTATCTGTTGAGATCAGAACCGTTTCACCCTCTTTTACACCGCCACAGTTCATAACCTTCATCGCCCCTCGCATCATCTGCATAGGGCTCGAAGATCCCGGTACGTAATGCCAGTACGAAATGGGCCATTCTCTCGTACTCATTTTCCACTCTCCTTTCTTTCAGGGATTTGTTCGGTAACGATACAGTAACCCAGACATCTGCACCGAAGGGTTAATCTCCTGTGTGATTCACGCTATAGACTCCCTCCCGCTTGAAAGCCTTCCGCCGTCGCTTCCATGATAGTGCGCGGTTCAACGCAGTCACCAACCTTTACCACCGGCAACCCGGATGAGCCAAGTTCGTCACAAAGTCCATCGTTTGGTTCTGCACCCACAGCAAAGACCACCGTTTTAACCAGTATCCTTGTCTCCTCGTCGCCCCGCTGAATAACAGCGGTCTCCCCCTCAATCCGTTTGAGCTCCGCGTCTGTATAAACCCTCACGCCATTTTTCTGGAATCTCATGGTAAAATAGGTCTTAGTATCAGCATCCCCGCCCGTGGCCATCTCTGGTAAGACTTCCACCAGACTCACCTCTTTTCCCTGCTCGCTGAGGAGATCTGATGCTTCGCATCCGACCAACCCGGCTCCGAGGACCAGAAACGGCTCTTGAAGTTCGCCATCGCCGGTAATCACCTCCCAGGCTGTAGCGGTCGGAGTGGCCTCCAAGCCTGGGATACCTAACGACAAAGGATGGGAACCCAGCGCACATATGAGTGCATCTGGGTTATATCTCTTAATGAGTGAAGGAGTGGCTTTTTCACCAGTGATCACCTCGACATCTGTACTTTTGAGCCGATTGAGAAGGAACTGCCTGAACTGCTGAATCTCTTTTCTGCCTGGAGGAAGGGATGCCAGGTTCAACTGGCCTCCCAATTCTTCCTTCATTTCTATGAGGATGACCCTATGCCCTCTCTCCCAGGCGGCGTGGGCTGCCTCCAATCCCGCCGGGCCACCACCCACGATGACAACCTGCTTGGGGGTGGATGCCTTTGGGCAAGGGATTTCTCCCTCTCGTCCGAGGGCCGGATTGACCGAACACAGAATATCCAACTGCTGGAAGATACGCTTGTAGCAGCCCTCATTACATGCAATGCAGGTTCGAATCAGCTCTTCCTTGCCCTCAAGAGTTTTTCTCGGGAGATAAGGATCAGCGAGAAGCGGGCGGCCCATGGCCACCAGATCGGCCTTGCCTTGTACGATGATCTCCTCTGCTAATTCCGGATTATTAATTCGCCCGACCGTGATCACTGGAATCCGAAGAGTCTTCTTCATTTCCGCTGCCAGGGGAACAAGGCACCCCTGTTCGGTCATCATCGGCATGGTTCGCAGGATCCGATGGGCTTGGTTGAGGTCACCAATCTTTTCACCGCCCGGGGCGCCGGCGGAAACCATAACGGCATCGATTCCCGCTTCCTGGGTGAGAAGTGCAATTTCGGTCATCTCCCCAAGGCCCAAACCTCCTTCGATAAATTCATCCCCACTGATTTTAATGGTCAAGGGGAAGTTTTTCCCCAACCGCCCCTTTATCCCCCGGATGATTTCCAGGAGAAAGCGAGTTCGTCCAGACAGGTCTCCCCCGTACTCGTCGCTTCGTCGATTGGATAGGGGAGAGAAGAAGGAGGGAATCAAGTATCCGTGGGCACAATGTATATCAACGCCGTCGAAGCCAGCGTCTTGTGCTCGTACCGCAGCCTCGATGTGTGCTTGAACCAATCCTTTAATCTCCTCCTTGGTTAGAGCGCGTGGAATCTCTGCCCCCGGGTCGACCGGCACTGGGGAAGGGGCTACGGGCTGATAGCCGCTCACTTCAGCATGAGCTCGCCTTCCTGCATGGTGAATCTGAATGAAGATTTTTGTATCATTGTTCAGCCCATGGACAGCCTTGGTCAATTCACGGAGCTTCTCGGCATGTTTCAAAGAGGAGAGTCCAAGCTGGTTCCTATAGCCCTTACCTTCAGGTGTAAAGAAAGTCCCTTCGACGATAATGAGACCAACACCACCTTTGGCTCGCTCCACATAGTAGCCAATCAATCTTTCCGTGGCGAATCCCTCTTCAGTGGCATAGTTCATGGTCATGGGGGACATGACCAGCCGATTCTTGAGCGTGATGTTTCCAATCTGAAAAGGCTGAAATAAGTGGGGGTATTCCATACACGATCTCCTTTCAACGAAACTTTTCTTTCGGGACAGTGAATAGATCGCCATGTCGGTAGCCAAGATTAGGGAGGACATACTCCTGAAGGGAAACACGGGAATTCAAGAGATCGAGAGGATCGTGAGATATCTCGGTTTTCCTTTTCATAAAACTCAAGAGAAAGCCAGCTCCAAAAACGTCTCCGGCAAGAATAAATCCGATCAAACGTCCGTCTCTGATCACGATCTTTCGGTAGGATTTTCCCTGCTCCTCCGTGAGGACATCCATCCCCGGTCCTTTTTCATAATATGGGTGTCCGGCGACCATAACCCGAAGGCTGAAAAGAGTGAGGGCATTCAACGGGAAATTGTGGATATAGGTTCGATTGCCCCCTGCCATATTCCACCCGGCTACCGTTCCCTGACGGGCAGCGGCCGGCCAGGTAGCGTTGTTCACTCGTTCGGAGGTTATCGAATCGATGGTCATTGCCACATCGCCCGCTGCGTAGATCCCGAGGACGTTCGTTTCCATGCGCTCATTCACCAAGATGCCACCTTGGAGATCAATCCCTGAGTCAGCGAGGAATTCCGTGTTCGGACGTACGCCAACAGCCTGAATAACCCTCTGAGAGGGAAACATGCGGCCGTCCTTCAAACGCAGGCCGGTCACCCATCCTTTTTCCTTCAGGATTTCGGTCACCTCAACATCGGTCTCAACCCTTATTCCGTGTTTTCGGAGCTCATTCGCAATCAAGAGGGAAGCCTTTTGGTCGAGCATACGAGGCGCCAACTTCGGTTCTTTTTCAAGAACGGTTACTCCTAAGTTTCGCTCTCTGAGGTGGCACGCGAGTTTCAGGCCAATAAATCCCCCCCCGATAATCGCGACTTCTCTTAAATCGGGATCAGCGCCCAAAATCGTTTCTGCATCGGTTACGTAACGAAGGCAGGTAACACCTTTTGCCTCAACGCCAGGTATCGGCAGGCAGATGGGGAATGAACCCGTGGCGATCAAAAGTTTATCGTACGATATCTCTCCGCCATCCGCCAATATGAGTTTTCTGGATTCCGTATTCAACCCTACCGCCCGCCAGCCAAGCCTGACATCGAGCCTCTTTTTTTCGGCCCAAGAAGCATCTCGGAAGAAGAGGATCTCTTGGGGCCGGTTTCCAGTCATCCAATAGGTCAACATGACAGGGGAATGAGCAAGGGCGCTATCTTGGGAAACTATCGTTATGGAATGTTCCGCGTCTCGCTTGCGAATAGTCTCTCCGGCAAAAATACCCGCTGGTCCGGTGCCGACGATGAGGAAATTCATACCTTCCTCCCGAGATATTCCAGGATTACGGGAAGAACCTCTCCCGCTCGCGGGGGCAAATAAACGGAGCCGAGTTTCTCTTTAAGATCCACACAGAAGAATTTCTCCACCACGTCGCTCCCATGAATGGGCAATGCGGGAAGGGATACCACAGTAAACCCGCATGCCAGTGCTCCAAGCACCGAAGCCGTCGACTGAGAAAATGCCACAACAATGGCGCCAACTTCAGCCACCGAAAGGGACCATTTTTGAAAGAATCTCCGTCCGATGGTCGGCAAATGGCCGATATCTCTTATGCGGAAATGGAGGACATCTCCCTTTAATTCTTGTTGAAGATCTTGAGCCGTTCGGTTCATCAATCCTTTATGAAGGCCGTCCTCTCTTGAGAAGAGGACAACTACTGGTAAAGGCTTTGGAGGAGGATGGTCCACGACATCGAGGGCTTCGGTTTCAATCTCCAGCAGCCATTCTCCGTGGGTCAAATAGTGCATATCCTGGCGCAGCTCTTCAGAGATGAACGTGATCACGGAGGTTTTCAGGCACTGCCAGAGAATCACCTCGACCGCCGAAGATTCATTTTGATCGTGGCTAAATGCATCAAATATCAGGTTGGTCAGGGAGTCGGGCAAGAAAGCATCTCGGTCGATATACGGAAAAGCCCCCTCGGGATAAAGCGAGGAGACCAATGGGCTTGGTCTTCCTGGTTCGGAAAGCGTGGAGAGGAGTCTCTCAGATTCCCTGAGGAGATAACTGTTGAGTCGCCTCAACGATACCCGGGAGGTTAGCCCATATTTTTGGATGATACTCTTAACTTCCCTGGCTGGGACCTTTCTCGTGCCTTTCGTCGAAGCCGATGCCCCGAGATTCCGTACAGCTTCACCGAGGTCTTTCAGTCCACTAGCTGCCTCACGGGCAACGAGGCGGAGGAGGTTTTTGGCAACCACCATGTCTGCATCGTCCCCACAGGACCCTTTCGCCGAATTCGTTTCGAAGGGACTAATACGGCAAGGACCGAGCAAGCAGGAGGAACAGCAAAGCCCCGTGGCACCATACCCACAGGGAGGAAATTTTCCGGATTCTTTCTCAGTCTCCTTCACGGTGCACCTTTTGACCCCGAAGAAATTTTTTCCTCTTGTTCCCTGCGAAAAGCATCGGATCCTGGTAGACGAGGGCCCCGCTCTGACAGGCCTTGACGCAAGGGGGGATGTCTTCCTCTGGGCAGAGGTCGCATTTGGCCACCCGATCGCCGTCCTCATCGGGTGTCACGGCGTCAAAGGGGCAGGCTAAAAGGCAAGCCCCACATCCCGCACAGGTTTCCCGATCATGAATTACTCCGCCTTCTCCTTCTCCATGGCGCAGGCTTCCGCTGACGCAGGCCTCTACGCACGGAGCGGAAACGCACTGTTGGCATTTCCACGTCCAGGGAGTTCCGTGAAACCACGTCACCCTCATCCTCTGAATCGGTTTTCCGTCTCGAGGAATCTCCGTGACGTTCGAGACACCAAGGGAATTCATCTGGCACGCCAGAACACACGACTGACAAACCATGCAGCGTTCCGGATGGAAGAATATTCGCTTATGCATGCCTTTATGGAAGCCCGAGCGAGCGCAGCTTTTCTGGGGTCGGTTCCCCTGTCGTCTTATTCCACCCTCGGGCCTCGTAATACTCATCAAGCAGCCGATCGTATTCTTCTCGATTTAGCTTTGCACCCTTCGCTGGACCATCTGGCATTTCCTCTTCGAAGAATCGAGGCGGCGGGTAATCCGCATCCCTTGCGAATCCCTCACGGAAGTTGAAGAGCTTCTCGACGTTGTAAACCCGCTCACCACATCGGTATAGTTCCTCCGTAGTCATCGGAAGGCCAGTGCTTGCAACAAAGATTTCTTTCACCAACTCCAGGCCCCTCCTGATGAGCATGGGAAAGCTGCGCGATCGGTACCACGCGAATTTGCAAAGACCCATGAGGTCTGCTATGGTCACCCAATCTTCACTCCAGGCAACCATCTTTGCTTTTCCTTCCAAGGCCTTAACGTCGCTTACGGCAGCAGTCCCGAAATGAACCTCCGCTTCTTCCGGTTTGATGAACTCGTCAATGTAGGGGAAGCCGCGGAGGTGGCAGGAACCGCGGGTGGCGACGGCATACGTGAGGGCTCGAGTCACGAGAGACCTGGGATCAGCGGCGTCCACCTCGAGCCCTTTGACGTGGATGGCATAATAATTGGCGTTCAATCGCTCACCCATGATTCTCGTACCCTCGGCCAGAAGGTTTCCGAACCCCTTACGATAAGCAATCTTTTCGATGAAATGAAGCAGTGCCTCTCCGTTTCCAAAGACGAGTTCTTGGTCATCGACCTGATCTTTTTTCAAGAACCCCCTTTCGTAAAGCTCCATTGCCATGGCAATAGACGATCCAGCACTCTGTTCATCGATGCCATATTCGTCGCAGAGTACATGGGCACGGAGAACAATAGCTGGATCCGTAATATAGGGCTTAGCCGCCAGGGCATGGATGG
>JBGVTJ010000379.1:0-6892 GCA_041862515.1 Thermodesulfobacteriota bacterium | reverse complement strand
ACCACTGTAACCTTGTCTCAAGAACTCAATATTAAAGTCTGACCCCACCATTTTCCCACCATTTTTCCAAGGAAGCTGAGGGAATAGGTGAATCTGGTAACGAAACGGGTTTTGGGCAACAGACCCTTAAAGCCTGACCCGTCAGAGCCCCAACCAATGTCTTACCTGCTGTTTAAGTTCGCCTTTGAAATGATCCTGTGGGCCTTCGCTTGCGATTTTGCCAAGGCTCATCACGTAGATGTAGCTTGATAATTCAATGAGCCGCCGCACGTTGTGGTCAATTAAGAATATTGTCGTACCTTGGTCCAGGAACTCTGCAATCCTCCCGTACATTTCCACGGCTATCTTGGGAGCGAGACCAACGGTGGGTTCATCCACAAAGAGAAGTTTAGGCTTCACCATTAATGCCTTCGCGCATTCTAGCATTTTTTGTTGTCCGCCGCTCAGATCACCGGCCTTCTTTTTCCTTCTTTCCCCAAGGTCCGGAAATTGGTCAAAAACTTCTTTGATTCGTTCATTCATCATCGACCGACTGAGCTGAAGAAGCCTGATAGGGATAGATAGATTATCCTCGACAGAGAGGTAGGGAAATAGGCTGGAGTCCTGGGGAAGGTACCACATCCCCCTATGGATAAGGGAATAGGGCTCAGTACCGGTTATGTCCTCGCCCCCAAAGAGGATGCGCCCTTGTTTAGGCTTCAGAAACCCGTATATCGCCTTTATGAGCGTGGTTTTCCCTGCTCCATTGAGCCCGATTAACCCCGTAATCGTTGAGGGCGTGATCTTTACAGAAACACTATGGAGGATGGCAAGGTCCTCCGAGTATCCTACCGTTATGTCCTTTACTTCGAGAAGGGGTTCCATCTCTTACACTTCCCCGACAATTCCTCCAAGATACGCCTCGGCCACTTCATCCTTCTTGAGTACCTCTTCAGTCGGTCCATCAGCGATAATGACGCCGGCGCTCAGCACGATCAACCTGGGACAGGAGGCCACCACAGAGGGGATATCGTGGCTTACAAGCAGCAGCGTCCCTCCGTGCTCATAGTGGGCTCTCATGAAACCCTCCAGAATACCCTTGAGCTCCGGGTGGATTGAGGCAAATGGCTCGTCGAGGAGGACCAATCTGGGATCTGCCATGAAGCAGGTGCCGAACTCCAGAATCTTCCTCTGACCTCCAGATAGATTTCCGGCATTCTCATGGATCATGTCATCCAGGGATAACTGGGCTAAGATCCCTTTTGCCCTTGGAACGACATCCCGAGCGGGAATGCGACCGAGGGCGTAGGCTATCGTCAACATATTTTCCAGTACCGACATCCTCGGGAAGATCCGGGTGACCTGAAACATGCGGGAAACCCCCCGCTTGGCCACGTGATCCGGACTCAGACCATCAATACGTTCCCCATCGAGGTAAATGGCTCCCAGGCTTGGCGGATAGTAGCCGTTGATGACGTTTAAGAAGGTGGTCTTTCCCGATGCATTCGGGCCTATGAGACCGATGAGCTCTCCCTGGTCCATGCTAAATGACACGTCTTGTAAGGCCTGAAGGCCTCCAAACCACTTGGAAACCCCCCGGACCTCCAGCAATTTCGCCCCCTTATCCATGGTACAGAACCCTTTCCAGCCCATTTTTTAGCGAGCCGTACAGGCCCGCTCTCCAGAACCGCACAACGATTATTATGAGGAAGGCGAAGATGACCATGTGCTGGACTCCGAATTCGCGCACATACTCGGACAGAGGCTGCAGGATGAGCCCGCCAACGAGGGGACCTGCCAGGGTCCCCATTCCTCCAATCACGGTCATGCCGATTATCAGCCCCGATTGCATGATCAAGCCCATCTCCGGGCTGGCCAACCCGATAAAATGCACGTAAAGCCCCCCGGCTAATCCGCATATGAGGCTGCTCAGGGCAAAGGCAAAGGTCTTCCACCAAACCACATTCACACCTCGCCCCCTGGCTGCCACGTCATCATCACGGATGCTCTGCAAAAAGAGGCCGATCTTGGATTTAATCAACAGATAGAGAAGGATTTGAACCAAGACAACCACCACGAGGAATGTGTAGTAATACGCCAGGTGCCTCCCTCCACCGCCATAGAGCTTTGGAACGCTCAATCCCAGGTCGCCACGCGTGATGTCATAGGAAAACCGTATGACGCCTCTGATAATTTCTGAAAAAGCAATCGTGGTAAGGGCCAAGTAAGGACCCCTCAGGCGAAGGCATATCCACCCGAGAAAAAGCCCTATTGCGGCTGTAGATACTATGGCCATTAGGATTCCCAGATGTGGGGCCCAGTTCCAATAATAGACCAACAGGGCCGAGGTGTACATGCCAATCAAGCAGAAGGCTGCTGGTGCAACGGAGAACTGGCCGGTATAACCACCGAGAAGGTTCCATCCCATTGCCGCCAGGGAATAATACAGGGCTACGATGAGAACGCCTCGCCAGTAGGGAGAAGTCACGAACATGGGAAGTATGGCAACCACTGCCAGGATTATCGAGGAAAGGATCAGATCAAGAGCCCGCCTCTCCTCCATGAATTGCCTGCATTTCTCCCAATAATGTATCAAGCTCAAACCTCTCTTGCTTTTTCCCCGAAAATTCCCTGGGGCCTGAGGAGGAGCACGATGATTAAGATGAGAAACCCAAAGGTATCACGATACGTATAGGAGATATATACCGCTCCAAATTGTTCCAATACGCCCAGCAAATACGCTCCCACGATGCTTCCCGGCACCGATCCCATCCCCCCCAAGACGACGATGACGAAGGATTTGACAGCGGGGAGGGCACCGACAAAAGGTTCAGCAGAGAAAATCGGGCAGAGGAGGGCCCCGGAAAGGCCCGCCAGCACTCCTGAGATGCCGAATACTATCGAGCTCACCCTGACCGAGTTGATACCGGCAATGGATGCCCCAAAACGGTTCTGTGAGACCGCTTGAATCACCTTCCCCCAGGGGGAATAGCGAACAAGCAGGTAGGCTATTATGAGGATGAGGGCGCCGACGCCGAAAGCTATAATCCGGTGGCTGCTCATGGTCACGATATCTCCCAGTATGACCCTTTCCCTGAGGGGCCGCAGCCCAGGCCCGCTGATGGCGTAAGGCCCGAAGATCTGGTTAGCGAGGTTCATGAGGAAAAGCGATAACCCAAAGGTAACGATAATGGCGTACTCATCCCTCATGGCTCCCCATTCCGTGTACTTTTGGTAGAGCGGTCTCATCAGCAGGCGCTCTATGACCACCCCTAAGAGCATACCGATTACGATAACGGGCAGGAGCACGAAAAAAGGGGATACCTCAAGCCTGAGGGCGATTAACGCATATGCGTATGCCCCTATCATGAAGAATTCACCGTGGGCGAAGTTGACGACCTTAAGGATCCCGAAGATTAAGGAGAGGCCAAGCGCAAGCAGGGCGTAAAACGTACCCATGATGATTCCGGTTATGAAAATGTCCATAGCTGCGCAGTCTCCTCAGTCACAGGAACAATATGAGAGGTCCCCGGCCAAAGTTAACCGGGGACCTCTCCTGTACTGATCCCTTGTTCCTCAGGGTTTTACTGGTTTAGCCGTCGCTTGTTCAGGTGGAAAGACAATAGGAGCCTTGGCAAGAGGTTGCTTGACTTCGGTAAACTGTATAATGCTATAGGGAACCTCAACCCACTGTTGGAAGAACGGGCCTGGCTCCGTGCTGAAGGTGATCGTCCCTCTGGTTCCGACGAGCTTGGTTTCTTTCAACGCCTTAATTACAGCATCAGCCTCGAGCTTGCCCGCACGCTTTATGGCATCTGCTGCTACCCACACTGCATCGAACCCCTGGAACACCACTCGGCTAGCCTCTCTTTTTGTTTTCTCCATATGGAGTTTTCGGACTTCCTTTCCGAGGTCGGTCAGCTTCATGCTCGGATGGAACAGGGCGATTCCCGCCAGATACTTTCCCCCTTCTTTCACGTTATCCCAGAAGTCTGGAAGCTCTGCGAGGGCGTCCAAGTCAAGCAACCATGTCTTGGCGGTTGGGGCAACGCCATACTCATGGAGCTGGTTAATGATAATATACCCGGTCGGGGGGTCCATGATTGGAACTACAACATCAGGAGGATCTTTCGCGAGGCCCAGAATTACCGGGGTGAAGTCTTTGGCTTCTCGGTCGAGAACAGTATCGGTACAATCGACCTCAGGGGCTATGCTCTTCAAGTGCTTCTTAAACCCCCGGGCCAATCCGATCCCGAAGTCGGTGTTCTCCGGAAGCACGACCACTTTTTTGACGCCCAGTGCCTTGACGAACTCAGCTCCCCCCACGGCTATACGGGAATTGTTCACCGACGTGTTGAACCACTCGCCGTACCCCTTCTCGCGTATGGCATCGGCCCAGCAATTGACATTGATGTAGGGAATGCGATACTCATGGGCGACATCCGACATGGCCATGCAGACCGAACTGTGGTTACCGCCCACAATCATCGACACCTTACTCTTGGTGATGAGCTTTTCAGTCGCAGCCCTTCCCTTTTCCGGTATGCCCATTGAGTCCTCGAATTGCACCTCTACCGGCCTTCCGAGAATCCCCCCCTGTTTATTGATCATCTCAACAGCTAGTTTGATTCCTGCAGTGGCCTCGCTGCCCTGAGCGATCGACCCAGGGGGTGAAGCGGGCTCCACCGACCCGATAATAATGGGCTCTGCTGAGTGCCCGGCACTCCCCATGGCCAAAATCCCCACGATAAACATGGAAACTGTAATCCAACGTAACCTAGTCATCTCACCCACCTCCTTTTTAAGACTACACTCAGAACGGTAACTTCTCCCCATTTGTACTTCGCGACACATCACCTCCCTCCCCAATGGTGGATCAGCGTTTCGCATAGATCCTGAACGTTTACCACCCCCTTTCGAGCTCACCTTTGGTGCTACCCTATGAAACGACAAAAGATGTTCAAAGTCAAGTCGATTCTGAGTTCGCCCGCTGAAATTGGAGGAGCATACGTGGGGAAGAACTCTTACGAGATGCTATGGAGTCGATTGGGGCTGAAACTAAAAAGCTCTTTCTGTTTCACTACCGCGAGACCGAGATCAACTAATTCTCTCTATCAAAAACTCAAAATTAAAGTCTGACCCCAAGCCCTGACCTTAGTTCGGTGAGGGAAAAATTTCAAGAAGGGCACCTGCTGCTCGTTGTACCCTCACCCCGCCGCAGGGAAAATATGTTGCCAAATGGACGCCTCTTGACAATTTTCCTTTATACTAGTATATTTCTATTGTCAAAATACACTTGTTTAAGTGTACTTTGAAGAAAAAAAATAACTACTATATCTGCATCCTACAAGCACAACTATTTGAGTGTGTTTTGAGTACTAAACTATGAGAAAGGGAATCAACGAAACCGCCGCCAGGCTTCTTGCGACTCTGAGCGGACACGAAAAGGACATCTTTACCTTACAGGATGTCCGGCAGACCGTACAGATCCACCCCCGGTATCTTGAGAACCTCCTGCAGGACCTCGTGGCGAGGGGATGGCTTAAGAGACTTCAGAGGGGCACATATATGGTCCTCCCTCTGAAAGCAGGTGTTGAAGGCCACTTCTCAGAACATCCCTTCGTCCTCGCCGCGCATCTCGCCCGTCCAGCGGTTATCTCATACTGGTCTGCCCTGAACTATTACGGCTTCACTGAGCAGATTCCCGGCACGATCTTTGTTTCCACCACCATGAAGAAGCGGAACCTAAATATTACCATCCTGGGGATAAGGTTTAAGTTTGTCCTATTGTCCCGGGAGAAGCTGTTTGGCGCGCAAAAGGCATGGGTTGATTCCACAAGCATTGAAATCACGGATCCAGAACGAACCATACTTGACGCCTTTGACCACCCGGAATATTGTGGAGGGATCGTGGAATCCTGTAAGTCAGCCGTCAATGCTTGGAAGGATCTTGACAGGCAAAAGCTGCTTGAATACCTGGATAGGATGAGAAATTCTTCTGTGGCCAAGCGGCTTGGATTCAGTCTGGAAATATTTGGTGTAGCCGAAGAATCCTTCATAAAATCTCTAGCGGAGAGGGTTAAGAAAGGCTATTCGCGGCTTGACCCATCAGCACCGGCGCAGGGAAGATATGTTGCCAAGTGGAACCTACAGGCCAACGTAGACGAGTACTATTTGAAAGCTTGGGGCAGGACATAAAGTGATCACGCTGGACGAACTAAAACGTCTGTCTGGTCAGCTCAGCGTTGACGTGACAGTTTTGGAAAAAGATTATTGTCTGGGATGGTTCTTGAAAGGACTTCCCGAAAATAGCGTTCTACATGAGAATCTCGCTTTCAAGGGCGCCACTGCTATCAAAAAGACATATTTCCCCGATTATAGGTTTTCAGAAGATCTTGACTTCACATCTAAAGAGGATTTTACCGAGGCAATCCTTGAAAGGGAAGTGAGGGCGGTCTGCAATGAACTCACCTCGGCAAGCGGGATGAATTATTCACTGGTGAATGTCGAAAACAAGCGAGATGCTGAGGGAGAAACGGCATGGGAACTGCGTATTGAGTTTATTGGCCCGAGAGGGCAAGCCCAAAACCCCAGGCGGATTAGGCTCGACATCACCGCCTTTGAGAAAATACTGAAGCCTTTGAAGAAGAGACAGATCAACCACCCATATTCCGACCAATTCAAGGCCGCAATCAACACTTATGCGCTGGAGGAAATTCTGGCGGAAAAGCTTCGCACTATCCTGCAGAGAGGATACCCACGTGATATTTATGATGTGTGGTTTGTGCTGAAATACGGGAGGGTGAATGGTAAGATCTTAAGAGAGCTCTTTTTTCGAAAATGCGCTTATAAGGAGGTAGCCTTTCAAAATGTAGACACCTTGTTGGAAAAAATCGAGGCATCCCACATAAGA
>JBGVTJ010000378.1:0-3902 GCA_041862515.1 Thermodesulfobacteriota bacterium | reverse complement strand
GAATCGTTGGCACATATTCCTCAGCCACACAACTCTTCAGGTCCAGAGCTAATACATATCCAACCTATGTGCCCCAAAGTAGGCTTCCCTTTGTTCGGCTGAGCCCTTCGGTCTGCCCTCGGCCATGAGCTCGGGCCGAATGGAGCTCAGGGCGAGGGCGAACCGAATGGAGCTCAAGGCCGAAGATTCACGACGAAGCCTGTTCACCCTCGATGGATGCCCCAGTTCTCCAGCAAGTTGCGATCATGGACAACGGTGTTCTCCGGGAACCGGGGAAACCTCCAAGCAATCAAGATTGAATTGTCGTGCCAATACGAAATAAACCGGCCGCACCCCAAAAATTCAGTATGGCATCTTTCTCGTGCAATAAATATAATTACCTTACGTGTTCAGAGGAACCCAATAATGATTTCCCTTGAAGTCAACGGAAAAACCTATAGGGTCGATGTCACCCCGGATGTGCCACTACTATGGGTGATAAGGGAGTATCTTAAGTTAACGGGGACCAAGTACGGGTGCGGTATCGGAATGTGCGGTTCATGTACCGTCCATATTGATGGTAAAGCTCGAAGGTCATGTCAGGTTCCCGTGAGAAATGCGCAGGGTAAGAGGATTACTACCATAGAGGGCCTTCCTGAGGATCATCCATTAATAAGGGCTTGGATAGAAGAGCAGGTCCCGCAGTGCGGTTACTGTCAACCCGGGCAAATTATGCAGGCAGCGGCATTGCTCTCAGAAGAATCAAATCCCTCAGAAGACTGGGTAATGAAAGGGATGGAAGGGGTTCTCTGTCGTTGCGGCACATATCCCCGCATCAAACGTGCTATACGAAGGGCTATTGGAGGAGAGCAGAAAGGTATCAGTGCATCCTCATTGGGAGCGGGTGATTGGGATTCAGCAATGGAAAAAGCCTCTCCTATCGGTGATGGTTTCAGCCCAAATGCATCGCTCCTCATAACGCCAGATAATATCGTAACCGTTATTGTTGGCAAGTCTGAAATGGGCCAGGGGGTATCTACCTCCCTGCCAATGATTGTGGCAGATGAGATCGAGGCAGATTGGAAACAGGTGCGGGTTAAAATGGCCCCTGCCCGGGAGGAATACAGGGACCCCGTCTGGGGGATGCAAACCACAGGAGGGTCTACGAGTATAAGGCATATGTTTTGGCCCTTACGGAAAGGAAGTGCTGCTGCTCGTGAAATGCTCGTCAGTGCCGCTGCCCAGACATGGGCGGTACCAATACATGAATGTGAAGCCTATCGAGGAACAGTAAGGCATATAGAGAGCGGCCGTAGCCTGACCTTTGGTCAACTCAGCCAGAAAGCTGCCAAAATTCCCATCCCGCCGAATCCATCTTTAAAGAAAGAGAGCCAATTCAGGTTGATTGGGACTTCGATGCCGCGTTTGGACGTGCCGGATAAAGTCAATGGTTCTGCGATATTTGGAATGGATGTCTCTATCCCGGACATGCTCTATGCCGCGGTTGCCCGTCCACCGGCCTACGGGGCGAAGGCAATTTCCTGCGATAGGGAAGCTGCTGAGAGGGTAACTGGTGTTCGTACGGTAGTGGATTTGAATCGTAGAATTGCCGTATGCGCCGATACGCTCGACGCGGCATGGAAAGGGAGAGATGCTCTTCATGTTATGTGGGACAAGGGTGAACATCCCGACTTGAACAATGACACCCTTGAAAGAATATTTGTTCAACATCTGAATAAAACGGGCAAATCAGCGCACAATCATGGAAATGTGAACCGCGCAATGAACCGTGCCGCTCAAAAGATTGAGGCGACATACATTTTGCCGTATCTTTCACATGCCACCATGGAACCCATGAATTGTACAGCACATGTCCGCGAGGATGCATGCAAGGTATGGGTTCCCACGCAAAACCAGTCGGGAGTTCTCCAGACGGTGAAAGAGGTGACCGGATTGAAACCGGAGCAGATTCATGTCCATACCACTTACCTTGGCGGCGGGTTTGGCAGACGCCTGGAATCGGATTTCGTGGAGGAAGCTGTTCGCGTATCGAAGGCAACGCGAAAGCCGATCAAGCTCATGTGGACAAGGGAAGAGGATATGCAAAATGATTTTTATCGACCCGCTTCCTGCTCCAAAATCCACGGTGGTATTGATGGTAAAGGTCACCTCATTGCATGGGTACACAAACTCGTTGCCCCATCGATTTTTTCCCGTGTTTACCCGCAGATGGTGAGAGATGGAATTGACCCCGTGGCTGTAGAAGGTGCCGTGGGCATGAAATATGAGATTCCAAACATTCACCTTGAATACGTAAGGATAGATGTTCCCATCCCCGTTGGCTTCTGGCGATCAGTGGGACATTCCCACAATGCCTTTACCGTGGAGAGTTTCGTTGATGAGCTGGCCCATGCGGCGAGGAAAGACCCCTTGGAATTTCGGTTAGATCTCTTGAAGAACCATCCTCGTCCTCGGCGTGTGTTAGAGGTAGCTGCCGAAAAGGCCCATTGGGGAAAACCCCTGAAGAAAGGGCATGGACATGGCATTGCCCAACATTTTTCCTTTGGGAGCTATGTGGCTCTCGTTGCGGAAGCATCCGTTAACAAAGAGGATGGGACGATAAAAGTCAACCGGATCGTATGCGCTGTTGATTGTGGCCCTGTAATTAACCCGGACGCGGTAACTGCCCAAATGGAAGGTGGTATCATCTTTGGATTGAGCGCGGCTCTAAAAGAGAGAGTCGGCTTTGCACGCGGTGGGGTGGAATCAGGGAATTTTCACAACTATGAGATACTCCCCATGAGCCAAGCTCCGGAAATTGAAGTCCACATAGTAAAGAGCAATGCTAAATTGGGAGGAGCGGGTGAACCTGGCGTACCCCCAACCGCTCCTTCCATAGCAAATGCGGTGTTTGCTGCTACCGGTGCACGGATACGGCGCCTTCCCATGAAACCTGAAACTATTATGGAAATGATCAAAAAGGAATAAGGGGGAAATCGCTATGGCACGATATAGTAAGGAATCTAAATTGGAAGTTGAAGGGGTTCTTCGACGAGCCGATGATTTCTTCGGATCCGGAGGACTGGGCTTGAAGCTGGTCGAACGTAACGAATGCTGTTTGAGCTTCGAGGGCGGAGGAGGGCATGTGACTGTGACTGCAGCCCGCTGCAAGCCCGACTACACGGATGTGGATCTCGAGACCCGAGAGTGGGATTATCAAGTAAAGAAGTTCATGGAAGGGCTTTAGTTATCATCTCTCCTTCCTGACTTCGAGAAGGCATATTCCCGATCGGTCTCAGCCCTTCCCTTGACTTTTAACAAACTGGCCGTCTGTGTACTTCTCCCCGCGAGCCCAACTGCTGCACTTGTGACAATATTCTCCATAAAATACGATGGAGATGTTCCCCTTGGCAACTCCAAGGTTTCCCTCACTAGGCTAGCAAGTATCGGAGCTGTCCCACTCCTCTTCCTCCTCTTAAAGGGATAGTGGCCAAACTGGGCCCACCACAGGGAACTCGTCGTTTGACTCCGAGCAACGACTGTCCAAATTCGTCACCGAGGTTGACATAGTTGGCCCCGCAGACTGGGAGGAGGCGAAGGATACCATGGTTGCTGAGTCGGAACAGATGAAAAATTACCTGGCCACCCATTGAGATCTATGCAATTGCCGAGGGGCGACCTTGAGCGCCCCTTTCTCATCCTTTTCCTTCTTTTCCTTCCGGAAGTGTTCCTTTCCCGTTTTTCACGCTCAGTGCCAAAGGGAAGATATTCTTTTCCATGAAATCAAACCCCTCATCTTTGATGATCTCGTAAAAAGTCAAAATTCGATGGCAAAGTAAAAAGCTCCAAATTCAAGGCGCGCAAATCCTGAGGAATGAGGCGTACTTACAGTACGCTGCAATGACGAAGGATGCAGCGCAACG
>JBGVTJ010000377.1:0-3441 GCA_041862515.1 Thermodesulfobacteriota bacterium | reverse complement strand
ATGCAATTACAAAAGACATATCAAACGATCATTTATGGAGGATATCCGTGAATGGCTCCCCCATTTTGATACCCTGGGACTGCACCTCACCCCCCATAAAGTTTCCGTTGAGAAAGGGGAATTTACCCTGAAGAAAGGGCCGGAGAGTACCACGTTCAAAGTAGACAGGGATAGCGCTCTCGGGGAAGCTGAGATTTCCACTTTCCAGAATATCAAGTGGCCCGCCCTCTACTATAATTACTTCTGCGCCGTTGACCCTGCTTTGGACGCCTTAAGGCTCCATATCCGCACCGATGTGCTAAGAGAGGATCGGAGGGATCTTATTGCCGATACGATCGAGGAGCCGTTGGGAAAGATTATCGATCATGTTGCCTGGTTGGATTTGAAGATAAAGGGGGATAGCTTCCGCTTACTCCCAAGGGAGGAAGGGGATACATTTCCACCCCCAGAAAAGGTTCTCCTGGAGATAAACAATGATCATTATCCCACCGCCGTCTTTCAACGGCGAATCGTTGAGCTGGGAAACACTGAGGGTAAAGGTAGGCTTGCATTAGAGGAAAATATGGATGTCCTCAATCTGGGTAGCATCGATAGTGACCGTGAAGCCCTTGTTGCAGCGGTTAAGGATCCGGATAAATTTAAGGCCTTAGATCAAGTAATTGAAATGTCGAAATTGTTCGATAAATTGGAGGCTATGAGAGAGGAAAGGGGGAAGAACAAGGAAGACGTATCCATCATCATAAAGCCAAGTTTCATGTTCATGTATTCCCTGAAGGATCGCACTACCTTTACCGATCCTGAACTGGTCGAGCACCTGGTGAGTCGGATTTGGGAAAAAGGGTACCGCACTATCGCAGTTGCCGAAGCCAGAAGTACCTTCGGCACGTTTTTTACCAACAGGGAGGTGAGTACCGTCGCACAATACATCGGATTGGACGGGGTCTGCCCCGGCGGAGGGAAATATCGGATTATCGATCTTTCCCTGGGTACTGAAGAATATGAATTTGCGGGCAGCTTGGGAAAACACCCGGTAAATAAGGAATGGAAGAATGCCGACTTCAGGATTTCCTTTGCCAAGAATAAGACCCATGCCTATGCCTTTTATACCTTGACCATCAAGAATATCTATGGAGCCCTGCCAAAGGAGGATAAATTTAAGGAATATCATACTGAACGCGATATATTTTCAACCACCATAGAGTTCTTAAAACATTTTCCGGTTCATTTCGGGTTTATAGATGCCCATATCAGCGCTGATGGACCTTTTGGCGTCTTCGCCGATAAAGATCCGAATTATACGGAAACGATTATCGGAGGAGACGATTTAGTCGCAGTAGACTGGATTGGATCAGCGAAGATGGGGCTCGATCCCATGGTGAGTGATTACATGAAGTTGGCGGTCAAGGAATTTGGAAAGCCGGAGATTCATATGGTGGGCGACCGAACCCTCTATCCCGATTGGGTTAATGTGCATGACATCGTTACGAAACTGGCATTTGGACTTGACCGCGAGTACTATTTCGGCAATTTCTTCTACTCGATCTTTGCCACCATGGACCCCTATTTCGAATATAAGGAAAAAAGTACCCTGCGTCGGATTATGAGGGTACTTACCGACCCCATAAGAAGCCTCTTTTTCGAAAGGGTAAGACAAGGCGTGGCCGATTCAGAGCTCAGTATGAAACTCTATAAACTGTTTGCTGGAATCAGCTAGAGGATATTTGTAGGGAAGGGAAACTGAGCAAACAGGAGGTGATCCATGTCGCCGGGGGATGTCGATTCAAAGAAAAGGAGAATCGTCGTCATCTCTGATTTCCACTTGGGGGATCGTCGAAGCACGCTTGAGGACCATGATGTGGTTAAGAAGCTCATAAAAGAGCTCAACCAGCGCAAGAGAATTGATGAACTCATCTTACTCGGTGATATTTTAGATTTGGCCTTTTCAGCCTTCCAAGATGTTATACGCCAAGCACGGGAGTTTTTTAAACGCATTAGCAGTCTAGACATAGGGAAGATCGTATATATCCCTGGAAACCATGACTATCATATCTGGCTTTTGCACATTGAAAAACGGGATGTTATTGAGCCTATCGGAAACGAGGGCTTTCCCCAATTGCCTAACTATATCAGTCAATTTTCGGATAAAGAGTCCTTTTTCTCAGAGGTCCTGCCCGATGATCTGGAGAAGAAGTTTGTAATACGCTATCCCAATTATGAATTTGAGAATAATGGGATTCAATACTTTTTCCACCATGGCCACCAGCTGTATGGTCTCTGTGTTCTGTTGATGGGCCCAGGCGAAGCATTGCGCGAAGGGAAAAGCTTAAACGATCTCCTCATAGCAAACTCTCCCATCTTAGAGCTTATCTACTACCATTTGGAACGGAGCGAGGAGATGAGGAATAAACTCTATGCGGCCTGGGAAAAATATGGTTCTCCAGGGGCTCTTCTCGTTATCATTGACGAGTTGTTAGATGCTCTGGCTCCAAAACTCAAGGGATGGCTAATGCATAGAATCAGGACAATCTGGTTGGAGTCGAGAATTAAAAGGATGAAGAAGGATAGGGGAACGGAAATCGACGAGTTTGAACATGAGATAAGGGATTATTTGCAGGTGTCCGGTTGGCAATCCCAAAATCCCCTGCGTTTTATCTTCGGGCATAGCCACGTTCCCGGCCGCAAGGAGATTGCTGATAATCTAACCGTCGTTAACTGTGGCAGCTGGCTAAAAGAGGATAGTAGGCACAATACCTACGTATTGATCGAGGACAATGCGCTCACCTTGAGAAAGTTGGGGGAAAAAGATCCCCTATTTTAAACACATCCATATATGGCTGCGTTCAACAACCCAAGCTCACTAATCTTCCCATATCACTGGAGGAGTCGCCTCTTCCTCCGAGATTAAGCCGAAGTACCTCCCCATCCAGTAAACAAAGAGGTGATCCTGGCCGGAATGCTCAACATCAATCCTTCCTGAGGCATTTGTCAGAGTGGCCTTTCTAAAGTAGTCAGCCTTCCAATAGTGGCTGTCTATGTACTGATTAGCGATGGGCTGAACGCTGTGGGTATCTTCCAGTTCAAGATTTGAGATGAGACGCTTATCATCCGGGAACATCCTCAGCGTCTCAAGGGCCTGCTCTCGCTCCTCCTCGGAGACCTCTGACAATACCGCCTGGATGAAGGTCATATAGCTCTTAAGGGAGTAGCGGAGGAATTGCCACATCTTCCGCAGGGCATACTCAACATCTGGCAGCACCTTCGGTTAAGCCCGAAGGGCGGTTTTTCGATTTCCAGTGAACCGAACTTCCCAATGGTCAAAAATTCTTTTCAGGGAGCGAAAGGGGATTTGGGCAACAGCCCCTTGAAATTGGACGGAAATCATCGGAAATTCGGAGTCATAATGGGATGCGAAGTAGCATGGAATAGTCAAGCGCTGTATCC
>JBGVTJ010000376.1:0-6399 GCA_041862515.1 Thermodesulfobacteriota bacterium | reverse complement strand
AGGAGGCAAATAGTGCTTCCATCCCTTGATCGACGAAAAAGGCTACTTGGTGCGCCAAGATTGACTGATTGGCGAAAGCCCCTAAAGGGAAGGAAATGCTCAGGAGCCAGAATTGTTTCGTGGTTATGGCGTGTCGGATGGTCCACGACCGTGATCCCCATTCATCATCGACGATCAAGGGATCTCTCGTGGCCGAACTAATAGTCCCCCTTTCGGAAGAATTCGTATCACGAGGCGAGGTTGTTTGTTCGGGTTTCTTGAGAAATACAATCGCCATGGGGACCACGATGAGGGGAATGGAGCATGCCATAATGCGATAAGCCATCCGCCATCCCACTCGGCCGATAAGATGTTGAACTGAGGGAACACAGACTAAGATCCCAATTCCTATCCCCGAGGATATGATACCGATCGCCAAGCCTCTATTGGCTTTAAACCATCGTTGGATGATCGTAGTATTGGGCACCCACCCGATGGACCCTACGCCCACACCCGTGATAACGCCGAAGAAGATGTAGTAATGCCACCAAGTGCTGGTTAAACTGCATAGGGCGAGGCCTACTCCCAAACAGAACGATCCCAACAGGATGACCTTTCTCGGTCCGAAACGATCCACCACCCCCCCCACGAAAGGACCGATAAGGCTGTGGATGATTACAAACAGTGAGAAGGCGCCTGCGCCAAGAGAACGGCTCCAGCCAAACTCTTCCAGAAGGGCCACAAAGAAAACGGAAAACGAGTACCAAACCCCATATGCAAGTGCGAGGGTGACGAAACTGACGCCAACGATAACCCAGCCAAAGCTAAACGAACCCTTTTCCCTCACAGCTCACCCTTTGTGAAACTAATCGGTTTCTCGCAACCCATCTGCCTCTGAGACGGTGTTTACCCTTATCTTCGGCAGATGACAGGGGAGGTGCGTCCCTAAGATTTAAGGCAACTTAAGCGGCTTGAAAACGGAAAGAGCTTAGTAAACGTCTATCCCAAAGGAATATACCATCAAGGGGGAGGGGAACTCAAATCAAAAAAGAGGCATGAAGGGAGACGCGGATCATTGACCGGGGGGGTTGCTAAGGAGAACGAAGAGGTGAAAAAGGAGGGGTTGACTTTCGTTGAAATGTGATCTATGATTATATTCGCATATGCGGATAAAGAGTTATAATTTCGGCTCACGGTAAATGGCAAAAAACATGCGCCATTCTTCGAAGGCCGCTTGCATCCATCTCCAGGAACGACTCTATCGGGGCACCCATGAAGGAAACAGCAAGGTTCTTTAAGGCTTTTTCGGATGAGACGCGGCTCAGGATTCTCCGTCTCCTCTTGGAAGGAGAGCTCTGCATTTGTGACCTCATGGAAGTACTCGGACTCCCTCAATCAAAGGTTTCTCGCCACATGGCCTATCTGAAACACTCAGATTTGGTCAATGACCGGAGGGTAGGGGTCTGGATTTACTATTCCTTGAAAGAGCCCCAAAGTAAGCTCCATGAGTACCAGATGAAATGTATCCGTGATTGCCTTGAGGGCTATGAGGTATGCAAGAAAGATCTTCAAAGGTTGAAAAGCCTTCAGGTGAAAAAATCCTGTGCTTAAAAATTGGAAGGAGGAGCGTATGACAGAGGGTGTTGCGAAAAAGCTTACTTTTCTGGACAGATTTCTGACACTCTGGATTTTCCTTGCCATGGTCGTTGGCGTGGGGATGGGATATCTCACTCCCTACGTGGTTGAATTTATCACCAAATTCCAGGTAGGAACCACCTCCATCCCGATCGCCATGGGTCTGATCCTGATGATGTATCCGCCCCTAGCCAAGGTAAGGTACGAGGAAATGGGCGACGTATTTCGGAATGTGAGGGTTCTCTCCTTATCGCTCATCCAAAATTGGATCATCGGCCCCATCCTGATGTTTGTGTTGGCGGTAATCTTCCTCCACAGCTACCCGGAATACATGTACGGCCTGATTATGATAGGCCTGGCCCGCTGCATTGCCATGGTTATCGTATGGAATGATCTCGCTCGGGGAGATGCGGAGTACGCAGCTGGGTTGGTCGCATTTAACTCAGTCTTTCAAGTTTTTTTGTACTCTGTTTACGCATACATCTTCATCACGGTCCTTCCCGTATGGATCGGACTGAAGGGTACTGTTGTCCAGGTATCCATGCGACAGATTGCTGAAAGCGTCTTCATCTATCTGGGCATCCCGTTCCTCGGTGGGGTCATTACCCGCTTCAGCCTGATCAGGGTGAAAAATAGGGAGTGGTATGAGCAGAGATTTATCCCCAAGATTAGCCCCATTACCTTGATCGCACTGCTCTTCACCATCGTCGTCATGTTCTCCCTCAAAGGGGAATATATCGTCAAGATCCCTATCGATGTGGTCCGCATCGCCATCCCATTGCTCTTCTATTTTGTGATTATGTTCCTTGTTTCCTTTTACATGGGATGGCGTATTAAGGCAAACTACGCCCAGACCACTACCATCGCCTTCACCGCGGCCTCGAACAACTTTGAGTTGGCCATCGCAGTAGCCGTTGCCGTCTTTGGAATCGCTTCAGGACAGGCCTTTGCCGCTGTGATCGGTCCCCTGGTTGAAGTTCCGGTACTGATTAGTCTGGTCAATGCTGCCCTGTGGTTTTCCACGAGATTTTTCACCGAAACCGGCCTATCAACCGCGGGCGTGAAGCCTCGTGCCGTGGGGGCAAAATTCGCTAACCCTAAATGAGTCGAAGATAGCCGAAAGGCTGCTTTTCGTTTGCGTAAAGAACGCCTGTCGGAGCTAGAGGGGGGAGGATTTTACAAGAAATAATGGTAGGGGACGAATCGAGGCTTGCGGTACTGGTTCCCGACCCACCGAGAAAGTGAATCTATTGGCAGTACGGACGATGAAAGTAAAGTGATCGACATCTCTTCCGAGAGGCCCGAGGTGTTCAATGAACCCCCCGTATGGAAGCTGATTACGTGACCCCCTGGAATGTTCGACCTCATGCCCGTTCATCCCTGCAAAGGCGAGGATCGAGTATGAGATTCCCAATCAGAAGGGAAGATTCATCGATAGCTTCAAGGACCTGCGGCGCGATGGAATGGGGAAAATAACGTTACTGAACGGGCAGGGGATATTCCTAAATGCATGGATCTAAACAGAGGGTAAGAGTTCTTCGTAGATCAGTTAAAAAACGCCTTTGTCGAATGGCGTATTCGAAATTGATGCTTTTATACAGGAAAAGCCTCTTTCCCTTTTTCTGGATGCTGATCTTCATTTCCATAAGCCTGCAGTAAGGCCTGGGATTTCTTTCGTTGCCGGAAAAATGGGTGAAAATATGGCGGCTAATTGGCCATATAGAATTGTCCATTCGATTTACAGCAGAGGGACAACTGGCTCTGAGCAAATAGAAGCGAGAAGGCATTCTTATTTTTTAAAAGTTATTAGGTGTTTTGGCCAAATTTCCACAGCTTGAATTAAAAAAGGGAAAAAAGATAATTCATGGATTGGAAAAGGGAATGGAAACCGCTTGCAGCAATTATAGCTGTGTTTCTCGCAAGCTTCTCTCTCCCCCTGGGAAGGGCCCGGTTTGACAATGCGATCATGGAAGCCCTTCACCTGGTCAAGTGGTACGCTCAAGAACATGTGCTTTTATGTTTGGTCCCGGCGTTCTTCATCGCAGGGGCGATCGCCGTGTTTGTCAACCAGGCCTCGGTCATGAAGTATCTCGGGACCAAGGCCAACAAGGTGCTGGCCTATGGAGTAGCCTCTGTTTCGGGAACGATTTTGGCCGTTTGCTCGTGTACGGTGCTCCCCCTCTTTGCCGGGATCTACCGGATGGGGGCGGGCCTCGGTCCGGCAACAGCCTTTCTTTACTCTGGGCCGGCGATCAATGTGCTGGCAATCATCCTGACCGCGCGCGTATTGGGGATTGAACTAGGCATAGCTCGGGCCGTTGGAGCGATCCTTTTCAGTGTGGTGATCGGGCTGCTCATGCATTTTATCTTTCTCAAGGAAGACATAGAGAAAGCGAATGCACAAGCGGCCATGCCAGTACCGGAGGTCACCAGACCGCTCTGGCAAAACGTGCTTTATTTCGCAACGATGGTCGCGGTTCTCGTCTTTGCCAATTGGGGGAAGCCAGGGACGAATGGTGGGACTTGGTACGCCATCTACTCGGCCAAGTGGATTGTTACAAGTGTTGTCTCAGGGTTCTTTGCGATCATCCTCGTTCTCTGGTTTGGGTTGACACCGTTAAAGGTGCTCCTTGCCGCTGTTCCAGCGGTTATCCTTGGCCTCCTGTTTCCCGATGAGCCGATGCTTGCGTTCGCTGCGGCGGCAGTTGGTCTGTGCATTATCACCAGTACTGACGAAGGCGAGGCCGGGGAATGGTTTCTATCCACGTGGGGGTTTGCTAAGCAAATTCTTCCCCTTTCGTTCATCGGAGTGCTCGTGGCCGGGGCTCTCCTCGGCCGTCCCGGACATGAGGGGTTGATTCCATCAGCATGGGTGAGCCGTGCGCTCGGCGGCAACTCGCTGCACTCGAACCTCTTTGCATCGGTTGTCGGGGCCTTCATGTACTTTGCCACCCTGACTGAGATCCCGATTCTCCAGGGCCTTATCGGGAGCGGGATGGGCAACGGACCGGCATTGGCTCTCCTCCTGGCCGGACCGGCACTGTCTCTGCCGAATATGCTGGTTATCCGGAGCGTGATGGGGACGAAAAAAACGGTTGTCTTCGTATCGCTGGTCGTTGTAATGGCTACCTTTTCAGGGATGCTGTATGGGGCGGTAATTCAATAGGGGTAATGAATGGCACCGCCCTGGGAATTCACCTTTAAATAAATCAAGTCAATAAGGAAGGAGGATGGTGAAATGGAAATTAAAGTTTTTGGCCCCGGTTGCCCACGGTGCAAAAAAACTGAAGAGAATGCCGTCGAAGCCTTGAAGGAGTTGAACCTGGAGGCAAAGGTTACACACGTGAGCGATTTGAAAGAGATTATGGACCACGGGATTATGATGACACCAGGATTGGCCATCGATGAAGAGGTGGTATGCACAGGGAAAATCCCCAGCGTGGAAGAGATCAAGAAATGGGTCTCCGAAAAGTGAGGTGATTTTTATATGGTCGAAAATGATTATCGTCTCGTTCTCGTTGGAAGGAACCAGCTGGGTTTAATTGGACTAAAGCAAATCTTCGAGGAGTTGAAGCCCCAAAGGGGGAAGCCGGAATCTCTTCTGAAGGAGATGCTGATGGAGAGGGCGGGAAAGAAGAATTACATCCACCCTTCTGGAAGGCAAGAATACGAGAGAGCTCTTTTCCGGGAGTTTAAGAAATTCTTGGGTGAAAAGGTAGAAGAGGAAAGAGGTGGATTTCTTGAAGTGACTGTTTTAGGTCCTGGCTGTTACTCCTGTGACAAATTGGAACAGGACGTGATGGCCGTTCTCTCGGAAACCGGATTAGAGGCAAGCCTGAACCATATTTCAGATCCACGATTGATGGCTCAATACGGTATTCTCCCCACGCCTGCGCTTATCATTAATGGGAAGGTGAAATGCACCGGCAGGGTTCCTTCAAAATCAGTCATCAAGAAATGGCTGGAGGAGGAGAGGGGAGAAGATTAAATCGGCCATGTTGAGAACGACCGTTGAAGAAACACAGACGCTGAGAGAAGTCGCTTTGAAAGAGATAGAAAGGAGAACCACTATTTTCCGAGGCATGCCTCGAACCGCGATTTTATTTGACTATGCGGGATCATCGACGTGTGCTCATCGGAGCCTGGCGTAGGCCTTTGGAAAATGAACCCTCAGGCATCACGGCGTTATTTGAGGGTGCGGGGGCAGTTATTCTATCTGAGCAGGGGTGATTTATGCGGGATATTCAGCGAGGAAGGAAAGCGAACTCTGGACTGAGTACCGCAGCCAAATCGGCCATCGTCATAGCGGTTTTCGTCCTCATTGGAGCCATCTTTTACTTCGGGAATCACCGTTCGTCAAAAAGCTCTCCCGAAGATTGGCGAAATCTCAGTGCGAACACCATGAAGAACGCCGAGGATTCGAAGAAAAGCCCTTTGCCCCGACTGGTTGAGCTGGGCGCGGATAGATGCGTACCCTGCAAAATGATGGCGCCGATCCTCGAAGAGCTGCGCAGGGAGTATGCGGGCATCCTGCAAGTTGCCTCCATCGATGTCTGGAAAAATCCGGATGCGGCAAAGGAGTATGGAATTCGTATCATTCCAACACAGATATTCTACGATGCGTCCGGAAGGGAGGTTTTCCGCCATGTGGGATTCATTCCCAAAAGGGATATCCTGGCCAAGTGGAAGGACGACCCTTTCGATCAACCTGGCCAACACCTACGAGGAATTGTCGCTGCTGTACCGCATCAGCGGCTCCATGAAGGTCACCCAGAGCGGACCAGA
>JBGVTJ010000375.1:0-3982 GCA_041862515.1 Thermodesulfobacteriota bacterium | reverse complement strand
GAGATCGATGGAGACGGCCGCCCTCCTGCCGTCTGCTATGACCCTGATCACATCCCTGGGTCCCGTCACGAAATCCCCGCCGGCGAAGATTCGTGGGACGTTGGTCTGAAAAGTGTCGGCGTCAACCACCAATCGATCCCACTTGGAAACCTCCAGGCCGACCTCTTCGGGGAGAAATGAGATATCGGGGGATTGGCTGACGGCAGGGATGACCATATCACAGGGGATCTCAAATTCGGATCCCTCAATGGGGATGGGGCGCCTTCGACCTGAAGCGTCCGGTTCTCCCAGCTTGTTTCTGATGCACCTGATACCGCTTGCCCTCTGGCCATCACCGGACAAAACCTCGACCGGAGAGGTGAGGTAGTTGATCTTGATACCCTCGATCTCGGCCTCCTCGAGCTCCCGTTCATCAACGGGCATCTCCGCCCTA
The DNA here is from genome assembly GCA_041862515.1 of Thermodesulfobacteriota bacterium. Taxonomy (GTDB): domain Bacteria; phylum Desulfobacterota; class BSN033; order WVXP01. The sequence goes on along the minus strand of JBGVTJ010000375.1, from coordinate 3,549 downwards.
GTTCTCCGGTAAAAGATATGAACCTCTTCGGCGCCCAATCGAAGGGATGACCTCGCCGTGTCGATGGCCGTATTTCCCCCGCCGATGACGGCGACGCGTCTCCCTACTTTGAGGTCCTTCTCCTCCAGATTGACCTGACGCATGAAGGTCACACCGTGCACGACACCGTCGAGTTCCTCGCCCCGTATTCCCAGTTTCTCCGCCTTGTGGGCGCCGGCAGCGATGTACACGGCATCGTAATCCCTACGGAGGTCTTCCAGCTTTATTTCCCGGCCGATGGGGGTGTTCGTTTGAATGTCAACCCCCAGGTACTTGAGCTCCTCGAATGCCTCTTCCACCACCTGGCGGGGGAGACGGTAGGGAGGGATTCCCACGTTGAGCATCCCCCCCTTAACTGGAAGGGACTCATAGACGGTGACGCGATAGCCCATCCGGGCCAGATCGTTTGCCGCCGCAAGTCCCGAAGGCCCGGCCCCTATGATGGCAACTTTTTTGTCCTTTTTCTTTTTCCGCCTGATCTCATCCAACTCCCGCCTTTTTGTTGGCTCAACCCTGAAATCGGCACTGGCGCGTTTCAGCGAACAGATTGAAATGGGGCGGTCAAACTGAATTCCCCGCCGACACTTTTCCTCACAGGGGTGGACGCAGATGCGTCCCAGGATGGCGGGAAAGAGATTATCTCCCCTGTTAATCTCAAAGGCCTTGTCAAAGTCTACCCCCATGATGGCGGCGATATATGCCGGGGCATCGGTGTTAACGGGGCACGCATTCTCGCAGCCGATGTTCTCTTCAAACCATCGTTCATCGGGTACTTTCACCCGAAATCTTTCAGGGCTCATTTTCCCTCTTCGGATCTTTGGGGCTTTTGGGAAAAAGGTCGGTCCTTTCTCGTCAGCTCACAGGGGACGTTTCACATCGCTCGCCACCTCGATCTCCATCCGATGCGGTGCCAACACCCTGGGCAAATACTGATACATGGCCTTGGCTTCGATGAAAAGCTTCTGCTCGTAGTTTTCCAGCAAATCCTTATACGGGATAGTAAAGGAGTACCATACCTCCCGCACCTCCTTTGGCGAGAGTCGGTTATCGTAGTATATCCGGGCTGCCTTCAAGAAGATATCATGGTCCTCCCTCAGAATCTCCTTATTCTCATCCATCAGCACTTTCTCGAATACCTTCTCGTCTTCCAGATAGAGCCTCCCCGACTTATCCCTCACGATCGCCTTCAAAAGGAGCTTTCTCGACGGGGTCCCCGTGGGGGTTTGATGACCTGATCCAACATTGGTTACCTCAACACCGACCCGAAGGATACTTCCCTCCCTTTTCACCTCCTTGATCTTTACCTTCAAGGCCATTTTGACCTGTTCAATGGAATGCCCCCCTGCAAGGTTGTGCAGATTGACATCCCGCTTTGGTGCCTTTACCCCCTGCGAGACGATGCTCTTCTCCTTTTGAACGGGCATGTGACAATCCTGGCATTCAACCCCTTCCGAGGCGTAAGGGCTCTCCTTCCATTCCTCATAGGTCCCGATGATGAGTACCCCGGTCTTCGCCCTGAGCTGGTGGCATCCGCCACATAACTCCGATTTCTTGAAGAATTCCCTCCTTTCAGTGGTATGGACTGGAGATTGAGCAGTGGTATATGGGCCCGTTTTCACCCTGCCGGAGGTCTTCACGAAGGGCCCTTCAGGTCGATCTAAATTTACCTCTGCTATCGTATGACAGAAATCACAGGTGACGCCGTTACCGACGATGTCCCTCTGTACCTCAAATTCCTCCGGGACGTGACTTGTGGGATCATGGCAGCTGAGACAGGCAGCGGTGGCCTTTCCTTTGGTTTCAAAGAAGGCCTGGAGAAAACTGGCCTGAAAAATCGGATCATCATAAGCCTGGGCATGCATACCGTTTGCCCACATCTTATGAATGTCAATATGGCATTGAGCACAAGCAGCGGAGGGCTCGTAATAGGGCAGTTGATGCTCCGCTGCCAGTCCGATGCCCCAGACGGGAAGCCAAATCCACGTCAAGATAGCAATGATAAGCAGACGGATCATTTTTTTCTCATCCCTCATGGTTTCCTCCCCAAAAGGTGGTTGTCAATTCGAATCTCCGGAGGGTCGCGACTTATTTGGTCTGCAACGAGAGGATATACGCATAAAGATCGGCCAGCTCTCTTTTCTGGAACTGGGGCCACACGACTCCTGCCTCAATCATCTCTTCTCGCATCTTCTCGGGAGCGCTGTTCCACATTCCCCGCATGAGGTCCGTAGGCGTTTTCAGATTGGATGCGCTGCTGAGATCCGAAGCGGTAGTTCCTCCCCGGCCACCAACCGCGTGGCAATCCGCACATTTTTTCTCCACAAATAGCTGCTCTCCGGCTTTGGCATTCCCCGGTTTACCGGAGTAGCTCAGAAAGTACACGTAGCTTACGAGGTCAGACATCTCCTCTGGAGTCAGTGGCATTGCTGGGCGATTCGGACCACTCCACATGGCATGGTTAAGCATCCGTCCGGCGATCTGTGTGAAGGACCCAATGATAGCTCCACCAAAAGCTTCCCGAGGAGCACCTGGGCGAGGGTGGCACTTGACACACCCTTTTTCGGAGAAAAGTCGCTGCCCGTTTCGCGGATTCGGGGGAGGGAGATAGAAGTCCTTTTCCTCGATCTCCTCCAGTCCACTCCTTTTGATGTATGCGATCATATCCACCAAGTCGTTTTCTCGGAATTCGAATGACTCTAGCCCCTGTGTTCGCATTAATTCATTCAGCTCCTTACCGCTGTTCCAGAAGCGAGTAACGAAAAACACCGGAGATCGATACTGTTTGAATTCATCCAGGGATTTAACCTTCACGATCCCCACTTTGCCCACCCGATGGCAGTTGACGCACTTCTCCCGGAAAAGGACCTTTTCGCCTTCCTCCGGGTCTCCCGGTTTATCGAAAAAATTGAGAAAATAGAGAAAGGGCATGAGGCGAGACATCTCCTCCGATGAAATGCGCGGCCACTGGATCTTTTCCTCCTGGTATTTTTCCCTCATCTTTGGGACGTGGTTCCAAATCATCTGAGCAATTCCATAGAAATTCTTTTTGCTCACAATTTTTGCTAAATCCTGCGCTGCCGTTCCCCCGTACCCGCCAATGGCATGACACTCCATACATCCCTTTTTGTAGAAGAGCCGAAAGCCCTCGGCTGGGTTCTCAGGGAGAGAGCCTGAATCTTGTGACAGGGCCTTTGAAGCAACACAGAATAGAGCCAGGTAAGATGCGAAGAGAGGGATAGCTATTCGGTTGGGCAACCTCACGTTCAATCCTTTCTTCCTTGTCCTCTCCGTTTCCTGCTGAGGAGGATTCCCCAGAACACATAGTTGTAAACTCCCAGGAGAAACAGAAAGAGGGGCATCGCCACGAGGGAGATTCCAATGGATGCTGAGAACACGTCTTTAAGTTGCCAAGAAAGCCAGATCAGTCGTAATATCCAGATAACAACCCCAAAAATGAAAACGTAGAAGGTCACCAACACGACGACCTGCCAGAAAAAGATCTTGCCTTCA
>JBGVTJ010000374.1:0-38980 GCA_041862515.1 Thermodesulfobacteriota bacterium | reverse complement strand
ACAGGCACGAAAGTTATCATTGAACAGTCTCAAATTGGTGAATGAAATACGCTGTAACTACTTAGTGTTATTCAGCTCAGCTACCACTCACCTTATTCCTGTAAGGGAAAATGTACTTGAAAGGTTTCTGTGAATGTTATGCAGCTATATTCTCCCCTTTTTTCCATCATATCCAATTCGTTATATTCAATAACAGGGCACAACTCACGGACTGGTGAGTATGAGGGGCATTGGAGGTCGCCGCGGAATGGTCCTTTGCCCAAGAACAGTTCATTCAGGAAGAGGCTTGATCAAGGGTTCAATTTCGGCGATGCGTGCAATGTTTCCTTAAAGCTCCATGTGCGGGGGTTAGCTTCAAGGGCTGCTATGCCCCATTAAGCAGGTAGTTGGCTATTGAAATTGCCCTGGCAAAGGTAATGTCATTCCCCACCCGGAGGTACGACTACTAATTCGGACCGGACCTCAGTAACTCCGGGGACACCTTTCACAACCGTGAGAAGGCGCTCTTCTGCCCCTTGCATCCCCTTGCGGTGGCCTGTTATCATGACCACAAGCCCTTTTTTTTTCGGGATTCAATCGGGATATTTTTACCACGGATAAGCTCAGTGATAGATCTCATTAAAGTATACGAAAGCATAACGACCTTTTTCACCTCATGAGGAAAACCTATCCTCTGATTTGGGCCCCCGTCCCTTCTCCTGAAAGCCTTCGTACCGGTCCCTCTGGGAAGGGAGGTCGTTCCCGGACATCACGTTTCTCATTCCTCGTGTCGGGGGATCCTTGGGGACTGAGAAAAAACAGGGTTATTCACGCTGAGGCAGAATGTGGGTGGCACTGCCCAGGAAGAGTTCGGCGGCTTCCGCCTCGGTTTCCGACAGGGTGGGGTGTGGGTGGATTGTTAAGGCCAGGTCCTGGGCCGAGGCGCCCATCTCGACTGCCAGGACGCCTTCAGCAATCAGTCCTTCTGCATCTCGGCCGACGATGCCAAACCCGAGCACCCGTTCCGTCTCAGGATCAATGATCATCTTGGTCAATCCCTCGGTGGCACCCATCGTGGTGGCTCTGCCCGAGGATTTCCACGGGAAATGTGTTACTTTGACCGAGCGGTTCTGCTCACTGGCCTCCTCCTCCGTGAGACCACACCAGGCAAGTTGCGGGTCGGTATAGACCACGGCGGGAATGGCGATTGCATCAAAAGCCGAGGGCTTGCCGGCTATGACCTCAGCAGCTACCTTGCCTTCGTACATCGCTTTGTGGGCCAACATTGGAGCACCGACAATGTCGCCAACGGCAAAGATGCGCTCATCTCCGGTGCGGCGCTGTTCATCCACGACCACAAAACCCTGATCGTTTAGCTCTACTTTGGTGGTTTCAAGACCCAAGTCGTCGGTACTGGGCCGTCGGCCGATCGCAACCAGCACCCGGTCAAAGCTCTGTCGGGGCTGATCTATCTCGCCTTCCAGCGTAACGTCCACGCGATCTGCCCGTTCCTCCAGGGCCTTTATCGTCGTATTGAAATGGATGGCTTCAAATATCTCCTTCAGCCTACGACTCAGGCGATTGACCAGATCGGGGTCTGCACCCCGAAGCAACCTGTCGCTTCGAACCAAAACGGTAACACGGCTACCGAGGGAGGCATAGAGCGATCCCAGTTCAAGGGCAATGTAACCTCCGCCTACCACCAACAAGGTTTCGGGAATATCCACGAGGGAAAGAGCGCCAGAGGAATCCATGACGCGGCCACCTTGCTTGAACTCGACCCCTGGCAGGGAGATAGGATGGGAACCGGCCGCGAGGATAGCATGACGAAATTTCACGTGGGTGATTTCCGAGCCCTCCAGGCGAACGCGGTCCGATCCCTCAAAGAAGCCCCGGGCCTGCACAAGTGACACACCGCGCATATTGCTCAGTTTCACGAGTCCACTGGCCAGTTTGTCAATGACCTTATCCTTCCATGCCCGAAGCGCTTCTAAATCGATCTGGGGTTTTCCGAAGGTTACTCCCATACCCGCAGCCCGCTCGGCATCGTTCATGAGTTCTGTCAGGGAAAGGAGCGTTTTTGAGGGAATACAACCCCGAAACAGGCATTCGCCGCCAGGCCTGGGATCTATGTCAAGCATGGTTACTTTCAACCCAAGGTCGGCAGCACGAAAAGCCGCCGCGTAGCCACCCGGCCCCCCGCCAATGACAAGGACATCTGTTTCCCGAACATTCTCACCCATGGCCATAACCGTTTTACCTCCTCTTAGCTCACCATGAGTCCGTCCGTATCCGCAAGGGTATCTAAAGACCCTGACGAATCTGGAAAAATTTAGGTTTGCGGATCACCATATCTTTTTTCAAGATTCCCGTCCGAGAATTTTCCGCCTAAGTAGGCCATCTCCATCATACCAGAGCAGATCGAGAGATTCAAATGTAATGGAACGTGAAAGCACAGCTCCAAGTTCGGCGGAGGCGCCCCGATAAACCCTTGGTCTCCGACACGCTTCTCGTGACACTTGAAGGGACTCAAATCTTGTGCTCATGGTATAGGTCAAAAGAGGAATGGAGGAGGAGGAAATTCAAGAGGTTCAGGGGATGTCCGCTGTCTAATGGTATCGGGCCAATTCCCTGATGACCTCCATATTTATCAGATCCTCAACATCGTCCTTTCGCGGGGTTTCCATGATACCGGGCAGATGAACCAGGAGGGGATGGTTCACGATGTTCGTGAACCCTTCAACCCCGATATTCCCTTCTCCAATATGCCAGTGCCGATCTACATGCCCCCCAAGAGGGGACCGGGTATCGTTGAGGTGGACCAGGTGAAGTTTTTCCAGACCGATCTCTTGCTGGAATTCCGCCAAGGTTCTCTCGAGCCCTTTGCTCGTTGACAGGTCATATCCCGCCCCAAAGGCGTGGGCAGTGTCTAGGCATACTCCGATCCTCCCCTTCTCATCAACTGCTAGGATGATCTTAGCGAGCTGGGAGAAGGTATGACCCACTTCCGAACCCTGCCCCGCGGTGTTCTCCAAGAGCAGGACCACCGAATTTCCCACCTTATGGAAGGCTTTGTTGATCCCATGGGCGATTCGGTTTAGGGACTCATCCTCCGGCAGATGCCCCCGATGTCCTACATGGACGTTGAGGTAGGGTGCCCCCAGGCTGGAAGCACGCCGCAGGTCCGTTTGAAGAACATCGAGGGATTTCCGATAGAGATCACGGTCATTGGATGCCAGGTTGGGAAGGTAGGGCATGTGGACAAACAGGGGAGAGATGGTTGTATGGGAAAGCTCCTTTCTAAAACGGTTCACCTCCACCTTGTCCAGAGGGTTATAGGCCCAGCCCCTGGGGTTTCTGGAGAAGAGCTGGATCGTTTCGCATCCCCTTCTCCGAGCCCGCTCGACAACCTTCGAGAAACCGCCAGCAATGGAGATGTGAAAACCAAAACGCATATATCCGTGTCCGTGGTCCGTGTTCCGCAGGGGGATATTTGGGGATGGTGACGGAAGGCCGTCACATCTCGATATCCGAATCCGCAGGATTCAGAACGCTCGTTCCTCCTTGCCGATGCCTGAGAAAGCCCCTGTTGGGATTACACGGAACAGATTCGGCAATCCCCGGAGAATTCCGAGGTGGCCTGGAGAGGCATACCCTTTGATAGTCCGATATAGAGCACTTGATGCTGCTTGCTGCCGTATCGGAAGATGGTGATCCCCTTGCATTTCCTCTCGTAGGCCATGAGGTAGGCATTGGCCACATCCTCCCTAGTTGCCTCCCGGGGAAGGTTAATGGTCTTTGACACGGCATTATCCGTGTACTTTTGGAAGACCGCCTGCATTTTGATGTGCCAATCGAAGGGAATGTCCAACGCCGTGAGGAAGATGCGTCTCAGGGTCTCGGGAACCGAAGGGAAATTCTGGATGGACCCTTTCAGGGCGATCCTTTCCATGAGTTCCTGACTGGCGAGTCCTTCGGTTTCTGCCATAGACCGGAAGTGTGGATTGACTTCCAACAGCTTGGTTCCCTCCAAGATTTCCCGATAGAAGGAGATGGCGAACAGGGGCTCAATACCGCTGGAGGTGCCCGCGATGATGCTGATCGTTCCCGTAGGGGCAACGGTCGTCAGCGTAGCATTTCTCATCCTCTCGAACCCCTTCTTCTCCCAGAGACTCCCCCTGAAATTGGGGAATGATCCCCTCTTTCGCGCCAGATCAATGGATTTCTCTCGAGCCTCTCTATGGATAAATTCCATCACCCTCTCGGCCACCTCGAGGGCCTCATCTGAGGCATAGGAGATCCCGAGCTTTATCAGCATTTCGGCAAATCCCATCACACCCAGGCCGATTTTCCGATTCCCCTTCGTAATAGACTCTATCTCCGGGAGTGGGAATTTGTTAACGTCGATGATGTTGTCCAGAAAGTGAATTCCCAGGTGAACGGTTCTTTTCAGCTTCTCCCAATCGATAATCCCATCCCGGACCATCGTGGAGAGATTGATTGAACCAAGGTTGCAGGATTCGTAAGGGAGCAGGGGCTGTTCCCCGCACGGATTGGTGCTCTCTATCTCTCCTAGTTCGGGCGTTGGGTTGTAACGATTGATTTCGTCTATGAAGATGAAGCCGGGGTCTCCGGTCTTCCAGGCCGACTTTACCGCGCGGTCGAATACCTGTTTTGCCCTGAGGGTTTTCGTCACCTTCCCGGTGCGGGGGTTGATGAGGTCATATCTTCCATCGGCCTTAACCGACTCCATAAACCGATCGGTAGCGTTGACGGAGATATTGAAATTGGTCAGAAAACCTCCCCTTTCCTTTGCCCTGATAAAATCAACAATATCCGGGTGGTCGACCCTCAGGATGCCCATATTGGCCCCTCGTCTCCTTCCCCCTTGCTTGATGATCTCCGTAGACTCATCGAAGACTCGCATAAAGGAAAGGGGTCCCGAAGCGATCCCCCCCGTTGATTTGACCACGTCGTCCTTTGGCCTCAACCGGGAAAAGGAGAAACCGGTTCCGCCTCCCGATTGATGGATGAGGGCCATGTTCTGTACCGCCCCGAAGATTTCCCGTATGCTGTCACCGACGGGGAGAACGAAACAGGCGGAAAGTTGTCCGATTTCCGTTCCCGCGTTCATCAAAGTCGGTGAGTTGGGAAGGAAGTCCAGGTTAATCATGAGGTGAAAGAACTCATCCTCGAGTTGTTTTCCTTTTGCCCCGTGGTCATAGAGGAGATCAGCCTCTGCGACGGCCTTGGCAACTCGTTGAAACATCGCTCGTGGGGATTCAACGATTCGCCCTTGCTCGTCCTTGAGGAGATATCTTCCCTCCAGGACTTTTCTGGCATTAGCCGAAAGGGGAATATCGTCTGGGTTGGCAGAATTATATTCCATACTTAAACTCTTCCCTTGGAGCCAAGGTATCGTGACATTGAAAGAAATCTTCATTAATTGATACAATCATTTTATGGGCAGTGTCAACCTACAGAAGGCTGGATCGCGCTTTCCGGTTATGAATCGCAGAGGAGAAATGAACTCGAATGTGGACAGAGATGGATGAAGAGTAGAAATCAGAAATTCCAGGCGATTTTTCCCTTGACAAAGATACCAAAGTGCGATTTTAATGGGGCGAAATAATTAAAAATTTCACAAGCATCCACGGGAAAGGAGACCCATGGTCACCAAAAACGCATTCGAGCCCAGGATCATTGCTTTTTGTTGTAACTGGTGCAGTTATGCCGCCGGGGATCTGGCAGGAAGCATGCGACTGGAATACCCCACCAATGTACTGCCGATCCGGGTCATGTGCAGCGGTCGGGTTTCCCCTCATCATGTGCTGAAAGCCTTTCAGGAGGGGGCCGATGGTGTCCTCGTAACGGGCTGACACATTGGTGACTGCCACTACCTGAAGGGCAATTACGTCGCTGCCAAACGAGTGGCGGTGATGAAAGAGCTCATCGGGTTTGTGGGACTCTCACCGGATCGGTTGAGACTTGAATGGATTTCAGGTTCTGAGGGCGGCAAGTTCGCGAATATTATGCGTGAGTTTACCCAGCATATCAGGGAGCTGGGTCCATCACCGTTGAGGAGACAACTTCCATAGCTTCCAGGGGATGATCCGTGAAGATCGAAACGACCAAAGTCGATGAAGTGATTGATTCCTTCGGCCGAGATTTGAGTCAGCTCATAGGGATTCTACAGGATATTCAGGCTACGTTTAACTATCTTCCCAGGGAAGCCCTCGTGAGAGTGAGCGAGAGAATGGAAATCCCGTTAAGCCAAGTTTTCGGTGTCGCCACTTTTTTTAAGGCTTTCAGCCTGACGCCCCGTGGGCGGCACCAGATCAATGTGTGCCTTGGGACGGCCTGCCATGTGAGGGGGGGGACGAGAATTCTAGAGCAGTTGGAGAGGAATCTCAAGGTGAAGTCGGGCGGAACGACGGATGATCTCAGGTTTAGTTTGGAGAGCGTGAGATGCCTGGGGTGTTGCAGCTTAGGCCCGGTGGTGGTCATAGACGATGATACGTATGGAAGGCTCAACCAGGAAAAGGTTTCAAAGCTCATAGACCAATATGAATAGAAGGGCACCATGAAGATCAAGACCAGAGAGGATCTTGACGCGCTGAAAAGACAGGGCTTGCAGTCTCTTTATCCTCATAATCCGAAGATAACGGTTGGTATGGCAACATGCGGTATCGCGACAGGTGCGAGAAAGGTTTTTGACGCCCTCTCGGAAGAAGTTGGAAAGAAAAAAATCGATGTAGTGGTCGCTCGCACCGCCTGTATCGGTTTCTGCCAGAAAGAACCCCTTGTAGATGTTCTCAGTCCCGGGGGAGAGAGGATCTATTACAAGGAAATGACACCTGAAAATGCCCTCCAGCTCTTGGATAGAGCGGACGGGGCTCAGATTCCGGATAATTGGGCACTGTTTCGCATGGAGGGGGAAGAGAATCTTATCGAGGACAAAAAGATCAGGTATGTTGAAACTCAATCCAGGAAGGGGAACAACAAGATCCCTCTGTATGAGGAGCTTCCTTTTTTTGAAAAGCAGGTCAAGGTGGCTCTGCGGAATTGTGGTTTCATCGATTCAGAGAAGATAGAGGAATACATCGCCAAGGGAGGGTATTATGCCCTTCTCAGGGTTCTGACTGAAATGGAACCTGAGGAGGTTATCGAAGAGGTCAAACGATCAGGACTACGCGGCCGGGGAGGAGGAGGGTTCCCAACGGGGGTGAAATGGGCTTCCTGCCGCAATGCGAGTGGAGAGCCAAAATATGTAATATGCAATGCGGATGAGGGAGACCCAGGCGCGTATATGGATCGGAGCATCTTGGAAGGCGATCCCCACAGCATTATTGAAGGGATGATCATTGGAGCTTTTGCCCTGGGAAGTCATGAGGGTTTTGTCTACGTGAGAAATGAGTATCCCCTAGCCATCGAGAAACTGAAAATTGCCCTGACACAGGCCGGGGAGTATGGTCTATTGGGCGAAGATATTCTTGGTACGGGTTTCCACTTCAACATCAAGATCAACCGCGGAGGCGGAGCTTTTGTGTGCGGTGAGTCAACCGCACTTATGGCTTCCCTTGAGGGGAAGGTGGGGGAGCCAAGGGCAAAATACATTCACACCGTTGAAAAAGGATTGTGGGAACGACCGAGTAACCTCAACAATGTGGAAACCTGGGCAAATGTCCCGGCGATCATCGCTCGAGGGGCTGATTGGTTTTCGTCCATAGGAACGGAAAAGAGCAAGGGGACAAAGGTATTTTCTGTCGTAGGAAACATTAATAATACAGGCCTGGTTGAAGTCCCCATGGGAGTCAGTCTTCGGGAAATCATCTATGATATTGGCGGAGGAATTCCAGGTGACAAGATGTTCAAGGCGGTTCAGACGGGAGGACCCTCAGGGGGTTGTATTCCTGAGGAGCTCATAGATTTGCGCGTAGACTTCGACCAGCTTACCGGGGCCGGATCGATGATGGGCTCGGGCGGCATGATCGTGATGGACGAGAATACCTGCATGGTGGATGTGGCCAAGTATTTTGTCGATTTCCTGCGGGAGGAGTCATGTGGCAAGTGCGTACCCTGTCGCGAAGGAATCAAACGGATGCATGAGATTCTTGCAGACATTGCAGCCGGCAAGGGAAAGGAAGGTTATATCGAGCTCCTTGAAGATATCGGTTTTATCCTGAAGGAGGGGGCTCTCTGTGCGCTGGGGTCAACAGCCGCCAATCCAGTTCTCAGTACCATCAGATACTTTCGAGGTGAGTATGATACCCATATCAGAGAAAAGAGGTGTCCGGCCGGGGTCTGCCGAGAACTCGTCACATATTCTATTAACCCCGAAAAATGCACGGGATGTGGTCGCTGTGTCAAGCCGTGTCCCGTTGAGGCAATCGTCGGACAGAAGAAACAACCCCATGGTTTGGATGTGGAAAAGTGCATTAAGTGCGGTTCATGCCTTGAGGTTTGTAAGTTTGACGCCGTCGTTCGCCAATAGCAAATGGAGGTCCCATCGGTGATTATCCTGACCATCGACGGAAGGGAGATTGGAGCCCAAGATGGGTGGACGGTACTGCAAGCGGCTCAAAATGTGGGCATAGAGATTCCCAGGCTCTGTTACCATGAGGCCCTGTCGTCTTCCGGAGCGTGCCGTCTCTGCAGTGTTGAGATCACAACGAAGAGAGGGCGAAACCGTATCGTCACCTCATGCCTGTATCCCGCTGAGGAGGGCTTGGACGTTCAGACGAATTCCGAAAAGATCAAGAGGCTCCGAAGAGGATTGATGGAATTGCTCCTCGCCCGGTGCCCCAATTCGAACAAGATCAAGGATATGGCACGTGAAATGGGTGTTACGGAACCGAGGTTTCGATTAGAACAGGAGGAGTGCATTCTGTGCGGGCTGTGTGTGAGAGTCTGCCAGGAAATTTCAGAAGCCAAGGCCATTAGTGCCGTAAATCGCGGCATCAAGAAAGAGATTTCAACGCCCTTCTACGATCTGGCCGAAACCTGTATCGGGTGCGGAGGGTGTGCCTATGTCTGCCCCACGGGGGCCATCAAGATTGAGAACAATAAGATCCGCCTCGGAGATAAGATCTTCAAGGAGTTGTCGCCAGAGGAAGTCAAGAAGGTAGAAGAAAAGCTTGAGAAGGGGAAAAAGCCCATAAAGAAGGAATAGAGCAAAAAATGGAGGCTGTGGAAAAAGTCAAGGTACTCATCTCGGAATGGCTCACCAAGGATAAGGTCGTGGGGTTCCTGGCCCTGAGAACCGTTGCCGGCCACCCGATTCCCTATCTCTTTACAAAGCCGGATGATTTGGACGGCCTCTATCTGGGAGAGGTGCGTTACCCTCTCACCAAGCTCTTGATCAGACTGGCTCGGAAGTATTCTGACAATAGCTTTGGTATTCTCGCCCGGGCCTGCGACGAGCGCTCTTTGGTTGAGCTCTATAAGAATCAGCAACTCGATCCTAACAAGGTAACCTTTCTGGGAGTGGCCTGCTCGGAGGAACTCGCCGAGAAGTGCGAGTGCTTCCGGCCGTATCCATCCCGGATCGATATCGGCGAGCAGGTGGACCGTCAAGGGGATCTTGCTAGTGTTACGAAAATCGAGGCTATGCAAGAAAGCGAGAGATACCGATACTGGATGGACCAGTTTACCAAATGCATCAAATGTTACGGCTGCCGAAACATCTGTCCTGTCTGCTTTTGCCCATCATGTACCCTGGAAGACCATGATCTGGTTCACCTGGGAGGCATGCCTCCCCAGATCCCAATCTTCCATCTGGTCAGGGCCGTGCACATGGCCGACCGGTGCATCGACTGTGGCCTCTGCGAAGAGGCATGCCCCGCTGATATTCCTCTTCGAACCCTTTATCGAAAGGTGAGAGAAACGGTAAAGAATCTCTTCGGCTATCTGCCGGGAGAAAGTGTCGAGGATGTTCCTCCCCTGGAGTCCCTGGGGGACGGAACATTTGAGGTTTGCCAGACCTGCAGAGAGAAGTGAGGCTCATTGTGGAATACAGAACAGTTCAGACGACATGCACCTATTGTGGCTGCGGATGTGGGCTGTTATTGGAGGTGATGGATGAGGGGTTGGTGGGAACCCTGCCCCTGAAAACCCATCCCATTAATGAAGGAACCCTCTGTATTAAGGGTTGGAGCGTCCACGAATTTGTGGAGAGCGAAAAAAGGCTCCAGTATCCCCTTGTGAGGAAAAACGGCGATTTTCTGGAGACGGGTTGGGACGATGTCCTGGGGCTAGTGGCATCCCGGATCATGGAAATTCGCGATAAATTCGGGCCGGACAGCATCGCTTTTTTGAGCTCTGCCAAGTGTACCAATGAGGAGAATTACCTCCTTCAGAAATTGGCACGGGCAGTAGTGGGAACCAATAACGTCGACCACTGTGCCCGTCTCTGACATTCTTCAACGGTGGCTGGTCTAGCCGCCGCCTTCGGAAGTGGGGCCATGACGAACTCCACCCCCGAGATCGAGGATGCGGACTGCATCATGATTACTGGGTCCAATACCTCGGAAGCTCATCCCCTGGTGGCGAGTCGTGTTTTTCGAGCCAGGGAAAAAGGGGGCAAACTGGTCGTGATCGATCCCCGACGCATCCAGATGGCCCAGGTTGCCGATATTCATGTCCGTAACAAGCCCGGGTCGGATGTTGCGTGGATCAATGGCCTCATGCACATCATTGTTAAAGAGGGTTGGGAGAATAAGGAGTTTATCTCCCAGCGAACCGAGGGATTTGAAGAACTCAAAAGAGAGATCGAGGCTTACCCTCCGGAACGGGTAGCGGAGATCTCAGGAATCTCTCCCGATGATCTGAGAAGGATCGCCGAGACCTATGCAAAGGCAAAAAAGGCGAGCATTCTCTACGCCATGGGCATCACCCAGCATATCACTGGAGTGGAGAACGTCAAATCCCTCGCCAACCTGGCCATGCTCTGCGGTCACGTTGGCCGAGAAAACACGGGGGTGAACCCGCTTCGGGGTCAGAACAATGTTCAGGGGGCATGTGACATGGGTGCCCTTCCCAATGTCTATCCGGGCTACCAGGTCGTTACCGATGATCAGATCGCCAAGAAGTTCGAAAAAGCCTGGAATGCCAAGCTCTCAACCAAAATTGGATTGACGGTGATCGAGATGTTGAAGGCGGCTGCAGCGGGAGAGGTTAAGGCTATGTTCATCCTGGGGGAAAACCCCATGTTGAGCGATCCCGATATTCGACACGTAGAGGAATCCCTTGAGTCCCTGGATTTCTTGGTGGTTCAAGATATTTTCATGACGGAGACAGCGAGGTTCGCCCACGTTGTGCTTCCTGGGGTGAGTTTTGCGGAAAAGGACGGAACCTTTACAGCCACAGATCGAAGGGTTCAGCGGGTGAGAAAAGCTATTGACCCCATGGGCGACAGCAAACCTGACTGGGAAATCCTCTGTGAACTGGCCCGGAGAATGGGGGGGAAGGGATTTGAATTCTCTTCTCCCAAGGAGATTTTTGACGAACTGGCGGAGCTGACCCCTATCTATGGGGGAATCCGTTTTGAAAGAGTCGAGAAAGAGGGTCTTCTGTGGCCCTGTCGGTCCGTTGAAGAACCCGGGACACCGTATCTTCACAAGGATCAGTTTGCGAAGGGCAGGGGGACTTTTTACCCCATTTCCTACCGTGAACCGGCGGAGATTCCTGATGATCAGTTTCCCTTTGTCTTGACCACGGGGCGGATGGGATTTCATTTCCATACGGGGACCATGACGCGCATCTCTCCCAGCCTGCATAAGGAGACCGAAACGGCTTACATGGAGATCAACCCGGGTGATGCTGAGGGGCTGGGGATTGACAATGGTGAAATGGTTCGGGTGTCCTCTAGACGGGGAGCGATCGAAATCAAGGCCACTGTAACGGATGGGATCGATCGGGGGGTTGTTTTCATTCCCTTCCATTTTGTGGAGAGTGCGGCCAACCGTCTCACCAATACTGCCCTCGATCCGATCGCCAAAATTCCTGAATTCAAGGTCTGCGCGGTGAGAATCGAGAAGTTAGCCACGGAATAGGGAAGATGGGAGCGCACGGATACGGAGGGAGGATTGACGGACGACGAGACAAACGCGAGACCATCTTGTGCACTCTGGGAATTCCTGTGAGTGCTGTGATCGGTATAGAGAGAGGAGAAACATGGCGCGAATAGGCGTATTTATCTGTCACTGAGGGACCAACATAGCGTCCGTGGTGGACGCCCAACGTGTGATAGAAACGGCAAAGAAGCTTCCCGGAGTTGTTCACGCAGAAGCCCTTCAGTATACCTGTTCTGATCTGGGCCAGGGAGCGATAAAACAAGCCATAAAGGATCACAATCTGGATCGAGTTGTTGTTTCTTCCTGCAGTCCCAGGATGCATGAAGTGACATTTCAGAGATGCGTCGATTCGGCGGGGCTGAACCGGTATATGTTCGAGATGGCAAACATTCGGGAACAATGTGCCTGGGTTCATACGGACCGAGAAGAGGCGACAAGAAAGGCCGAGCAACTGACCATCATGGCCGTCTCAAAGGCCGCCCGTCTGGAACCGCTGGAGCCTCTGAAGTCTCCGGTCGAGAAAAGAGCCCTTGTGATTGGGGGCGGAATTTCGGGAATACAGGCGGCTCTGGACCTGAGTCAGGCTGGTTATCCTGTGACTATTGTGGAGAAGCTTCCAACCATTGGGGGGAGAATGGCCCAGCTCGAAAAGACCTTCCCCACCCTGGACTGCTCTGCCTGAATACTCACCCCGCGGATGACGGAGTCATCCCAGGACGAGAAAATCGAGATTTTGACCCACTCGGAAGTGAGCGAGGTCAAGGGATTTGTGGGAAACTTTGATGTGACTATTCGCAAGAAGGCGCGCTATATCAACGAAACAAAATGTACGGGATGCGGCGATTGCATCGAGAAATGTTTGACGTTTGCGCCCAATGAGTGGGAGTTGGGGCTTGGAAAACGGAAGGCGGTCTATAAGCCCTTTGCCCAGGGTGTTCCCAATGTTCCTGTTATTGACCGACAGGTCTGTGGGCACTTTACGACGGGTCTCTGCAATGTGTGTTCCAAGATCTGCGAAGCCGATGCCATTGACTATGCTCAAGAGGACGAATACATCACGGAGAAATTCGGGACCATCATCGTGGCCACAGGCTTCGACCAATTCGATACCGGCGTATACGGAGAGTATGGCGGGGGTCGGTTCAAGGATGTCATCACGGGGCTCCATCTGGAGCGAATGCTTGACACCTCAGGTCCCACAGGAGGGCACGTGATTCGTCCCTCCAACTACAAGGAGGCCAAGCGGGTAGTTTTCATCCAGTGCGCCGGTTCGAGAGATGAGGCCAAGGGGGTTCCGTACTGCTCGCGGATCTGCTGCATGTACACGGCCAAACACGCCATTATCCTCAAGGACCACGTTCCTGATAGCCAATCCTATATATTTTACATCGACATTCGAACTGCTGGGAAAAACTATGAGGAGTTTTACAAGAAAGCTCAGAGAGAGGCGGGGGCCGTCTATATTCGGGGAAGGGTTGCCAAAGTCTACGAGAAGGGTGATCAATTGGTAGTTCGGGGGGCGGACACCCTGACGGGGGAACAGATCGAGGTGGAAGCGGATCTGGTGGTCCTGGCGGCGGCGGCTGTTCCGAGGGATGGAGCGAAAGAGTTGGCCAAGATACTCAACATTCCCCACGATACCTATGGTTTTTTTTCGGAGGCCCACCCCAAGCTTCAGCCTGTAGAGAGCGTGACCAAGGGAGTTTATATGGCTGGGGCTTGCCAGTTCCCTAAGGACGTGCCCGATGCCGTTGCTACGACTGGGGCGGCGGCCATAAAGGCCTGTTCCATTTTGTCCCAGGATGAATTGACCATCGACCCAAAGATCGCCTATGTGGATCCCGAGGTCTGCAGTGGATGCCTCAACTGTCTGCAAATCTGCCCCTTTGACGCCATCAGAACCGAGGTAGTGGATGGGAAAGAGGTGGCCAGCATTGTTCAGTCGCTTTGCCATGGTTGTGGGAACTGCGCCTCCACGTGTCGAACCAAGGCAGCCAATGTAAGGGGGTTTTCCGACGATCAGATCTACGCCCAGATTTCCGCCCCTCTTTTCAGCAAGGGAGGAGAAGAGCGTTGAAGGTGCTCACTAGGCAGGAAGACGTCCATCAGTTCAGGGACGAAATCCTCGCCCTGAGCGGTGAGGACTCATCCCATTGCGTCCAGTGTGGCAAGTGCACGGCCAGTTGCCCCATCGCCCCAGAGATGGACTTAAAACCCAACCAGGTTCTCAGGTATATTCAGCTCAACTCCAGCAAGCCGGTTCTCCAGTGTTCGACCATTTGGCTCTGTGCATCTTGTGAGACCTGTTCATTCCGATGTCCTGAGGGGATTGAAATTGCCATCGTTATGGATACCCTCAGGAAGCTGGCAATCGAGGAGGACCTGGCAACCGGTCAGAAGCAAATTGTGGCTTTTGACGAGATCTTTCTCGATTCCATCAAGCGGTATGGCCGAGTCTACGAATTGGGCCTGGTTATGCGCTACAACATGGCCTCTCGTCAGCCTCTGAAAGACGCCCATCTGGGACCTCTGATGCTGGGAAAGCGGAAACTCAGTTTGCTCGCCCACAGGATCCGGGGAAGGGCAACGGTGAGGGAGATTTTCCGGAGGAGTAAGAGGTTTTTGGGGAAATAAGACTGACACCCCTGAAGAGGATTCATGATATGAATGTTGGCTACTATCCCGGTTGTTCTCTCGAGAGCACAGCAGGAGAATTTGACCTCTCCTTTCGGGCGATCTGCAAGGGCTACGGGATTGATCTCGTGGATATTCCGGATTGGAACTGCTGCGGAGCCAGCCCGGCCCACCAGCTCAGCGAGGAACTGGCCTTTGCCCTGCCCTATCGCAACCTGCTCAATGCGGAGGAAGGGAGCCTGCAGACGGTTGTCTCCCCCTGCCCGGCTTGTTATAGTCATCTCCTTCATACCCACAAGGCGGTGGGTGAAAAGCCCGAATTGAGCGATCGGTTGGCCGAGATGGTTGGCGGGACCTATCAACAATCAGTAACCTCCAAACATCTACTCGATTTCCTCTTCCGTGACATCGGCGTAGAGAGGATACGTGAGGGTGCCGAGAAACCCCTGACGGGGCTGAGAGTGGTTAGTTATTATGGTTGCCTGACAAGACTTCCCGGTGTGGACATCGACGATGCAGAAAACCCCACTATGATGGACGAAATTGTCTCTGCCCTCGGCGCAGTTCCTCTGGAGTGGTCTCACAAGACAGAGTGCTGCGGCGCCAGTCTCTCCATCACGCGCACCGACATCGGTCTCCGGTTGGCCAACGAGATTCTCGCGGCCGCCAAAGGTATGAAAGCTGATTGCATCGCGGTGGTCTGTCCCCTCTGTCAGTCTAATCTGGATATGCGGCAGCCCGACGTGGAGAAGAAATACAAATACTCATATAACCTGCCGCTGTTCTACCTTACTCAACTGATTGGACTCACCCTGGGAATGGGGATTAAGGATCTCGGCCTTGGTAAACTGGTGATAGATCCTGTTCCCTTGCTCCGGACAAAGGGAGTACTGTAAAGCCCCCCAGTGTTACTTCCTTATTCCCCTATCTTTGATTCATGGCAACAATGAACAAAGCCCTCGGGAGTATATTTTGAGGTCTCTGAAAGGGTCGCTCTTCGCAGCTCAAAGTATTTTTTCGACCATTCCAGAGTTCCCTCTACTGCAAACTCACAATTCGCCCCCTGTGCTCAAGCATTGAGTTTGCGGCCGTTTCGCTTCACTAAGAATGGTTACCGAAAAAATCTTCATGTCCGCTCAGAGTTCGTTTTTCCAGCTTTTCAGAGATCTTATTTTTTTCCTTGACAAACGGGGATCAACTTTGTATGTTTGAGCCGAACAAAAGAAACTTTTCACAAAACTTTCCCTCCTCCTTTCGAGGAGATCTCCATGCTGATCGAATATTTTCCGCTCCTCATCTTTGTCGGAATTGCCGGTGCCTTTGGCGTTTTTGTCGTGATCGCCTCATACCTCGTTGGTCAGCACAAACCGACTCTCACCAAGATGGCCCCCTTCGAGTGTGGAGTAACGACCGTTGGCTCCTCAAGGCGGCGAATCCCCATTCGCTACTATCTTGTGGCCATGCTTTTTCTGTTGTTTGATATCGAGATTGTGTTCATCTATCCCTGGGCCGTCGTCTTTCGTGACCTGAAGGGTGCCATGGGAATACTCATCTTCTTTGAAATGCTCGTTTTCATTGGAATCCTGATCGTGGCATACGTCTACATATGGAAAAGGGGAGCATTGGAATGGGAATAGAAGTCTATTTGGGTAATACCGTTTTGATGAGGGGGCTCGATGCTCTGGTCAACTGGGGACGGAGGTCTTCCCTATGGCCGGTAACCATGGGGCTTGCCTGCTGCGCCATTGAGATGATGGTTTCTGCTGCCTCGTGGGACATTGGCAGATTCGGTTCGGAGATCTTTCGACCTTCACCCCGCCAGGCAGATCTCATGATTGTTGCAGGTACCTTGACCAAGAGGATGGCCCCCATGGTAAAGAGAATTTGGGAGCAGATGCCTGAGCCGAAGTGGGTGATCGCATACGGTGCCTGCGCCTGTTCAGGAGGAATATTCAAGACGTATAGCGTAGTTCAGGGGGTTGATGAGATACTGCCGGTAGATGTCTACGTCCCTGGATGCCCTCCGAGGCCAGAGGCACTCCAGCGGGCCCTGATGGAGATTCAGGAAAAAATCAAAACGGAATCCCTGCTCGATCGGAAAGACGTGAAGAGCGTTTTTGATTCCCCATCATTCTAATCCCCTCAGTGGAACTTACGAGGTTAGATTCCTCGGCAGGATCGGCCCCAACAAACCTGGTTACGAGGGGAGATTGTTTTTACCATTTTCTGGGACGGGCACATGTGGAGCTTCAGGCTCCCTGATTGGTGGATCCATGATGAAAAGAGCATTGATCGAGAAGGTGAAGGAGAGGTTTCCATCCGAGGTAGTCGATATCCGGGAGTTTCGGGATGAGGTTACCCTTGTCGTCCGAAAGGATGCCATTGTGGAGGTAATCAGATTTCTCCACGATGACCTCGCTTTCGACATGCTGAAGGATCTTTGCGGGGTGGATCATTATCCGAACCATCCACGATTTGAAGTGGTGTATCACCTCTACTCATTGAAAGGTGACGAGCGGGTGAGAGTCAAGGCTTCCCTGGAGGAAGGGGAGACCATTTCGACTGTTGAATCAATCTGGAAAGGTGCGAACTGGTACGAGCGGGAGGCCTTTGACCTCTTTGGTATTGTCTTTGAGAATCATTCCAATCTGAAGAGGATTCTCCTTTGGGACGAATTTGATGGGAACCCCTTAAGGAAGGACTTCCCCACGGAGGGAAGGGATTTTGAAGAACCGATGATCCCCGAGGGTTAGCGGACTGCTGAAGCCCTCCCTTTTTGAGCGGCGAACATCTCGATTAGCCGAAGAGGCGAGAGAGAGGAGCCGATGGGGTGGGCAAGGTAACATTCATACTGGGCCCAAATAGGAGCAGCGTGAATGGCTGAAGAAAAAACAATGGCCCTCGACCTGGGTATGACTCTTAACATGGGTCCCCAGCACCCGGCGACCCATGGCGTTTTGCGTCTCATCCTGGAGCTGGAGGGGGAGATCGTTCGCAAGGTCACCCCGGTGCTCGGCCATCTTCATCGGGGAATCGAGAAATTGGCGGAGGTCAAAACCTACCACCAATGCATTCCCCTGACCGACAGGATGGATTACGTCAATGCCATGGGGCATAACCTGGGCTACGTCCTCGCCGTCGAGAAGCTCCTGGGCATTGAGATTCCGAAACGGGCTCAATACATTCGGGTGATGTTGACGGAACTTCAGCGGATTGCCTCTCATCTCATCTGGCTGGGAACCCACGTTCTCGACTTGGGGGCGACAACGCCTATCATGTATTGCTTCAGGGAGAGGGAATCCATCATGAGGATCTTTGAGGAGGTGGCCGGCGGTCGGCTCACCCCCACCTACTTCCGAATCGGTGGGCTTCCAAGGGATCTCCCCGACGGAACCATCGACCACATAAGGGAGTTCATGGCTGATCTTCCCAGAAGAATCGATGAATACGAGGCCCTCTTGACCAAAAACGTCATCTTCCAACGGCGGACCAAGGGTGTTGGGGTGTTGTCCGCCGGAGATGCCATCGATTTTTGCGTAACAGGCCCCATCCTTCGGGGCTCGGGGGTTTCGTATGATGTGAGAAAGGCGATTCCATATAGCCATTACGATGACTTCGATTTTGAGGTTCCCGTCGGTGAGAACGGGGATGTCTTTGACCGGTACCTCGTCCGTATGGAGGAGATGCGCCAGTCCAGAAGAATCGTTGAGCAGGTGATCGAGAACCTCCCTGAGGGTCCCATAAAGGCGGACGCTCCAGGTATTGTCTTGCCGGACAAAGAGGATGTGGAAACCAGGATGGACGCGCTCATTCGTCAATTCAAGATCGGGGCTGAAGGGTTTAAGACACCCGAGGGGGAAGTTTTCCAGAGTGTTGAAGCCTCGAAGGGGGAGCTGAGTTACTACCTCGTCAGTGATGGTGGTAACAAGCCGTTTCGGTTGAGGGTGAGGGCACCGAGCTTTGCCAACCTGAGCGCGCTACCCAAAATGGTCGAGGGCGCGATGATAGCAGATGTGATTGCCACCATCGGCTCTATCGATATCGTTCTCGGAGAGATTGATCGTTAGGGATAGGAAGAAAACGATTTGAAATGAGGGATTAAGAGGGCGAGAGGGCGCGGCATGGCCGATATTGTTTTTTCCAGCTGGCAAGGACGGATTATTGACAATCGCGGAAAGTCTCAGGGGGAATTTGAAGAGGTTCCAGGATTGAATCTCCCTCGCGACTATGACGGGGAGAGGTGGATCAAGGCCTTCATGGGTTGGGATGGATTGGCCATGAGGGGTGCCGATGTCAATATCGTGGATATGTGCCGAGCATACATCGAAGCCGTTCAGAAGGAGTCTTGCGGGAAATGCATTCCCTGCAGGGTTGGGACCCGAGTGATCCTGACAATTCTCAAAAGGATCACTGATGGCCGCGGAACCCGGACCGACCTGGATACGATGGAATCCATCGGGCGCATGATTCGCGACAGCTCCAAATGCCAGGTCGGGCAGACGGGTACCGTGGCGCTTTCGCATTGCCTCCAGTATTTCAAAGACGAATTTCTTGCGATCATCAAGAGTAAAAAGAAAGTTTCCCCTGGAACGTACAAGGCAAAGACCGTGGCCCCGTGCTCCAATGCTTGTCCTTCCCACCTCGACGTCCCGACCTATGTGGAATATGTCAAGGAACAGAAGTTCGACGAATCCCTCGGTGTGATACGGAACATGACATGCCTTCCCGGGACGTTGGGTCGTGTATGCGTTAGGCCCTGCGAATCGAATTGTCGAAGGGCCAATCTGGACGAATCGATCTCCATCAAATACCTGAAACGTTTTGTGGCTGACTGGGAGTTGGAACGGCGCCACGTGCCCCCTCTTGAGATCCCCGAGGGGAAAAGGGAGGATGCCGTTGCCATCGTGGGAGCGGGTCCGGCCGGTCTTTCCTGCGCTTACTATCTAGCCAAGATGGGGTATCGCGTTACGGTGTTCGAACGGTTTGAAACCCCAGGAGGCATGGCGGCTTGGGGGATTCCTGATTATCGCCTACCGCGGGACGTTCTCAACCGGGAGGTAGAGATTATTCAGGGGATGGGGGTTGAGATTCGCTACAATACGGAGGTGGGCAAAGATATCACCCTGAAGGAAATTGCTCAGGAGTATAAGGCCATATTCATTGGTGTGGGGGCTCAGACCAACACGCCCATGAGAGTGGAAGGAGAGGACGCTGGTTATAAGGGGTTCATCCCAGGGGTCAGATATCTTCTCGAGATCAACCAGGGGAAGGATCCCTATCCCGAGGGCAAGAAGGTCGTGGTGGTCGGTGGGGGAAACGTGGCCATCGACTGCGTCCGATCGTCCTTTCGCATCGGCAAGTCCGATGTGAATCTGGTTTACCGGCGATCCCGTAAGGAAATGCCGGCCGATGACGTGGAGATCAGGGATGCAGAAGAGGAGCAGGTGAAGTTCCATTTCCTGTGCAATCCAGTAAAGGTGGTAGCCAAGGATGGCAAGGTGGTCGGCGTTGAGTGCATCCGCATGGAGTTAGGGGAACCGGATGAGAGCGGGAGAAGGCGACCGATTCCTGTTCCTGGGTCTGAATTCTTCATCGATTGTGATATTGTCATTCCGGCCATTGGACAGGGCATCGATCTCAGTTTTCTGGAAGGGATGACGGAAATCGAGACGACAAAGTGGCAGACCTTGGTGATTAATGAGGAGTCTTTCGAAACTTCCGCCCCCGGGATCTTTTCCGCGGGGGATTGTGTGACGGGACCTGATGTGCTTGTCAGGGCAGCCGGAAATGGAAAAAGGGCAGCGGATAAGATTGACAAATACCTGCGGGGAGAGCCTGTTTTGCCCCCCGACGAGGACAGGTTGGAAGACCTTATGGCCACAATCGAGGTCTATGAGGAGGACGAGGATGTGGGCATGGCCGGAGGACAGGAGAGAAAACACCTCGACATGCTGGATCCCGAGGAGAGACGGCACACCTTTGATGAGGTGGAAATGGGGTTTCCCATTCCGGTGGCACGGGAGGAGGCGGAACGGTGTCTGAGGTGTTACCGGATTGGTCTGGTGGCCCTAGGTCCCAAAGGATAAGATCCGGATCACGGTGAAGGGGAATCCGAAGTGGCCATATTCCGGAGGTTTTCCCTTAGATCAAGGTTCGAGGATAATGAACGTCATCATTGATGGGAAGCAGATCACTGCACGAGACGGGGCAACTATTCTAGAGGCGGCCAGGGAGAACGGCATTTACGTTCCCACCCTCTGCTACTTGGCTAAGCTGAGTTGGCTTAAATCCTGCCGGATGTGCATCGTTGACATTGAGGGCATCGAGAAGCCAATGCCCGCGTGTGCCACCCCAATGACCGAGGGTATGACCGTTTTCACGAGGACAGAACGGGTGGAGAATATGCGAAGAGATGCCCTGAAGTTCCTGCTGATCCAGCACCCCCTGGATTGCCCGGTCTGCGATGCCGGGGGGGAATGTGAGCTTCAGAACCTGACGTACCAGTATGGGATCGACAGGCAAGACTATAGTTCGGAAAGGGTTGAGCGGCCAGACGTTCCATACGGGACACCTCTCATCAAGCAGTGGATGGATCGATGCGTAATGTGCTTGCGGTGCATTCAATCCTGCATCGAGATTCCGGGCTGTCATGTCCTGGACGTGGTTGATCGGGGTTTTGAGTCCCATGTTGGGGCCGTCAATCCCGATGCATGCATCTCCTGCGGTGAATGTCTCAATGTCTGCCCTGTGGGGGCCCTGACCGAAAACCTCAATCCTGTTAAGGGTAGGCTCTGGCAGATAGAACGGGTTCAGACGTCGTGCACCTTTTGTGGCTGCGGTTGTCAGCTTGATCTGAATGTCCTCCATGGCAAGCGAGTGATTAAGGTAACCAGCAGGGATGGGGTGGGGGTAAACGATGGGAGCCTTTGCGTAAAGGGGCGTTTTGGGTATGACTACATCCATCACCCTGACCGGCTCGTCCATCCTCTGATCAGGGAAGGGAAGAAGTTGAGAGAGGCAACATGGGAAGAGGCCCTCTCTCTGGTGTCGAAGAGGCTCAAGAGCCTGAAGGAAAAGTTTGGTGGGGAGAGCCTTGCTGCCATCGCCCCTGCTCGGGGGACAAATGAAGAGATCTATCTCCTCCAAAAATGGATGCGCCTCGTTCTGGGTTCGAACAACGTGGATAGCGGGGCGCGCCTCGGAAGCGCACCGACCCTTGTGGGTTTGTCTGAATCCCTCGGCTATGGGGCCATGACCAATGGGTTGGATGGCGTTGTTGGTGCGGATGTGATCATGGTGGTGGGGACTGACCCTGATGAGGACAACCTGATATTTGCTCACAAGATTCGTCGGGCAATTCAGAGGAGTGCCGCGCGAGTGATCCTCGTCGATCCCCGCAGGACTTCGGTGGAAAAATACGCAAATATCTGGCTTCGTCCGTTTCCGGGGAGTGATGTGGCCTGGATCAATGGATTGATTAAGTTACTCATCGAGGAAAACCTGGTGGATGAGCCTTTTATCAAGGAGAGGACTCAGGGTTTTGCGGAACTGAAAAAATCGGTCTCCCCCTATACCCCTGAATCGGTGGAGGGACTTACCGGCATCCCAGCTGAGGAACTTCGCAAGGCCGCACGCCTGTTAGGGAAGGCCAGGAACGCAGTCATTGCTTATGGAGCGGGAATAACCCAGCATCTGAGGGGAACCGATGGTGTCAAGGCCCTCGCCAATCTGACCCTGGTAACGGGAAATGTGGGGAAGGAACGAGGGGGTCTCTATCCCTTGTGTTCTCAGAGCAACTGTCAGGGGGCTTTTGACATGGGCGCTCTCCCCAACTATCTTTCCGGATACCAGAGAATCGATGATGCAGAGGTTCGTGAAAGATTTGGGAACGCCTGGGGAGGGGAGCTTCCAATGAAACCGGGACTTTCCCTTGGTGAAATGTTTGATGGCATACAGCTTGGGAAAATCAAAGGCCTCATCGTGGTGGGGGAAAACCCCCTGATCACCCTCCCCAATAAGAAGCGGCTCGAGGCTGCCTTCGAGAGGCTGGAGCTCCTCGTCGTTATTGATACCTTTCTGACAGAGACGGCCCAAAGAGCTCATGTGGTCCTTCCCGGTGCCACCTTTGCGGAAAAGGATGGGACCTTCACGAGCATGGAACGGAGAGTTCAACGGGTGCGTGGGGCAATTCCTCCTCTAGGTGGAAAGGCCGAATGGGAGATCATCTGTGCCATAGCTTCCCAGATGGGTTATCCCATGGAATACCGTCACCCTTCGGAGGTCTTCTCGGAAATGGCCTCTCTAACTCCGCTTTTTCGGGGGATTGACTATGGGAATCTGGAAGCGGGGGGACTCCAGTGGCCATGTCCTGAGCTGGGCCACCCTGGAACTCAGATCCTCTACAGGGACGGATTCTCCGATGGGGGGGGTCGCCTTTTCCCCATCGAGTATCAGGAACCAGAGGAGAAACCCGGGGGGGATTTCCCGATGTGGCTTTCAGTAGGTGGGATTCTCTACAATTACGAGATCGGAACAAAGGAGAAGAGGGCCCTTGGATTGGCAAAATGGTATCCCGAGACAGCCCTTGAGATTCACCCAGAAGATGGAGCACCTCTGGGAATCTCAGATGGAGATCGTGTGCGTCTGACATCCCCGAGAGGTCACATAGAAATAAAGGCCAGAATTTCTGACCGCACTATCAAAGGAATGGTCTATTTAGCCCCTTCATTCTATGACATAGAAGTGAACGAGATCCTTTCACCAGATCTCGATCCCCTTGCCGGGATACCCGAATACAAGGCCTGTGTGGTAAGAGTGGAGAGAATCTAGCATGGAACTTGTGTACATGCTGATAGAGATTGTTGCCAAGAGCTTGGTAGTCTTCGTGGGACTCCTTCTCATGACCGCCTACAACACGCTGTTTGAGAGAAAGGTCTTGGGACATATCCAGGTTCGATATGGTCCCAACCGAGTGGGTCCTTTCGGCCTTTTGCAGCCCATCGCGGATGGGATTAAGGCATTCTTTAAGGAGGATCTGGTTCCAGCAAGGGCTGATAAGGTGGTGTTCATGATGGCTCCGGCCATATCCGTGGTTTCGGTACTCTGTCTGGCAGCGGTCATTCCCTTCAGCAATGACCTCGTTCTCAAGTCGGGACGGGTCATTAAAATGGTGGTAGCCGACATAGACATGGGACTCCTGTATCTCTTCGCTATCAGCTCAATGGGAGAATTTGGTGTGGTCCTGGGGGGATGGGCATCCGGTAACAAGTACGGGGTCACGGGGTCTTTACGCGCTGCGGCCCAGATGATCAGCTACGAGATCTTTATCGGACTAACCCTCATCGGGGTACTCATGATATCCCAGACCCTCAATCTCAGGGAAATCGTTTTGGCCCAGGCAGGGGGGTTTTGGCATTGGAATGTTTTTTTTCAACCCGTGGCCTTCCTCCTTTTCTTTGTCGGGGGATTGGCGGAACTTGCCCGAGTGCCTTTTGACATGCCGGAGGCTGAGTCAGAGCTGGCCTGTGGATTCAACATCGAATTCAGCAGCATGAAATTTTCCCTCTATTTTATAGCCGAATATGCCCATATGATCATCATGCCGGCCGTTGCTGTCACCCTCTTTTGGGGTGGATGGCATCCCATTGTGCCGGCCCTGGCGTTTATTCCGGGATGGATCTGGTTTCTGGGTAAGGTCTTTGTGCTGGTCTTTGTCTGCATCTGGATCCGGGCTACCTATCCCAGGCTGCGGTATGACCAGATCATGAAGTTTGGATGGAAGTTCATGTTTCCCTTGGCCCTGCTCAATGTTTTGGTTACGGGGGCTCTTCTTCTCATGAAGTAGCCCTCACGGGAGAGGGTGTATAGCGCGATAGAGGAAGGGAAAGGCGATGATTGTTCCCCTCTTAAAGGGTTTGGGCGTTACCCTCAAATACTTTTTTTCGAAGCCCTTTGCCAGACAGTATCCTGAAGAAAAGATTGAAATGACCGATCGATGGCGGGGGATCCACTATTTTGAAAGGAGAGAAGACGGGTCCACAAAATGCGTGGCTTGCGGCCTTTGCGAGGCGGTCTGCCCCTCTAATTGCATCTATGTGGAGGCAGAAGAATACCAGAACGGGAAACGATTCCCTCGGGTCTACGAGATCGATGGGACGAGATGTATCTTTTGTGGCTTTTGCGAGGAGGTTTGTCCGGTCAATGCGATTAGAATGGGCGTGAACTATGAGTACGTACAATATGAGCGGTCTGGGTTCATTTTCAACACAGCTTTTCTGATAGATCAGAAGAAACTGAATCCCTGATTTCTCGAAGACGAATGACAAATGACAAAGCTCAAATTTCAAATGAATGACAAATGAGACACAGGGAGTTGGTTGTTGAGGGAATCTATAACGTGCCCATAGGGTTAACCAATTTACTACCATAGATTCAAGGGAAGGGATGTTTTTGCCGTTTGGATTTTGAAATTTGACATTAAATAGCGTGTCCCTCAATAGTGAGAGGAGGAGATTTCTCTAAGAGGTCCTCCATGTTTGAACAGAATATCAGTATCATATTCCAGTGGTTGATTTTTCTCGGAACAGCCTCTTTTGCTATCCTCGCTTCAATTCTCATGGTCACCCGGAGAAATCCGATCCACTCGGCCCTTTTCCTGATCTTCACCTTTCTCTGTACGGCAGTTCTGTTCCTTCTTCTGGAAAGCCCTTTCATTGCCATCATTCAAGTTCTCGTTTACGCTGGAGCCATAATGATGCTCATCGTTTTCGTCATCATGCTCCTAGAGCTTGAAAAAGAACTACGCAGTCCGCTGAAGATTTCTTTTTCTAAGGGTATCGGGGTTCTGACCGTTCTTCTTACCATGCTGGGCCTGTTTTTCGCTGTCTTCGCTGGGCCCAAGGGAGCCAGCGGTGAATATACCTCCGAGAAGGTGAGCCAGCTCGGGTCGATAAAGGTCGTGGGGAAGTTGCTCTTCACTGAGTATCTCCTCCCCTTTGAAATCGTTTCGATTCTTCTCCTTGCGGCCATCGTGGGGGCGATTGTTCTGGTCAAGCCGAGACCGTTTGGGAGGGAGTAGTCGATGACCATACCCTCTATTCCTCCAGCTGCATATCTCATTGTTGGGGCCATCCTGTTCGCGATTGGGGCTATTGGGGTATTGACGAGGAGGAATGGAATCATAGTCTTTATGTCCATTGAACTGATGCTCAACTCCGTCAATGTGAGTCTGATTACCTTCTCCCATGCTCTCAATTCCATGGATGGCATCTTGTTCGTCTTTTTCGTCATGGCCGTTTCTGCGGCAGAGGCTGGGGTGGGCCTAGCCATCTTTGTCCAGCTTTACAGGACTAAGGAGACCATCAACGTGGATGAGATTAACCTGATGAGGTGGTGATTTTGTACCCCAAACGTGGCCCGGGATCGTCCCTCTTCAAAGGGTTTAGCGATGTTTCCAGAAACGGATTTCGCCCGGGGAACGTGGGCTCTTCGAGGAGCTAGGAATGCTTGATTACATGTGGTTGGTTCCACTTTTTCCCGCTGTCGGGTTCATCACCAACGGCTTGATGGGGAGGAAGATTCCGAGAAGGCTCGTGGGCTTGATTGGCTGTTCGGCCATTGGATTGTCATTTTTGTTCTCCCTCCTCCTGCTTTTTGAGCTCATCGGACTTCCCCCAGCGAATCGTCATCATGAGGTGGAAATCTTCGATTGGGTCGTATCGGGGAGCTTTCGGACGGTGATCGGATATCAGCTCGATCCCCTTTCCATCCTGATGGCCCTGGTGGTTTCGGGAGTGAGTTTTTTCATCCATATTTACTCAATTGGCTATATGCATGGAGACCCCGGATATCCGCGTTACTTCACCTATCTTAATCTCTTTGTCTTCATGATGCTCAATCTGGTTTTGGCCAACAATTTCCTGCTGATGTTCGTCGGCTGGGAGGGGGTGGGACTCTGTTCCTATTTGCTGATCGGTTTCTGGTTCGAGAAAGATTCAGCCTCCAATGCGGGCAAGAAGGCATTTGTCGTCAATCGGGTGGGCGATTTCGGATTCCTGCTGGGGATCTTTCTGATTTTCACCAGCCTCGGGACGCTGGATTTCACCGAGGTTTTCCAAAACGCCCCCTCTCTGGATGCAAGCCTGGTGACGATCATTTCGATTCTGCTTTTTATCGGGGCAACGGGGAAATCGGCCCAACTGCCCCTTTATGTTTGGTTGCCCGATGCCATGGAGGGCCCCACCCCTGTGAGCTCCTTGATCCACGCCGCTACCATGGTGACGGCAGGTGTCTATATGATCGCCCGCTGCAACGTGCTCTACAGCATGGCACCCATTGCATTGACCATCGTGGCCGCCATCGGTGTGGCGACAGCCATCTATGCAGCCTCTATTGGGTTAACCCAAAACGACATTAAACGGGTTCTGGCCTATTCCACCATTAGCCAGCTCGGATATATGTTCCTTGGGGTCGGTGTTGGCGCTTACAGCTCCGGGATGTTTCATTTAATGACCCATGCCTTCTTTAAGGGTCTCCTCTTTTTGGGAGCGGGAAGCGTCATGCATGCCATGAGCGGGGAGCTGGATATGCGGAAAATGGGAGGGCTGAGGAATAGAATCCCCGTTACCTTCTGGACCTTTGTTCCCGCTACCTTAGCCATCGCCGGGATACCTGGTTTCTCGGGATTCTTCAGCAAGGACGAAATCCTGTGGCAAGCCTACAGCAGTCCCCACGGCCATCCGTTGCTTTGGGCCGTTGGAGTTATCGCCGCCGGCATGACGTCCTTCTACATGTTTAGGCTCCTGTTTATGACCTTCTTCGGTGAATCTCGGGCACCCGAGGAGGTGAAGAAACACATCCATGAGTCGCCTAGGGTGATGACCATCCCCTTAGGGATATTGTCCGTTCTCTCCATAATAGGGGGGTACGTGGGAATTCCCCATGTTTTCTGGGGAGGTTTCAATAAGATCGGGGAGTTCCTTGCCCCCGTAGTCGGGAGCCATGGAGAGGTGGCCGCAGGTCATGCGCAATTCTCCCTTCAGAAGCTCGCCTACGCGGCCGAACAGGTCGGAGCAGGGGCTGGCCACGGGCTCAATGCCGCATCGATGGAGCTCATCCTCATGGCCATCTCCGTCATCATCGCGCTGACTGGCATCTTCATCGCCTACGTCTTCTATATCAAGAGACCGGAACTTCCGGCTCTTTTGGCTAAGAAGAGGAAAATCGTTTACACCGTGTTGGTAAATAAGTACTTCGTGGATGAGATCTACGGGTTCTCCTTTGTGGACTCCCTCAAGGGGCTGGGGACCGGTCTGTGGAGAGGATTCGATGACCAGGTCCTCGATGGAACCGTAAACGGTGTGGCTCGCATGATTATCGGCTTTGGCGCGATTCTGAGGAGGACCCAAACGGGTTTCGTCCAGAGCTATGCGTTTGGCATGATGATCGGGGGTCTCATCATCATGGGATATTACGTGATCAGGGCAATCTTCTACTGAGATGGGAGAATGGGGTTCATGAATCACCTCTTATCGATAATTTTCTCTTTACTGGATCACTTCTTGACGACAATCGTCTTTTTACCCATTGTTGGAGCCATTATCCTCTTGCTCATCAACAAGGAGAAACACTCCGCCATAAGGATTGTGGCCCTTGTCTTTTCCCTGGCGGAGTTCGTCATCTCCCTCCCCCTTTTCTTCCTTTTCGATCCCAAGATCGTGGGGATGCAATTCGTTGAGAAGGCGAGATGGATCCCCGAATATGGGATCACCTATCACCTGGGGATCGACGGGATAAGCCTACTGCTCGTCCTTCTTACGACCTTTTTGACTGTCCTCTGCATCCTAAGTTCCTGGAGCGCCATCACCGTGAGGGTGAAGGAGTATATGATCTCCTTCCTCTTTCTCGAGACGGGAATGGTGGGAGCCTTCGTTGCATTGGATCTGGTCCTGTTCTATGTCTTCTGGGAGGTAATGCTCATCCCCATGTATCTCCTCATCGGGGTGTGGGGTGACCCAAGGAGGCGGATCTATGCCGCCGTTAAGTTCTTCATCTATACTATGGCCGGAAGCGTTCTCATGTTGATAGCCATACTGGTCCTCTACTTTATCAACCTCAGATCCACGGGTGCCGCCACTTTCGATGTCCTTGAGCTCTATAAGACGGTCATCCCAGTTGGAACGCAATACTGGTTATTCGCGGCCTTCGCGGTGGCCTTTGCCATCAAGGTACCCATGTTTCCCTTCCACACGTGGTTACCCGATGCCCATACGGAAGCCCCCACGGCCGGAAGCGTCATCTTGGCAGGTGTTTTATTGAAAATGGGAACATATGGGTTTATCCGGTTTGCGATGCCCCTGTTTCCCAAGGCGGCTATGGCGTTCCTCCCCTTGATCTGTGTGCTGGCCATCATCGGGATCATCTATGGGGCCTTGGTGTCGATGATGCAGGTAGACCTCAAGAGGCTGGTCGCTTTTTCCAGTGTGAGTCATCTCGGTTACGTCATGCTGGGGATGTTCGCGCTCAACATGCAGGGGGTCGAGGGGAGTATCTATCAGATGCTCAATCATGGGGTGAGCACGGGTTCCCTCTTTTTGCTCGTGGGCATGATATATGAGAGGAGACATACGCGGATGATCGCCGATTTCGGAGGATTATCAAAGGTTATGCCGGTTTTCGCGGTCATCTTCATGATCGTAACCCTATCCTCCATTGGACTCCCCGGGACTAATGGATTTGTGGGGGAATTTCTCATCCTCTTGGGAGCCTTTCGCTCTAGAACGGCTTACGGCGTGGTCGCGGCCACAGGTGTTATCCTCGGGGCCGCCTATATGCTCTGGATGTTTCAGCGGGTTATGTTTGGTGAGATCAAGAATCCTGAGAATATGAAATTGAAAGATCTGAGCAGGCGGGAGATCGCTACGATGATTCCCATGGTGTTGCTGATCTTCGTGATGGGGATCTATCCGAAGCTCTTTTTCGCGAAGATGGATGTTTCGGTGGATCACTTCTTAAAGGCCTTTAAGGCGAAATACGAAATGAGCGTGGAAGCTTCTGCACCAAGGATAGTATCTGTACGGTCCGGTGAGAACACGTTGGAGGGGAAAGCCTCCTCTTCCCAGATCGACTAAAGCAATCGGAATGGGGGAAATGCTTTCATGAATATATCCATTCCTGAAATCAATTTCAGCATAATCGCCCCGGAATTGATCCTGAGCGCCTTTGGTTTGGTGATTCTCCTTCTCGGGGCCTTTTTCTCCGAGAAAAGGGGGAATGACCATCTAGGGTATATCAGTCTTTTGGGAATCGTCGTCGCTTTTTTCTTTACCGTTCCCCTCATGGAGACGTCTCAACATGCCTTCAACAACATGATCGCGGCCGATGGATTTGGGGTGTTTTTCAAGGTTACTTTCCTCATCATCGCCTCTTTGACGGTTCTCATCTCCATTGGTTATGTCCAAAGGGCAGACATCGCCTCCGGTGAGTACTACGCCTTAATCATGTTTGCCACAGTGGGCATGATGCTCATGGCCGCCGCAACGAGCTTACTCACCTTATTCCTCGGGCTGGAGACGATGTCCATTTCCATTTATGTGTTGGCCGGTATCATGAGAGGAGACAAGAAGTCCATTGAGTCCGCGATGAAATACTTCATTTTGGGGGCCTTTGCCACGGGGTTTCTCCTCTATGGCATGGCCATGGTTTATGGATCTACGGGATCCATCATCCTCGAGGAGATCGCGGCCTATATTAAGTCGAAGCCAGAACTCCTTCGATCACCCATGATCATCATCGGGATTGCCTTGTTGACCATCGGTTTCGGATTTAAGGTTGCAATGGTTCCTTTCCATATGTGGACCCCCGACGTATATGAAGGTGCGCCGACATCGATAACTGCCTTTATGGCAACGGGTGTAAAGGCCGCTGGATTTGCGGGTTTCGTCCGGGTTTTCTTCTCGGCGCTCGGACCTTTTCAACCCGATTGGATAGCCATCATGTGGGTTTTAGCTGTGGCCACGATGACGGTGGGAAACGTGGTGGCCATTGTCCAGACAAACATCAAGAGAATGTTGGCTTATTCCAGCATAGCCCATGCTGGGTATATCTTGGTGGCCTTCGTGGCGGGAAATGACTTGGGGACGGCGAGCATTCTATTCTACCTATTGGTGTATGCCTTCATGAATATCGGTGCCTTTACCATCGTGATACTGTTGGGAAAGAAGGGAGAGGAGAACGTATTGATTTCGGATTATGCAGGGATTGGGTTCAGATATCCACTTCTTGGCGTCTCCATGACCATATTCATGCTGTCAATGGCCGGGATTCCACCTTTGGGGGGATTCATGGGGAAATTTTATGTCTTCAGCGCCGCGGTAAAGGCTAAATACTACTGGTTGGCCATCATCGGAGTGCTCAACAGCGCCGTTTCGGTATACTACTATTTGAGGGTGACGGTGTTGATGTATTTTAGGGAACCGGAAAGGGAGATTACCGGCTTGACCCCCTTTTCGCTGGCTTCACGTATTGCAGTCATCATCGCCATAGGGGGTGTTTTGTATATGGGGATTTTCCCGGCAAATGTCCTTGCCTTGGCAAAACGGTCCATTATGGGACTGATGTAGATTTCCTGAATCCTTCTCTCATCGGGTTGTTGCCGAAATACCATTCCGCTCTCTGAAAAGAATTTTTGACCATTCTAGAGTTCGCTTCACTGCAATCCCAAAACTCGCCTTTCAGGCTCAGACATTGGGTTTGCGGCCGTTTCGCTTCACCAAGATTGGTTACCAAAAATTCTTTAATGCTCGCTACAGGGATTTCGGCAACAGGCCCTCATGAAATGACCCCAGCACAATGTGCGGCTGGGGTTTTTATTTTGCTCCTTGGAAGTTGGCCGTTGGCCTTCAACGGCGGATTTTTTTATATGTGACGGGATGAATATTTGCGTATAGGAGGGAATACAAGCAAATTCCAAATACTAATTTCTAAACTCTAAACAATATCAGATGACCAAAATCCAAACGAAATAAACGAGTTTGAATTTCAAAATGAGAAATTAGAATTTGTTTAGTATTTAGTGCTTCGGCCCGCGACGAGCCCCTCGGCCTGAGCTCGGGTCGAAGGCTCGGCCGAGTCGATTTAGGATTTATTCCTTATTTGAGCTAGACTCCACTATTTAGGGCTCTACAGATAGGATGGAGAGAGGGATCTAGAGGCCGGTTCCAATCAAGTAGACCACGATGACGACGAGGATACTGATAAAGAGGAACTCAAGGATCTTCCCCGGTTTTTTGCCGTCGATGAGGGATCGTATGCAAAGGAATAAGGCCATTGGTTTTTCCCCTGTTTTTTGCATAAATCAAATAGCAAGAGGGATGCCAAATTGAAGTATCCCGGTTATTTGGAAAAACATGGAATGCCGGATTTGACTGTATTTTCAAGGATAAGATTTTTCACTATCCCCTTCCCGGAGGGATGGATTATTGGGGAAAGGGAGAGAGAAGTCGTTCAGGGGTGTAACATTTTTTCATAACGATGAAATATTTACATAGACTCCAAGCCCATTTCGCCAAAGATGCAGAGTGCCTCTACTCAATAACCTCTGATAGGGGGACGATTTCGATTCCGCTTTCGCGTAACCGCGGAATCATCTCTCGCAGGGATTTGATGGTGGAAGAGTGAGGATGGCCGATGGCGATGGCTTTTCCCTCGGCTTTCGCTATCTTCGCCAATTCCGAGATATTCTTCCTGATTTCCGCTTCATCATAAGAGTTGTTATCCAAGAAAACGTTCCGTTCCCCGGTTTTCATGCCCAATTCCTTTGCAGTCCGATATCCCACCGTCTTGGCGGTAGTCCGACTGTCCAGGAAATAGAGTTCCCTTTTTTTTAACTCCTCCATGAGGATGCTTACCCTTTGATCATCTTCCATGAAACGTGACCCCATGTGGTTATTTACACCCTTTATATGGGGGATCGCCTCGAGGTTCTTGCGAATCTGTCGATGGAGTTCTTCCTCGGTCATGTTCATTACAAGGGCGCCCTTTCCAGGATCGTTCCCCGGAAATCCATGTGGCTCCATGGGCATGTGAAGCACAACCTCCTTTCCTTTTTCGAAGGCTTCCTGGGCCAATTGCCGAGAATTCCTGGAAAAAGGGAAAAACGAGAAGGTGATCGGGGCATCCAGGTTTATCAGTTCGCGTGCCCTCCGTTTGCTGGAACCCATATCATCGATGATGATGGCAACACGAGGTCCACGACTCTTCTTGGATACCTTGGGTGGGTAAAAGATGAGGTTATGGGTCAAGAGATTGCCGACCCGGACGTCTATCCTCCTCGGTTTAGAGGGCTCCTCGACGAACCGCAGGCGAATATCTTTATCCAATTGGGTCAAATCCTTTTCCATTTCCCTCTTGATTTGAGGAAAGGAGATCCCTTCTGGCAGTTGGACCTTGATGGTGGAGGCTCTCCACGAAAGTTTATCCCTCATTCTCGGAAGGGATTGGCGGGAGAGGATGTGCTCTTTCGAAAAGCCGAGTTCGAACAGACGACTCTTGATGGTCTTATCGAGGAGATCAATTTTCTGGTTGAGTTGATATTGAATACGGTGAGGAGGTCGGTAAAGGTAAAAGAGAATGAGGCCCAGGGCCAGAAACAACCCGATGAGTCCCATGAAAGGCCAGATTCCGCTTGAAGGTCTCCTTTTTCGCCTCGATGGTCTCTTCCTCACAGGGGTCTTTTTGGTTCCGGCCCTTCTCGTAGGTTGCCTTGGCATTGGGGATTTCCTCATCTCTTAAGCGAATGGCGCTGAAAGATCTCCCAACTCTCTAGGATTTCCAAAGCCCGTTCTAGTTGTGAGTCAAGGACCTTCTTTTTCTCTTCTTTTGGCTCTTTTTCCTCCCTGCTCACTTCCATCCCTTCCAGATGCCCCTCCAGGTCCTTTTCCATAGGAGGTCGGGGTTGTCCTTTCAATTCCGGCTCGGGCGCCTCAGAATAAGGGACGATGATATTTGGGGTAATACCCATTGCTTGGATAGACCTTCCGTTCGGGGTATAGTATCTGGCAGTGGTTAATTTCAACCCCGACCCATCCTTCAGGGGAAAAATGGTCTGGACAGATCCCTTGCCGAACGTTTGAGTCCCTAAGATCAATGCCCTTCCGTGATCTTGTAACGCTCCTGCCAAGATCTCCGATCCACTGGCACTGCCGTTATTTACGAGGACGATTAACGGATAGTTATCGAGAGTTCCATTTTTGTGAGCCGTGAATTTCATCTTCTGTTCTTTGTTGCGTCCCTCAATGGAGACAATAACACCTGAGGCGATGAATTTATCAGCCACTTTTACGGCCTGGTCCAAAAGTCCCCCGGGGTTGTTCCGCAGATCAACGATCAATCCCTTAAGAGGAGCTTTCTTGGGAGCCTCCAATTTTTTGAGGGCTTTCTCGAAATCCGAGGCTGTCCCCTCATTGAACTGTGAAATCCGGATATAGCCGATTTGCTTCTCCAATACTTCATGTCTGACGCTTCTTAAGGGGATGATATCCCGAACGATGGTGATATCCTTGGGCTTGGCCAGTCCTTCCCTCGTGATGGTTATGGTGACATTGGTTCCTCTGGGACCCCGCATCAACATGGCAGCCTCATGTAAGGACATGTTCTTGGTAGGCTTCCCCTCTATCTCTATGATATGGTCTCCAGACTGGATACCCGCCTTAAAGGCCGGAGTATCTTCTATGGGAGAGACTACCATTAAGAGCCCTTGCTTCTTTTCGATGACGATGCCCAGTCCTTCGAATTTTCCCGTGGTTTCCATCTGCATTTCCCTGTATACCTCGGGCGGCATGAAGGATGAATGGGGGTCTAAGGTATTCAGCATTCCCCTGATGGCCCCATAGATCAGGGTTCGATCTTCGGTTTCTTCCACGTAATCCTTCTGCAGATGGGTGAGGACGTCGGTGAAAACCCGGAGATCCTCATAGACATCGTCGGTTATGGCCGAGACTTTCCGATTGCTCGCTATTCCGATGAAGGCTCCCAGAATCGAGATGACAAGAATAAGGAGTAAAAGTTTACGATTGGAATAGTTGATTCTCT
Organism: Thermodesulfobacteriota bacterium; assembly: GCA_041862515.1. Lineage (GTDB taxonomy): Bacteria > Desulfobacterota > BSN033 > WVXP01. The sequence continues at coordinate 4,205 of JBGVTJ010000374.1, read as the reverse complement.
GAAACATGTTTCCCTCCTTCCCTCACTTGGTGAAGAGGATGGGCATGGTTTCCCCCTAACTCTTTCCCCTCCCCCCTGCTGTGGTCCGGCCTTTCTTGGTTTGTGAAAGGCCGTTTAAATCTTCAGGTATGGAAAGCCATTCTAATGGATCTTGTAGCTTCCCGTGATACCTGATTTCGAAATAGAGGCAGGGACCCCTTAATGAGCCCGTATCGCCTACTAAGGCGATGACATCGCCCTTTATTACCTGGTCATTGATCCCCTTTAGGAGCTTCGACGCGTGGGCGGAAATGGTATAGTACTTGTCTCCATGGTCGATGATAATAATATTGCCATATCCCTCGAACCAGCCCGAATAGATTACCTTCCCCGAATAGACGGCTTTTATGGGCGCGTCTTGGTCTGCCTCGATTACAATACCCCGGCGATGCTTTTCCAGGATAACGTTCCCACGCGCGGGCAGCGAAAGGCTTCCCTTCTGATTTTTGAAGTTCAGATGGGAAGCGCTTTTATCTCTCCTCTCCTTTTCCAGCTTCTTAACCAAAAGTTGGAGCTCTCGTGCCTGGTCTTCCAGTTCCCTAATCCATCTCCCATAATTCGCCTTTTGCCTCCTTACACCATTGAGAAAGGTTTGTTTTTCGCTTTTCGCTCGGAGGATCTCCAGTTTCTTTACCTCCTGCTCCGCCCTGATCCGTTTGAGGTCTTTGATTTCCTTGGCCAATTTTTTCTGGTATTGTTTCTTCTTAAACCACTGGTCTTGGTATTGTCTCAATAAATTCGTATCGTAATCAATGACGATCTTCAGGAATTTCACCGTTCTCATCAAATCGTTGTAAGATTCGTAGGAGAGGAGATAGGGGAAATAGCCCACCCTCCAGATCTTATAAAGGGCAACGATACGGGAATGGAGACGGGTTTGATTTTGATCTATCTTGTGCTGGATTCGGTTCAGCCTTTTTTCTGCCGAAATGATATTTTCCTGGATTCGACCATATTTTGAATCCAGCTTCTTCAACTCCTCCCGCCTTGCGAGGAGTTTCCTGTCGATTCTGCTGAGGGCACGGAGAATGGACTCCTCTCGTTTTTGGACGGCTGCTTCATCAGCTTTCTTGCGCTTGAGGTCTTCTTGGATCTCTTGAAGCCTCTTCTCGTGCGTTCTTATCGGTGTTTCCTCCATGCCGACATCATCAACTGCAAAATTGGTTCCTACGGGGATGAAGAGGAAGAAAAGAAGGATGCAGAGAATTTTTCTCACGGGAATCATCTATGTCTTTAAGAACCTCGCTAATGAAAGATAGCTTCCAAGGAATCCCAGGAAGACACCCACCGAGATTACTCCTCCAATAGAGCTCCATGGCAAAAAGGAGAATTCGATAGGACCCAAAGAGGCCTTAATAAAAGGCCCCGACTTCAAGAGGAACGATTGAAAAAGGAGAAACAACAATCCCAGTGATAGTATGGCTCCCGAAACCCCTTGAAAGAGCCCCTCAATCAAAAAGGGAATCTTAATATATCCTTCGGTGGCCCCGACCAATCTCATAATTTCGATCTCTTCCTTCCGAGCGTAAATACTCAGTTTGATGGTGTTAGATATGATAAAGGATATGGCAAGAAAGAGAATTCCTCCCACGACCCATTGTCCCCATCTCAAGAGATGCACAATGATGGAAAGCCTGCCGGTCCATTCTCCCCCGTATTGTATGTCCGTGATGCCCTTGATCTGGCTCAGGTTTTTTACGAATTCCTTCACCCGTTGGCTGCGATGGAATTCCTTCTTCAGTTGGATCTCAAATGACGCAGGGAGAACATCCAAATCCACACCCTCAAGCATCTCCTTCTGGTTGCCTAAGAACCGCTCATAGAGGAGCCTTGCATCGGATTTGGAGACGTATTTGATTGACCTCACTTCCTTCAACTCATGGATATGTTTCTCCAGGTTTTCTAGCTCATGGGATGAGAGGCTATCCCTCAAATAGGAAATTACATGGATTTTACCCTCCCAATGAACCAGAAGTCTATTCAAGTTGACCAAGACCACGAGGAAAATCGAGATAACCAGAAGGGAAAAGACGATGATACCGATGGTTACTCCATTTACCAGGATATTTCTTCTGATATCGCGATAGGCTTTTCTCAGAAAATACATCGTCCCTCAAAACTCATAAGAAAGAGGTTTTAACTTCGAGATTGAGCATTGTTCTGTCTGGATGCACTTGGTCTGCCGTTTTGCCCTTGTGGAGCCGTATAACTCTTTTGCTGTACTTCCGGACTAAATCAGTATTGTGGGTGGCAATGACGACGGTAGTACCCGATGCACTGAAGTTATTCATAAGGTTGATGATGTCCAGGGTAATCTCGGGATCAAGATTTCCGGTTGGTTCATCGGCTAAGAGAATGGGCGGGTTATGAACAAGAGCTCGAGCAATAGCCACCCGCTGTTGTTCCCCTCCAGAGAGCTTTAACGGCATCTCATCCATTTTATCCAGTAATCCAACCATTCGCAAGGTTTTCCAGGCCCCTCTCCTCAGTTCTCTCCCCCTGACTCCCGTTACCTCTAAAGCGAAGGCCACATTTTCAAATACCGTTAAATCCTTGAGAAGCTTAAAATCCTGGAAGACAATACCGATATTCCGCCGGAGATAGGGAATTTGGGAGGGCCTGATCCTGGATATATTAATTCCGTTGACGAGGATCTCCCCCTCTGTTGGCCTTTCTCCGCAGTATATCAACTTGAGAAGGGTTGTCTTGCCGGCTCCGCTAGGTCCGGTCAAGAAGACGAATTCCCCTCTGCTTACCTGAAGGGTGATGTCGTTTAGAGCGTGAACATTACCGGAATAGATCTTGCTCACATGGAATAATTGGATCATTTTAGCCGGATCCATTCATCCTCGGATATGCCCTGATAGTGAATCTCATCGGGTTTTGTCATTTGGGGGTGATGCCCAAGTGAAGGGTATTTACATTATCGAAAAACCTTGAATAATTAATGAATAATTAATGCGTAAATCTCAAAAATAATTAACATATTTTATTATTTAGTGCAAGGATAATGAGTGGGGGATTCGGGAACTGCCTTGGATTGTGGGAAAATCCCCTTATCCCGCCGCCTCTATGGGTGGTGCCATGGATGGTCGGAGGGATCGACAAATCCCAAGACTTAAGAGTCATATTTTAACAGGCTGTTGCCCAAATACCCTTCCGCTCTCTGAAAAGAATTTTTGACCATTCCAGAGTTCGCTTCACTGCAAACCCAAAACTCGCCTTTCAGTCTCAGACATTGGGGTTGCGGCCGTTTCGCTTCACTAAGAATGGTTACCAAAAATTCTTTACTGTTCGCTCCAGGGATTTCGGCAACAACCCGTTAAGATGGAGATTTGCTGCAGAGGATATCCCCACGAGGATCAAGCGGGAAATAAATTGGGAGAAATCTTGACACGGGAGAGGAAGATGTGTTATAAAATACTAGCAAAACAGACTATATCCACAAATTATTTAGATATTCTCCGTTTTGATGAGATATTTTCCGTGATAAGCGGAGGATACTCATTTTTTCCTGAAAATTCTATTTGATTTTTTTTTAAATAATTATTATAATAATTATTTGCATATTTTGAAAGGAGAGGTTCCCGAGCGGCCAAAGGGGGCAGACTGTAAATCTGTTGGCGTAGCCTTCGGAGGTTCGAATCCTCCCCTCTCCACCATGGGGTGATATTTAGCGGGAATAGCTCAGTTGGCAGAGCATCAGCCTTCCAAGCTGAGGGTCGCGGGTTCGAATCCCGTTTCCCGCTCCAGGAGAGTCATTCCCGCTCTTAGGTCCAGAGATTAAAAAAACTAAACCATATTCAAGCCTTTATAGCCTGCATGATCGGCGGGAAAATTCCGTATCTGCTTCAATTTTTTGGCGTTAACCGCCTACCCGGGAGAGTAGGTCGGGGTTATTGTCTGTTTCTTTTATTATAGGTATAGGTCGTTAACCTCTTGAGCCCACGTAGCTCAGTGGTGGAGCACTTCCTTGGTAAGGAAGAGGTCATCGGTTCAATCCCGATCGTGGGCTCCAAAATGGATTTTTATTAGGATAGAGGAGGGGCGAGCGATGTCGAAGCCGAAGTTTGTGAGGACGAAGCCGCATGTAAATGTGGGGACGATTGGGCATGTGGATCATGGGAAGACGACGTTGACGTCGGCGATAACGAAGGTCTTGGCGG
>JBGVTJ010000373.1:0-18903 GCA_041862515.1 Thermodesulfobacteriota bacterium | reverse complement strand
GGCCGTGGAAAAAGCCTCCGCCTCCCAAGAGTTTCATTCAAATCCAGGTCCGGTTGCAACTTCCCTACGTGGACCCGAAACTCTGCATTGGCTGCGGGATCTGCGAACATGAGTGTCCCGTCCGCGTCAAAAGGGCCATACGGGTAACGCCGGAGAACGAGTCCAGGGGCAGGGAACGATCTTTGCTCTTACCAGCGGCAGGTCGAACCCGTTGATGTACGTCGTACATTGTCTACAGCGTTGTTGGGACAATAGTCTTTGGTCTAGGAGGAAGTTGATATGTCTAGGAAGGAGAAGGCTCTTTCGCGCAGGAATTTTCTGAAGGCCGCAGGAGCAGTCAGCATTGGTTCGCTCCTCACCGTGACGGGAACATGGGCGGGGAAACCCGGATTACTTGCCGAAAGCAAGGGCGGACATCCATTGGTTCCCACGCGACCGTTCGGGAAAACAGGGTTAGATGTCTCCATCCTGTCCCTCGGGGGAATATTCGATATCACATCCAATCAGCTCGTGTTGAGCCGAGCCCTTGAATGGGGCGTGACCTACTGGGATACAGCTGCCAGCTATGTGGGTGGGAGGAGCGAGATGGGCATCGGAAAATACTTTGAGAAACATCCCGAAGCGCGCAATGAGGTGTTTCTCGTCACCAAGTCCGGCGCTTCCAGCGCGAGCGGTATGACGAAACACCTGAACCGGTCATTTGAGAGGATGAGAACGGATTACATCGATCTGTTTTTTATGCATGGCATAAGCAGTATCCGAGCGGCGGATGATGAAATGAAGGCCTGGGCGGAAAAGGCAAAATCAGCGGGAAAAATCAGATTTTTCGGGTTTAGTACCCATAGCAACATGGAGGAGTGCCTGCTCGGCGCGGCCAAGCTCGGCTGGATTGACGGCATCATGATGACGTACAACTACAGGCTCATGAACACCGATAAGATGAAGGCCGCGGTCGATGCCTGTGCGGAGGCTGGAATCGGTTTAACCGCGATGAAGACGCAGGCCGGTTTCTCATGGGGGCCGATAGGGAGGGAAACGGAGACGGCCCTAAGGCTCACGGAGCAATTCCTCGGAAAGGGATTTACCAAAGAGCAGGCTAAACTCAAGGCGGTTTGGGAGAATCATCACATTGCCAGCATCTGTTCGGAAATGCCGAACCTGAAGATCCTTACGTCCAATGTGGCCGCGGCGCTGGATAAAGTGAAACTCTCGGGCGGGGATATCAAGCTGCTGGAGCAGTATGCCCGGGAAACATCCACGGGTTACTGTGCGGGTTGCACGCAGATTTGTGAGTCCGCATGTGGGCGTGAAGTACCGATCGGGGAGGTCATGAGATCTCTGATGTATAACCACAGCTACGGCGACTGTGAGCGAGCAAGATCGTTATTCGCGAAATTGCCGATGGATACTCGCAAGCGTATATCCGCGCTGGACTATTCACGTGCGGAGCAAATCTGTCCGCAAGGTATCCCGATTGGGAAACTGATGAGGGAAGCCGCAGAGATATTATTGACCTAACCTCGTTTCGTACCTCGAGACTTTTCTGAGGCTCGCAGAGTTACTTCGCTTAGGCAAGTCGAGAAATCAAAAACTTTTGTGATGAGCGATCACCAGCGGGCTACCGTGTACAGGGGGGTCAACTCCTTGAGCAATTCCGCGGAACGATGTGGATTATAGATGCCGCATGTGCAGGGTGCTGCCAAAATCAAACTCCCTTCCCAGCAGCTGAGTTTTTCCGTCTCCACCTTCCGGATCACATCCCGAACGAGGTCCGGAGATACCATCCCGTGTCCGCACATGGTGATAAACTGCCGGATGTCAGGAGGAGGCAGCCGATCCGTGCGTCCATGGATTCCCAGAGAGAGGTTGATAGTGTGAGGATTCAATCCAATCTCGGAAGTGAGCTCCCGCACCCGGTCGATGAGGCCGCTCACCATGATAGAAATTCCCTCGTCGGCCTCCTTAAGACGGATCAGAGCTTCTTTCAGTTTTTCCCGGCTATTGAATGTGCAGTATACTCTGGCACCATCTTTGATGCTGTCCAGGACTTCATCCGGACTGACCCCGCTGTAGAGGTTTCGGCGCAGGGTGGTGACAATCATATTTGAGGGACCTGTTTGATAGAGCAGTTCCATCAATCGCCGCACTTTAGGACCACTCCCAGCATAGTTGAATCCTCGCGCCGGGTAGATGAAAAGGCAGGAATCCCGCTCTAATGAATCCAGTGTTCCTTCCCTGTGTAAACTGTGTGTCATGGCACACTCCTATTCCCAGGCCCGTCCAAGGCCCATGTTGATCTTTGCGTTGGGTCTCCACGAGAGCCCCTCGGATTGGATGGTGGCCAATACCTCCTGCGGCACGTTCAGCCCTGGTTCCAGCTGAGTAATGACATCCAGGCAAAAGACGCTGTCAATTTTCCCGGCCACTTTTCTTATCGTCCGCAGGATATGGCGAAGTCGGTCCCGCTTTACCTGTATCTCGATGATGGCACTGAGAACTCGTTCACCCATCAATTCCGGTTTCAGATCCCCCGTCGTGGGATCTTGAATCATGGAATTGAACGGGTTATGGGGCTCTATCTCATGGATGCCTGCTTTGACCAGCGCCCGAGTGATCTTTTGGATATCTCGCAAATCCATTCCGATGGTGGGTCGTCCCACTTTGATGAGAATTCCCACCTTCTCAGGGCCGCACCGATTTGTGGCATCGTTCGTTTTGGACTCCTCGGTTCCACGGCCTTCTATCCCTGTGAGTGCATGAGTGGCGTTGGGGTCGCTGAAATACTTTCGGAGCGCCCGGGGGTATTCATAGACGTGAGGAGATTCCTCAATGGCATCCACGGGACAGATTTCAACCCGCAGGCAGGAACCACATTCATAGCAGGTATCCTGATCCACAACGCTTTTAAGATCCTCAAAGTGAATCGCATGTGTCGGGCAGTAAGGCTGGCACCGTCCGCAACCCACACAGATTTCCCTCTTGATGATCATCCGCTCACGCTCCCTTTTCCGTCAGCACGAAGGCCCGCTGCTCTTGCCTCACATCCTGCGAAAGCCTTGAGAGGGCACTCCAACGAGGATGCGGCAGATGTTTCTCCTCATCCTCGACGCTCGCGCCCCTCTGCATTATGATATGGAGGGGACCGGCTCCCGATATGTCTCCGAGCAAGGTCCCACCCACAATACGCTTATCGATAAGAAAAAGTTCCCGGAAAATACCCTCAGAAGGCAGGGCATAGGTCAGCACCTCGGCTCCCGGTACAGGGGGTCCCAGAACGACGAGGGAGAGACCGTGAAGGTCCATGGCGTTGACCCAGGTCAGAATGTTCAGTGGGGCCGGCGCAGATTGATAGAGATTTTGAGCGGCGAGCCTCCCCTGGCACACGGCGTGGGGCCACGTGGCGGGATTGATCTTCTCCTCTCCTCCGACGGAGAGCACGGCCGCGTCCCCGGCAACAAAGATCTTTCTGTCACGGGTCTGTAACGTAGGTGACACCACAAGCTCTCCATTCTCCAACAATCCAGATTCCTCCAAAAAGCCCGTATCAGGAGTCGCACCTGCCGCCACAAGGAGGGTATCACACGTGACCCACTGAGCGCCCGCCCTCACGGCTGCGATCGATCCACGTTTCACCTCAATATCCTCCACCGTGCAGCCCATCAACAGCCTGACACCCATCCCTCGGAGGTGGGCATCGACGAGCTGGGCAGCATGGGGGCTCAACGCCCGCAGCAACGTGTGATCCCTTCGGACCACCAGGGACACCTTGAAGCCGACACTCCTTAGGTGGACTGCGGTCTTCACTCCCACAAGTGAACTTCCAAGAATGACAATGTTCTCATGCTCCGAGATCCACTCCCGAATTTTTCTTGCCGTGGTGAGGTCCCGGATCGGAAAGATCCCCTCGCAGGAGATTGCGCCCACGACGCCCGGCATGTTTGGACTCGCCCCATGGGCCAGGATGAGACGGTCATATTCAATCGCATCGCCACTCTGTAACCCCAGTCTTCGGTTCTTCCTATCCAAAGAGGAGACGCTCACACCCCTCCGAACGGTCACGAGTGGGTCTTCTCTCTCCCTCCAGAAGAAGAGCTTCTCTTCCTCGATCTTCCCAACCATGAACTGGGGTAAGAGGGCACGATAGTACCCGATCTCTTGCTCGCGATCGATGAGCAGAACGGGCTTGTCCGGCCAACAGTCTCGACAGGTCAAGGCTGCCTGAAGCCCTGCAGCCCCCCCACCCACAATGACACTCGTCATCCTAACGACTCCTTAATCCCAGCCTGGTTTCAACATTGAGGTCCCTCCGGATGGGAATCTTTCCAATCCGAAATTCGAAATCCGAAACAAATCCGAGTGACCAAAGCAAACCATGAAGCTCCTCGTCCTCACTGCCCCGCCGTCTAGAAGGGGTTACGGGGAACGCTCCGGTCACCCTATCATCCAGATTGCTCTCTGCCCTTTGCTCTTTACCTTACCCCTTACGACTTACGGTCTTTTCTCTATGCGCTCTGCTCCTTGCCCTATGCCCTTTCGTACGGAACCACTCCAAGATCTCCCTGGGTTCAGCGGGATGGTCATAGTGGGCCAGGCTCCCCCCAGCCATGGCCAGCTTTTCTGTCAGCACGTTTCGCACCTCTTCACTTCCCCACAGAGGGAGAGGTGTTGCAACGCACACTCTGAATCCCAGGCTGGCTAAACCCAAAACCATGGCCAGGTCGCCGCATGTCTTAAGTCCCGTGAAACAGATCCCTCTGAGGGTATTCAAGTCCCTGGATGCCCCAAAAGCCTGGAGGGCCATCACAGGGCCCTGCTGCTCATCAAAAACGACCACAGGATTCTTTCTCTCTCCCGAGGCGAGGCCACTCTTGACCGTCCATAGGGCGGCGTCTCCCCAGGATACGACCCGATACCCTTCCCCGACGAGCGTCGTAGCGACGTCAACCGGAAGCCATCCCATGGGCAGTTGAGGTGTATCCGCGCCCACAACAAAAGCGACCTTGACCGATCGACCTTTCTCTAGAGAACTTCTGAGATCCTCAGCGGCCATGGAAACCTTGCCTTCTCCTACTTGGGACGGATCTGCAACAAATTTCTTCTGAGACTGGGCCCCATGCTGCTTCCGGGCGCGACGTAGAATCTCGCTTGGCTTGCTCCCCTCATTGGCCATGACCAGAGGGATTTTCAATTCCCGGCATAGCTCCAAAAGGGAGACGTCTGTCTTTGGCCCTGCTAGCACGAGATGGATGCCCCCGGAGCTCAGAAGGAGCTCAGCCTCGCCTGATGTACAGGCCAAGGGGAGAAAGCTCCTGCCCATGGGAATCCAGTCCCCTAAGGAAAGGAGTATTGCGGATGGCCCTGTCAGACGAGCAGTCTCTTTCTCAAGCGACAGGATCAGTTGATGGGCTGGCTTCCCGACGATTCCTATGCTGACTTCACCCTCGGCCAAAAGACCGTACCCGGCCCTGCAAATCAGGCTCTTCGGGCCCTCTCCCGACGTTTTCCCCTCGTAGGATAAAAGGACGGCCAACACCCCAAGACGAAGGGCCTGATTGACCAGATTCTCAGGAGATGTTTCCGGCCTTTGCAACATGGAAGCACTCAGGTCAATCTCACGAAGCGAAAAGGGGTTATGGCCTAAACATTTCAGAACAGGCCCCCCGATCTCAGCCAAGAGGGACCGCCATGACTTTTGCGAAATTGTGCCTTCTGCCCTGTCGCTCATCTTCTCCAACACCCCCAGAAGCGAAAGGCGAAGCAACGAAGCAGCCACCATCCCATCCCGGCCGAGACCGCAAAGGCCACGGTTCGCTCCGCGACCAAAGGGATCGATCCGGCAGGGTCCCTCCATGCAGCCATAAGGACAACTCAAGCCCAGGCGCAGAAACCCGTCTTGAGGTTGTTGCCTTTGGTAACGTTCAAAGTTCAAGTCGATCCCCTGTTTTGCAGCAGATCGAAGCAGGTCCTGGCTCACTGGGTCAATGGTCTTCAGATGAATGGATTCCATAATCGATTCGACTCCCTCATTTTAGAAAAAGACGCGACTCGTGCCTGCACGTTCGGGTAGCGGGCGTTGGGGCTATCAGGCCCGCCATGGGCGATTTGTCACTGAAGAGTCAACACGTATAGGCCCCTTCGATCCCGGGCCATGACGCGCCGGGTTACGGCCTTCCGCCTTTCTCGGAGAAGGTTTTCAATCTCCTCAAGATCCACCAGCTCCAACGCCTTCGTCGGACAAACGTCGACACAGACGGGGTCCTCCATGTAAGCACACCGGTCACATTTGAGGGCGATCTTTCTTTGAGGCCAGGGGTAGATCACCCCAAAGGGGCAGAACGCTGTGCACGTCCAGCACCCGATGCAGCGGTCATCGCGGATCACGACCAAATTCGTCTTTTCATCCCGGACCAGGGCACCCGCGAGGCAGGCATCCAGGCAGGGTGCTTGAAGACAGTGGCGACATTGGAGGGGGAAGGGCGTCCCGCTTTCGCCTTCGACAAGAATCCGCGCCTGAGGGGTGGGAGATTCCTGAGCGGATTTGAGCAGCGTTTTGCCTTCACTTCCACGCTCTGCAGCACAATAGAGTTCGCAAGTCTTACAGCCCGTGCAGCGGTCTAAATGGACACCGATGACTTTCACGATAGCACCTTTTCTATCTGTTACAATGTGAACCTCTCGACTCCCTGGCCTAAAGGCCGGGGCTTGCTCAAGGTTCACCCATTCGGGCCTTATCTCTGGATCTCCACCCTCGGCTTCCTCGTCGATCGCCAGACAGCCCGGACCACTGGGATTAAGAGCGACAGGATCGCTATAATCGTCAAGGCCGCGGCGATGGGCCGGTGGAAGAAAATCGACAGATCTCCATGCGACAAGGTCAGGGATTGTCTCAAGGATCGTTCCACAAGAGGTCCTAGCACCAAGGCCAGCACGGTGGGCGCTGCCGGGAAGTCGAGTTTTCTCATTAAGTAGCCGACGATCCCGAATCCGAACATCACCCACATGTCGAAGATATTGTTATCTGTCGCATACACGCCCACGGCTGAGATTGTTACGATGAGTGGCATTAAAATCTTATAGGGTACCCTGAGCATGCTCGCCCAAAGTCCCACCAGAGGGAGGTTGAGTACGAGAAGCAACCCGTTCCCAATGTACATACTCGCGATCACTGCCCAGACAAAATCCGGATTGTTCTGGAAGAGTAGGGGGCCGGGGCGCAGCCCATGGATGAGCAGGGCCCCTAGGAGCACCGCGGTGGTTCCAGAGCCCGGAATGCCCAAGGTCAACAGGGGAACCATGGCGCCCCCGGCTGCAGCGTTGTTAGCTCCCTCCGGTGCGGCAACGCCTTCGATGACTCCGGTTCCAAATTTTTCGGGGTGCTTGCTCAGTTTTTTCTCCATCGCGTACGAGAGAAAAGAAGCGATGGTCGCACCGGCTCCCGGGAGGACGCCCACGAAGAATCCGAGGACAGAGGACCGACCGATAGGGACTAAGCTCTGCCTCCAATCCTGAAGATTCGGAAACAGGTTCCTCAAACTGAGCTTCGTCTTCACGAAGACCTGCTCCGTAGCCTCTTCGAGATTGACGAGCACCTCGGCCACGGCAAACAGCCCCACCGCGACCCCGATAAATCCGAAACCGTCCAGAAGATAGATATTGTCAAAGGTGAACCGGGCCTCACCGCTCACGGCATCAATCCCCACACAAGCCAGGATCAACCCGAAGACCCCGCTCATCACCCCTTTGATCATCGACTCCCCGGCCAGGCTCGTGACCATGGTCAGTCCCATAAATGTAAGGGCGAAGTATTCCGGAGGCCCGAAGGAAACGGCAAAATCGGCGAGCGGTGGAGCAATGAGGGTGAGTATGATCACGGCAAAGGTTCCCGCGATGAAGGAGGAAAAGGCGGCCATCCCCAGGGCAGGACCTGCGCGTCCCTTTCGAGCCATCTGGTATCCGTCGAGGGTCGTCATGACCGAAGAGGATTCCCCCGGTACGTTGATGAGGATGGATGTCGTTGAGCCTCCGTACATGGCGCCATAGTAGACGCCTGCCATGGTGATAATCGCGGTTGTTGCATTCATCCCGAAGGTGATCGGAATGAGAATGGCCACCCCTGTCACGGGCCCAATTCCCGGTAAGACCCCGATGAGCGTTCCCAGCGTCACCCCTACGAAACAGAAAAAGAGGTTTTGAAGGGAAAACGCCACCTGAAATCCCATGAGGATGTTATCGAAAATGTCCAAAAAAACTCCCTTCCTCGTTGTGCGACCTGTCTCTGGGGAAAGACCATTACCGGGGGCTTTTCATTTCAGCAGCGATCATTGGGGGGAACTGACAGAGATCGAACGACGAGGTTAGAACCCAAACATATTCTTTGGCAAGCTGACTCCGAGCAGCATCCGAAAGATCAGGTAGAGCCCGCCTGAATTCAAGACCGCCACCCCAAGGGCCTTTGGCCATGGTTCCCGTTCCACGACGCCCAAAAGGAAGGCACTGTAAAGTGCCGTATCCACGAGGAAGCCCAGGACGTCCAACAGAAGAATATAGACCGCGAGGCCAGCTAGAATCGCAGCCAAGGTTACCAATGCCTTCCAACTTGGAAAAATTCGCCTTGTTTTAGGGTCGCGCGGTCCCCGACCCGCCTTGATAATCAGTACTATGGACAAAAGGGCCATAAGCACTCCGAGCCAGAAAGGGAGAAAACCCACACCTGGTCCAAAGGTCGCGCTTTGAGGCATGCGCCGAGACTCTTCCATAAGAACGATGGAAAAGATCAGGACCACGACCCCAGTTATTTGATCAGCCCTTCTCACGGAGTAAACCCTTTGACTCCTGGACCTCAACCCCTTAAAAAAAGATGGGCCTCACGAGTGAGGCCCATCCCCCACTATGTTACTTCTTCTTTAAGAGGCCCATTTGATTGAGAACCTCCGTATAACGCGCATTTTCCCCCTCGAGCCACTTTCCGAATGTCTCACCATCCATCCAGGCCTCGGAGAGCATGTTGTCCTTCACATATTTCTTGAAGATCTCGGTCTTCGTATATTTGAACAGACCTTCTTCAAGGGCCTTTCGGGCATCCGCAGGGATGCCGCCCGGGGCCACGAGCCCTCGATTCTGCACATAGATGGCATCAATCCCTTGCTCTTTCAGCGTCGGGACATCAGGGGCTCCTACCAAACGTTTTTCTGCAAAAACACCCAGGGTCCTAACCTTCTTGGCCTTTGACAGTTCAAGTGCCTCTCCTGGGTTTGAGACAGCAATATCGATATGTCCACCCAGGAGAGCCGCGTTCACCTCACCGCCGCTATTAAAAACGATATAGTTCAGTTTGATCCCCTTCGCCTTCTCAATTAAGTAGGCGCAGATCGAATCTGAGGAGCCAAGCTGGGTTCCACCCACCGACACCTTTTGGGGATTCGCTTTGGCATCATCGACGATATCCTCCATCGACTTGTACTTGGAATCGTCTTTCACAATCACCATGTACTCGTCGAAAGCGAAATTGGCGATGGCCGTGAAGTTCTTGTAGTTGACCGGCAATTTCCTGAGCATCGGTGTGGTCAGGAAGCTCGTCACGGCAGTGCAGAGAAAGTAGGGATCGCCTTTCTTCCCGCCTACATATGAGAAGGCGATGGCCCCGCTGCCCCCCGGCTTGTTTTCAACGACCAGGGGTTGGGGAAAGAGTTTGTCCTTTTCGACGGAGGCCGCCAGGGTTCGAGCAAAGATGTCGCTCCCACCCCCGGCACTCGCGTGAACGATCAACGTAATGGGTTTTTCCGGAAACTTCCCTGCCCCATAGGCCCCCATGGTAAGAGGAACGAGCAGGATAAACATTACCCAAAAGCTTAATTTTCCAAATCCTTTCATATGCCTACCTCCTGTTCTTCAGAATTGAATTGCCTAAATTTTAAAACGATTCCCCTAGAAAGAAAAGATATCACCTCCCCTCTTGAGAATAAGCTTTGGAAGGTTCCCCCTCGACCCTCCTTCATCCGGATCTCAGGACCCCCATCCTGTTACGGTCATCAAAATGGGATGCCAAGGTCTCTCAGGATGGGTTCCAGCCTCTGTTTACTGATGAGACGATCTTCGTTCTTCTTCAATTCGATGTTAAGTACTCCTTCGAAACCAATTCCTTTCAGTGATTGCAAAGCCTGTCTGAAATCGATCTTCCCATCTCCGACAGCCAGGTGACGGTCGAGGACCAGATCGTTGTCACTGATATGGACGCTCGCGATCCTATCGGGAAAAGCCTCGACAAACGACTCGGTTCCCCCGGGCAGGAGACTACAATGGGCCACGTCCAGGGTGAGTCCAAAATGCTTCGAAGGGATGGCATCAAAAACCCGGGACAATTCCTCGATCGTTACCCCCAGGTAAGCAATCTCACAATCCTCGTGAACCTTGTTCATGTTCTCGATGCCGATGGGGATGTTATACTTCTCCGCCAGTTCTACCAAAGGTCTGAAGGTCCTAATCAGCGCCTCAAAAACCTCGTCCATGAAAAGGCTGAAATGGTAACCAAAGTGGAGGACGACATATTCCGCTTCGAGCTTCCGTGCGAGCTCCACATAGCCTAAAAGATATTTCTCAACACCCTTTCGCACCGTCGGCTCGAGCTCCGCGGAATTCACATAAGAGGCTGAGTGGAGACCATACCGGAGATGATACTTATCCCGTAACTTTTTAATGTTGCTGATACGTTCAGGATTGAATGTGGGGAGAAAGTTTTTGGGATTGTTGCAGCTCAGTTCCATCCACGGGAAACCGTTCTCATAGGCAAAGGGAAAGTATTCCTCGAGAGGCTCGGGGCCCGCGTTGAAGCATAGTTGCATTGTATCCCCCTCGATCCTTATGAGAAATTACAGTATATAATAGATTGTGAATTATCGACTGTCAAAAAAATGTGTTAAAAATATTAATCCAATCCTGAGTTTCTGCTACTATGGCCAGAAAACTCGGATATCTTTGGATTGGCCGAGTTTTGCCTACAGAGAAGGAACTGACTGGTCTTTGAGCGATCATAAACTCTACCATGCAGGGCGAAGAATGAACACGAGGGCTTTTTTAATCCTAAGGCATCTTTCAGTGAGGCGTTAGTACATCAGACGTTCGATATACAGCCACCACAGCGTGGTCATTACCTATATCTTAACCCATATAGTTTGTCAAGCGTTTTTTGGACAAAATGGAGTGCACCCTAAAGCTGGACTTCTTATGGATGGAGGTGTATCTGGCAGGATGGAAGGCGGGTTCTGAAGGAGAAAGGAGCATGGCAGGAGAAAACGGGGGAGATTTTCTATTGAGTCTGAGCGCGAGCTTGAGCCGGGTCAGATTTGCTCTTGACAAAGGTGAGGAAGGCCAATTATTTTTCGAATTTGATTGGTATCCCCAATTGCTTCTTTTCTAAAGCGGAAAAAAGAAGGATAACGAAACAGATGATTTTTTAAGGGAAAATACAACAACAGTGGAGGTACTGAGGAATGTATCAACTTGAAATTATTCGAACGGCGGAAAAACTGGCAAGGGAGGTTATGGGAGTCAAGGAGAACGACGAGGTCCTTGTGATTACCGATGTGGCTAAAATAACGGTGGGGAAGGCTTTTACGTTAGCGTGTAGGGCCCTGGGAGCCGAAACCGTCATGGCGCTCATGCCTTTGACCGGGGAGCATGGAAATGAACCACCAGTGACCATTGCAGCAGCAATGAAAGTAGCTGATGTCGTTTTCGCTCCAACTACCCATGCAATTACCCATACGAGGGCTCGATTGGAAGCATTTAAAGCGGGAACGAGGATTGCTATTCTCCGGGGTGTAGATGAAGATATGATGATAAAGGGAGCAATGACCGTTGATTTTCAGGAGTTAAGAGCAAGGACTGAAAAGGTTGCTCGAGTCCTGTCTGAAGCTGATGAAATCACAGTAACATCTTCTGCTGGAACAAATGTAACTTTCAAGATCACTCACAGAAAGGCTTTTTCCCTTGATGGCTATTTTCATGAGGATTACGGTTTTGCCGTATTGCCACCAGGTGAAGCCCCGACGTGTCCAGTAGAAGGTACGACAAATGGAACTATTGTTTTTGACTATTCTATGGATAGCCTTGGTAGGTTGAGCACGCCTCTTGCGCTCAAAGTGCAGGACGGCAGAGTTGTCTCCGTTAACGGAGGGAGCGAAGAAGTTCATGCTATTGAGCGGCTATTCGAAAGAGATCAAACTGCTCGCAACATTGCGGAATTTGCTATAGGAACAAATCCTCATGCCCGATTAATCGGGAATCTGGCAGAGGACAAAAAGCTCCTCGGTACTGTCCACTTTGCAATTGGAGACAACGAATCTCTAGGAGGGCAGGTTCAAAGCACCGTACATCTTGATGGTCTCATGTTAAAACCCACGGTGATCGCGGACAAGAAGATTTTGGTTGAAAATGGGAAAATCCTGATAGAGAGTGATCCCACCTGAAGATGGTGTGAGATTTTTCCTGCGTCGTCACCGAGGAGAGGGTCCCTTCGGGTGAAGTTGAACCGAAGGGAGGGTAATCGGGAGAAATAACTTGTTCCTTTATTCGGCTTTCTCTATTCCGTGAAACAGTTCGCTCCCCGCGCCGGGATAAACCTTCCGTTCTTCCTTCGGCGTCGCTCTTTCCACTCGGGGCCACGTTTCAAGGTTCGGCTCCGATCCCTCTCGGGTTGTGGCGGAGGGAGCGGAATCCGCCATCTGTGGGTGTTTTCGGACGTCAACGCCCTCCACGTTGTGGCTGAACTCGATGGGGATTCCATTGGGGTCGAAGGCGTAGATCGAGTGGATGAAGCCATGGTCGATTACATCCGAAACTCGAAACTCAGCGGCAGAGAGTTTGTCCTTTACCTCCCAGAGGTCCTCCTCGGTCTCTACTCCAAAGGAGACGTGATCGAAGATGAAGGGTCCCGTAACAGGACGGCCATGATCTTTATGAGGTACCGGTTCGACCCCTGGCCACTCGAAAAATGCGATGAGATCGTCTTCCGAAATTTCGAAAAAGTAGTGTCTGTAGCCGGGCTGCCCCAAACCGGCGACCAATCTCATGCCAAGCAAGTCCCTCCAGAAGCGAATAGTCCTGTCCATGTTGCCTGTTGCCATCGCCAGATGGTTGATTCCGTTAAATTTTATCATGGAGAATCCTCCTCCTATGAGAATCTCGTTTTATGCAATGGGCGTTCATCCCTTTATGTAATGATACTCCGGCAAGGGAGAGGGATCAAGGGGTGGAGACCAACGCATATTATATATCCATTCTTATTTAATTGTTTCCTCTTTTTTGGCTATAATGAGAATAATCGTCTATTATACTTTCTTTCCGAAATTTATCCAAAAAGGGAAATGGCATAGAGCCGGTATGGGGTGAAATCAATGGAGGGATTGAGCAGGAGGGATTTTTTGAGGTATACTGGGGCCACTGGAGGCGCGCTATTTCTCGGCATTGGCAGAGGAGGAGTGGCTATGGCAAATACTATGAGCCATGTGGCATTGTTGAAGACGGATGACCGGAAACACGGGGTAAAGGACTCTTTGGGGGCATTGAAGATAAATCCCGTAAAGGGCAAGGAAGTCCTCATTAAACCCAATTTCAATACCGCTGATCCTACCCCGGGTTCTACGCACAACGACACGTTGGTAGCCCTGGTGGAAGAGATGTGGGAGATGGGGGCGAAATCTGTTAGCCTTGGGGAACGAAGCTATCCGCCTACCCGTGAGGTCATGGAGGATAAAGGCATCCTGCCGGCCATGGGTAAAATGGATGTGAGGGTTATCGACTTCGACGATCTCGGCGACAAGGATTGGGTGCTGTTCAAACCTAAGAAGAGCCATTGGGCAAATGGGTTTCGAATCGCACGGCCTATCCTTGATGCAGAGTGCCTTGTCTCTACATGCTGCCTGAAGACCCACCAGTTTGGAGGGATCTTCACCATGTCGCTGAAACTCCACGTCGGGGTTGTCCCCACATCCCGGCATGGATACGGTTATATGGGGGAGCTTCACAGTTCACGGCATCAACGGAAGATGATCGCGGAGATCAACGAACCCTTTCAACCCAGTCTCGTCGTCCTAGACGGAATCGAGGCCTTTGTTGATGGCGGGCCGGCAACGGGAAAGCGTGCAAGGGGCGATGTATTCCTCGCCTCGACCGATCGCGTGGCCATTGATGCTGTGGGAGTAGCCATTTTGAAGCTACTCGGGAGCAACGGAAGCATCATGAGACCAAAGGTATTCGAGCAGGAGCAGATTGCACGGGCCGTTGAGCTGGGCTTGGGGGTATCCTCCCCCTACGAGATCGAGGTAATACCTGTCGATGCAAAAAGCCAGGGCTATCGGGATCGTGTCGTGGGGATACTGAGAGAAGGATGATAATGTGCCTCCGACCTTGCTGGCCAAAGGGTTCCAGGGGAGTGCGAGGTGTTCATCGGTTCGGAATCCCAATTGCCCTGCAGAGATGAGCTTGACATTCCGTACCCCTTATGATATGAAGAACCCCAGAGGAGATGAATAAAGGCCGAGTATTCTTCCCTCATCGGGTGGAGCAGGGAAAACAGGGAGGAGTGGTCTGGTCATTGCAGAATAGTTGAGGCAAAGAAGCACAAAAAGAGAGCAATGAGGGCTATGGGCCATCTTTGAGGTTCGTGGCCCTCATTTTTTGGCTGCTCTAGCGGAGATGATGAGATGAAAAGGAGAAGATCAGCGGGGAAGGTTCTCCTGGGCAATGAGGCCATGGCACGAGGGATCATTGAAGGAGGGGCCACGGTGGTAGCTTCGTACCCTGGCACCCCTTCATCAGAGATCATGGAGGCGGTGAATCGGATAAAAAACGAGCACGGCTTGAAGATCCATACGGAATGGTCAGTAAACGAAAAGGTTGCCTTTGAGGTAGCTCTGACCAACAGCTACCTGGGCAGGAGGTCTGCCGTCATGATGAAACAGGTGGGGTTGAACGTGGCCATGGATCCGTTCATGAGCTCTGCCTATACGGGGGTAAAGGGCGGGTTCGTGCTTATCGCTGCCGACGACCCCGGCCCCTACAGCTCCCAAACGGAGCAGGACAGCAGATACCTGGCGAGCTTCGCCAAAATACCCGTCTTCGATCCTTGCTCTCCCCAGGAGGCCAGGGAGATGGTCAAGAGGGCCTTCGGTCTATCAGAGGAATACGAGATACCGGTGATGGTGAGGCCAACCACCTGGGTATGTCACGCCCGACAAGGGGTCAAACTGGGCAGGATAGAAAGGGGAAACGGAGTCCCCACATTCATAAAGGATCCCGAGCGGTGGGCGGCTACCCCGAGGTTCAGATATCTCCTGCACAAGGAGCTCAATAGGAAGATAAGGGAGATTTCTCTCGCAAACAATCCTAAACCTGTCTCCACGCCCGGGGGGGCAGAACTGGCGGTGATTGCCTCTGGAGTTCCCTATGCGTATGCACATGATGTAATTAAGGCCATGGATCAGGAGGGAAGGATAGCCTTGTATAAAGTCGATCTTCCCTACCCCCTCGGATCGAAGATAGATGAGCTCGTAGGGATCCACCCCCTAACCTTGATCTTGGAGGAGCCTTACCCCGTTATTGAATTTCAGATCCGGTGCAGGGAAAAAGTCAGGGGCCGTCTTGACCTTACCATCCCCTCGGAGGGGGAACTTACCCCTGACATTGTTGCCAAGGTCATTGCCACTATCCTCGGGGAGGAGGTAAGGGAGATAGGGGAACTCCCCCCAGGGGGGAAGAGGCCAAGTTTATGTCCTGGATGCCCTCATCGGGCCGCCTTCTGGGCGCTCAGGAAAGCCCTTCCCCAGGGGATCTATCCCAGCGACATAGGCTGTTATACCTTGGGGTTGAACCTCAAGGCTGTAGACACCTGCCTCTGTATGGGTGCCAGCATTAGCCAAGCGGCGGGCCTTTACCAATCCTTTAAACAGGCGGGTCTGGAGATTCCACCTATTGTGCCTACGATCGGGGATTCTACCTTTTTCCACGCCGGTATTCCCGCCCTGATCAACGCCGTGCACCAAGGGGCGTGCTTCGTCCTCCTCATTTTGGACAACGGGATTGTGGCGATGACCGGGGGGCAACCAACACCAACATGGGATGGGCCGGGGAAAAGAATGAAGATAGAGGAAGTAGCAAAGGGTTGCGGAGTGGATTTCATCCGGGTAGTGGACCCGTACGATGTTCCCCTCTTGATGCAACTCTTAAGGGAGGCGGACCAATATGCCCGGGGGAGGGAAGAGGGTGTAGCATTGATTATCACGCGACACCCATGCCTCATCTATGGGGTCAGGGATGAAAAACGGGAAGAGGGCGAGATCATAATCGGGGAAGAATGTGATGCTTGCGGTGTGTGCACCAAGAGGTTCGAATGTCCCGCTTTACAGAAAGGCCCGGAAGGGAAGCCTGTCATTGCCACGCCTCTGTGCACCAACTGCGGCGTCTGCCTTTACGTATGTCCACAAGGGGTGATTGAGAGGAGGTGAATGAATGGATCTCCAAATGGTCATAGTTGGGCTTGGTGGTGAGGGTATCATCTTTATAACCCGGATCTTGGTTGAGGGTTTCTATCGAAGCGGTCACCCCGTGATCTCCACGGAGACCCACGGTATGGCCATGCGGGGAGGATCGGTGATCTCACAGATCAAAATCGGGGACTACCAGAGCCCCCTGATTCGCCATGGGGAGGCGGACATGCTATTGGGAACCTCTGAAGTGGAAGCCCGGAGGAACCTCCCCTTTCTCAAAAAGGGGGGAACTCTCATCATGAATACGGAGGGAAAAGGGAACCAGTGCATTGATGCCACTGGTATAGCCCATAGTTTGGGAAATCCTCGGGGTGGCAATTTGGTTCTCCTGGGATATGCCCTCGGTCATCTCGCCCCAACGATTTCCCTGGAGCCCTTTTTAGAGGTTACCAAAGAACTGACCCCGGAAAGGTTCCTTTCGGGGAATTTGAGGGCCTTGCAGGAGGGATGGCGGAGAGCCCTGAAAGTTGATAAGGGGAGGAAAAAGGGGAAGGGGATCAGGCGGCACGGCTAAGCAAATATTCCCTGTCGGATCCGGGTACCAGGTGCGGAAAATGCGGACTTGGGAGAGAGAGACATTGGAATGCGCGTTGTGGATCTGGAGAAGTTACAGCTTCCAGACAGGATTCGCGGACTGATCCTTTAAGCAATGTGTGAGAGAGTCAAAAAATCTCTAAATATTCTATTGTTCCATTTCCGAACTGAGCCATAGTGTCAGCGGCAACGGTCAATCCCTCCTTGAGATAACGAGCTTCGATGCCCGGGACAGCATAGGCATAGAAGAGAACATTGCGTGTAGCATCCTTCACGCGCGTTTTTTCGTCTGCACCTTGGCAGAGCACACAGACAATCTCCCTTGCGTCCCTCAACACTATCTCACCCTTCCTGGTCCTCATACTACGGTTACCCATACCCCGGCAGATTTCGCCTTCGTTAGCTAGATCCAGAGTCAATGCACCATCAACCCGGTCATAATCACCTACCGCAACAAGAATACCCCCGCACATCTCCGCCATGAAGTGCGCGTCCACCATGAGGTTGTATCTGGGAAACCCACTATTGATAGTTCTTTTCAGATGTTTCGGTAAAGGACACTCGTAACCGAAGCTCTTAAAGAATTGATCGTAAATATCTACTCGTTCTGCAATTCGTACAAGGTTTTCCCGCTTCCTCATCTTTCTCAGGAGCTTCCGCTTATAGTGATCAAATCCGTGTGGGTTTGCAGAATTTTGGCAACCAGAAATCAGGGTTAACCCAAAAGCTACTCCCTCATAGTGAGCCATGTAAGCTGGAGACAGGGAAAAATGTATCACCATCGGCGTCTCTTACATTTTACTATCCATAAGAGGTTTTATTCTTCCCCCCCGAGAATAGTTGAATAGCACCCCTGTATTTGGACAGATCAAGTTGGAGTTTTCCGGTACGATCCGGTGGGATTTTAATTTTGCAAAAGGATCTGCAGTGAATCATTTGACCTAACGTAGCCCAGAAAAGAGTGAGGCCGACCCACAGGAAGAGCAGAATATCTTCAGTTTGTTACCTCCGATGTCGCAGTCAAGAGGATGAGACCCCCCTGTTTTTGCAAAGTAACTCAAAACTCAGCTACTCTTTTCCTTTGGAGTTTTTGGAGGTAACGAAGCCACATACTAATACGAAAGATCCAGGAGTTTTTCGAAAGATGCCCGATGGGTATACAGGGGATTTCAATACCCCGCCGTATTCCTTCATCGTACGTCCCTTCATGGGTTCAAAGGGACGGATTCCTTCGTAGGTGGTCAATACCTTTTCCCTATCCGTTTCAGAAAGCCGGATAAAAAAGTTGTCCTGGTGTAATCCGGCAAACATATTGTTATTGATGAAATAAACGGGACATCCGAACATCATCTTTTTTTGATAGTCGAATGACTTTAAAGCCTCTTCGAGAAAATCGCTTAATTCAGCAGGAACCCTTTTCCATATCATGAAGGCGTGTTCCTATGGCCAAATTCTGCGGTATTGTCGACAAAATATCCTACGGCAGGAGTCACCTTAATCGCAACCGTGTTGAGATTTGAGGGCAGCATTGAAAGTTGGAGGGATTTCTCTCAGAGCGAATGTTCCCCCCTGGGAACAGACGGAGGAAATGAGATTCACATTAGATTTTGCCCTACGGATTCGGTCCTTAAAGTCTTCTTCAATTGTTCAAAGGCCTTTAACGAAGCTATATCAATTCACTTTGTTATATCATTGAACAAGTCCAGATAATCTGACAAAAGCCTTGTGACGAGAAAATTCTTTCTGACCTTCTCCTTACCCTTATTTCCCATCTCTTCAGCCAAAGATGGGTTCTTCAAGATTTCGATAATCCTCTCTGCAAATTCGT
>JBGVTJ010000372.1:0-6473 GCA_041862515.1 Thermodesulfobacteriota bacterium | reverse complement strand
TATAAGTATTTGAAAATAGATAATTATTTTAAAAAATGAAGCCATGAAAATATGTTAACCTTTGGAAAAAATGGGAACAATAAGGGGAAAAAGTGGTAAGTATTTTCCACTGGCATCATTATAAAATTATAAGTATCTGAAATATATTACTTTTTTTAAAAAAGTGTGATTTTGCAAAAGATGGCAAATTCTTACCACACCTATTAACTTAATCTATGATTTTCTTAGATTTTCTTTGATTTTCTTTCAATTTTCCCTATTTTCTTTTTTCCCTTCTGCTCAAATGGAGCAAAAAAGGGCAGTTTATTTCTACAAACATCGTTATACTATGTTAATGTAGGTGTTGCCGAAAAGCCAAGCTGCCCGTGAGGGGAAACGCATCAATAGATGCAGTACGTTCCGGCCGGAGCAATGTTACGGTATGTAACCGCAAAGGATGGTGTTTCCGCACCGTGGAAGTGCTATTGAGCCTGATAGATTCATCTCAATCAGCTTTCGAAATTCCCAGCGGACATCCGTTTCTCAATGCCCCTGGCTTTTTTCTTGTGAATCTTGTACCACTTTGCTAGGATAGACCTATGAGGCGGCCTATCCAGAAGACTTTGCTAACCTTTTTTGTCCTCCTATTCCTGTCTATCCTCCTATTGTCTCAGGCTGCCGGTTCCCGAGCCGCCTGGGTCAAACGGGTTGTTGATGACAATATGCTTCTCTTCACCAATGTTACCTTGACCCTCGTTACAATTGATCTTGCTTTTTGGGAGGGAACATAAATGAAGGATATCAAGGACGAGAAGCCGGACAAGGATCCCCTCGAGAAGGTACGGGCCTTATTTGGGTGGGATCAGGAGGATTACCCGGAAGTAGAAGAAGAATACTCGGAAAAAGTAACGCCGAAGGAAATGGATTCGTGGCTCCAAACCCTCACTTCCTCAAAAAGGAAGAAGTGGTCAAGACGGTCCCTTCTCCTTGTTGGCCTCCTCTGTGTCGTATTGGCGGTTTTACAATTGAGCGTCATCTCCTTTATGAATCCAAAGGTCAAAAGGGCCCAGCTCGTTGGCAAGCGGAAAAGGCTCCCCATTAGGTCCATTGAGAGGGAAGAGGAACCCACGATCCCATTGGTTGTTGGAAGGAAAGGGATGGAGGAGAAATCATCGGGAGGGGGTACATTGGAGGAAGAAAAGCCGATTGTCTCAAAGGCTCCGGAGCCCTCGATGATGCTCTCGGAGAGAGGGATAGATGAGAGGGTGGTGATAATAGGCGCAACTGGAGAGGCTGGAAAAACTCAGGCAGAGGAAAAACGCTACAGAGATACGATACTCGGAGGGGAAATCCTGGAGGGAGATACAAAGATAGGGGAAAAGACACCCGAGACGATTTCTGTGCGAGAGGAACCATCTACAGGTGAGATTCATGAAAGATCAGTAAAAGAAATTTCACAACCCCGCCCTATTACTGCTGGTGCAGTGGAGGTGGAGAGGGAAACAGGGCGAATTGAGGTCATCCCGACTAAAACATCCGAACCACGAGAGAAGCCCCTTCGCCTTCTATTTTTACTCCATTTACGGCCCCTTCCTCAAAGGGCTTCACGGTTTTCCCGCCACCCGTTGGCTAACAGCCTTCATTCTCCCTCACATTCTCTTGTCCGGAGATCCCATCCTGAATTGGTTGGAGAGGATTGGGTTCTATTTATTCCCCATTGGATTGTGGATCTTTATCGTCGGTGCCGTTCACGTGTACGGGGCAAAGCTTTTCAGAAAAGGTCCTGTGACCAATGGCCTATACGCATTTGTAAGACATCCTCAATATCTAGGACTCATCGTTTCCGGTCTGGGATTGTTTCTAATCTGGCCTCGATTCTTCATCTTGGTGATGTACGTAACCATGGTGTTTATCTACTATCACCTGGCGAGACATGAAGAGAGGGAGATTGAGGGGAAATATGGGGAAAAATACTTGGACTACAAGGGAAAGACGGGCATGTTCCTACCCGGTAATTTAGGGGGGCGATTTTCCTCCCTCTCGGGGGGTTGGAGATTCGAAGTAAGGCTTTCCCCTTTCCTTATGTATGGTTTAATCCTTTCCATTACCGTGGGATTTGGATTTCTCCTGAGGGAATACAGCAAGGGGCGTATTCCGAGCTTCTATTTGGAGGGAAAAAATACGAGGGTGGTCTACTCCTATCCCAGAAAATACGCTGAGATGCGAAGCATCATCAATTTTGCCTTAGATGATGAAAGAATACAATCCCTGATGGAAAGGCCTCATTTGGATCACCAAACGTCATATATTGCCCATATTGTTCCATCCCACCATGGAATGGGGAGTCTCATTGCCACGGAGGATGAAACCCTCAGCAGACCCCAACGTATGGATTGGGAAAACCTGAGGTTTCCCTTAAGACTTCTGGTTCCCTTCATCGGCGGGAACCATCACAATCAACATTGCCGGACCCAAAAGGAAATACTGAGGGTGATTTTTTCAAAGCTTTTCTCACCTGATGGGGGATATATTCCCGAATCAGAGGCTTTTAGTATTAATGCGATGAGGACACCCCTATTCTTGATAGAAGTGGATTCGAAGACTGGCGAAATTTTGGAGGTATCGGAGACCTTGCCCAGACATTTCTGGGGAGATATGCCCATGCCGGCATTCTAGAGTTTAGCGGGATCATTACTGTTGATCCTTCCTTCGGCGGGTTATTTCTCTACTCATATTTCTCCTTTAACACTGATTTGACACATCTTGAGGAGGATCCACCCGTTGCAAAGCACTTGCGTGGACAATGACGCCATTTTTTTCTGGCTTTGCGGGGATGTTCAGCTTTTGGCCCTATAATCCGGAAGCTGAAACAATCTATGGTAAAAAGTTTTAGATCTTGTTTGTATGACGTTAGCGGAAATGTTAGGTTTTGTTAGAATGAGAAATAGCACAGGAATTCAGTAAGAATTCAGTAAGTCTGGAAGGGAGGATTTATGTATTTATTTGACTTAGGAGAGAGGCCGTCGGAGCAATCTATGCTCATCTTTCATGCCCTGGCGAGAATGGGCGTGGAGGCTCTTGATATCGTATCGCCTGCAACTCCGTTCATTAGTATTGGATACTTTCAGGATGCAGCACAGGAGGTTGACCTCGAATACTGTAAAAGACAGGGTCTTCCAATCATCAGGCGAGAGGTAGGTGGTGGCACGGTTTACCTCGACCGCAACCAGATCTTTTATCATGTGATATGGGACCGGAACAATCCCCATTTCCCCCGAAGGATAAGCGATATCTATCAACATCTCGCAGTTTCCCCCGTAGAGACTTACGGGGAGTTCGGCATTAAAGCTGAGTTTCGTGAGGTAAATGATATTGTCACCGCTGAGGGCCGGAAGATTGCGGGTCTCGGCGGCGCTGACATTGCAGACTCCATGGTCTTTGTGGGCTCGGTTATCCTTGACTTCGACTACGATAAAATGGCCCATGCCATCAAGGCTCCGGATGAGAAGTTCCGGGACAAAGTCTACAAGACGATGAAGGAAAATGTGACCACTATGAAAAGGGAACTGGGAAAAATTCCACCCAGGAGAGAGATTATTAGGGTCTTGAGGGAGAAGTTTGAGAAGGCCTTGGGCAAACTCGAACCCGTGGGACTGAATGACGAAATTATCCGAAAGATGACAGAACTTGCATCCTGGTTCAATTCCCCGGAGTTTCTCTTCAAGAAGGCTCCACGCATTCCAAAGGGGGTGAAGATCAAGGAAGGAATTGAGATCCTCTATGGAATATACAAGGCAAAGGGTGGACTCATAAGAACTGCACAAGAAGTGGAGACGAGAATGCTCAAAGATATAAGTATCTCCGGTGACTTCACCTTCTATCCAAAGGAGGAATTATCAGAGCTCGAAGATACCCTGAAGGAAACAGAGAAGGAGGAGAAGAAGCTCACAGCAAAGATAGAGGAGTTCTATGAGAGGACACGGGTTCAGACTCCAGGCGTGGAACCCCAGGATATAATGAAGGCGATACAAGCAGGGAGATAGCGAAAAGGGCGTCCTTCGCCGCTTAAAAATGTTTTTCCGACCATTCTAAAGTTTGCTTCACTGCAAAGAGCGCCAGGAGGGCGCTACTTCCTTCCCAAAACTCACCGTCCGGGCTCAAGCATTGGATTTGCGGCCGTTTCGCTTCACTAAGAATGGGTACTGAAAAAATCTTGATTCACGCTCAGGCTTCTCTTTCGAGTTTTTCAGGAAACCCGAAATATTCTGGAGTTTCCTGGGTTTTAATGCAAATATCTTATAAATATTTGACTTTATTGGAAAAAGAAATTTTAGTACGTGACTCCACTGTTTCTTTGCTTCAATGCCTCCGAAGTGACCCTTTCGGGGTTCGCAGGCGGGGAATACTTACCCCTCCCGGCCTCTAAAGGGCCGGCTTTCCCCTTCCTACTCACCCTCGATGGGTACCCCACTTCTCCAGCAGATTACGCTCAGAAACAACGGAGTCCCCTGAAAAACTCCGGAAACTCCAGAAAATATTTTCTTGACATTATGCTTTAAAAAGCATATTAAATAGCCTTGGATTTAACCTTTGATGGAGGAGATTTATCGTGGAGCTTAAAGCGAAATTCTGGATTGAAAACAAAGGGGAGGTGGTTCTCGGCTCAGGGAAGGCCGCTCTTTTAGGTGCAGTCGATGAGAACGGTTCGATTCAGAGGGCTGCAGAGGGGTTTGGCATGTCATATCGGCACGCCTGGGGAATTATCAAAAAAATGGAGGAGAGGGCCGGATTCAAACTTGTGAACGTCCAGGTAGGTGGCGGGAAAGGGAAAGGCGCAAAATTAACAGCCCGTGGGAAGAATTTCCTTGAGAAGTTTACCCTGCTCGAAGAGAATCTAAGGAAGATAACGATGGAGAAGTTTAGAGAAATCTTTCAATAAGCGAGTTTTCATTTTTATTTTTGGGACTCATGAAAGTTGGCGAATTCGAATTCAACCTGAGGGAATTAGCGGGATCGATGGGCGATTTTGGCACGCTGTTTCCCCTCGCCATCGGTTATATCGCTGTTTGCGGGATGGACCCAGCTGGGCTTTTAGTCATGATGGGTCTGGCTAATATTATTACCGGGATCGTTTATAGACTCCCCATGCCCATCGAACCTAAAAAAGTTTTGGCGGTTACGGCAATCGCACAAAAGTGGCCCCCCAGCCTCATTTACGCTTCCGGCTTCGGTACCGGGGTCATATGGCTTCTTCTCGCCGGGACCGGATTGATAGACCGGGTTGCAAGGCTTACGCCAAAGAGTGTGGTCCGTGGTATCCAGCTGACCCTTGGTGTTTTACTCGCCATCGAGGGTTTCAAGATGGTCTCCACGGGATGGGCATTGGGCGTCGCCTCTGTTATTGTCATCCTCGGACTGAGAGGAAACAGATATGCGCCGGCGGCGATTGTGTTGGTGGCGCTTGGCCTTGGGGTCATGGCCTATAAGGGGGAACTTTCCGGGGCCACCCATCTCAATTTTTCGCCCCCGACTATTAGGGGTTTTACCCTCCAGGAAGTTTGGAAATCATTAGTATTGGGGGGATTTGCCCAGGTTGCTCTGACTACAAGTAATGCGGTGATTGCGACCGCAGCCTTAATCGAGCACTATTTTCCTGGTAGGCCCGTGAGCGAAAGAAAGCTTTCCCTGAATATGGGCATCATGAATACGGTGGTTCCTTTCTTCGGGGGAATGCCCATGTGTCATGGCGCGGGGGGATTGGCAGGTCAGTACTATTTTGGTGCGAGAACCGGCGGCACGAATATTATCGAGGGAGTCCTTGAAATAAGCCTGGGTCTGTTTATGGGTGCGTCCATTGCCAAGTTACTGGGAGCATTCCCTTTGAGTGTTATTGGTGCGATGATGTTCTTGGTGGGCATCGAACTGACGAAATTTGTTAAGGATTTGCGATGGGAAAAGGATCTCATCCCTGCTGGCGTGACAGCCTTGATGTCGCTCATTTTTAACATGGCAGTCGGGTTTGTGAGTGGAGTGCTGGTTTATTATGCTATAAGGCAAATTTTTAGATTCTCGGGAAGATGCTCCTGCAACTCATTCTATCTAAATAAGCCCTGATTCGAGAATCCTGTCCAGAGCTTCTCGATGGGCCCGACGGGAATGGGACGACGGCCACATCCAGGGTGCACTTTACAATCCGTCCCTGGACACACGATTACGGTACCGGGAAATTGACCCGGATAAACCCATTGCGGCACGTTTAATACAGGGCATCGGTCCAGCATGGCCGACAGCATCCTCCTTCAGGATTGATTCAATAAGGTGTATAATGTATCAAGGGGGATGAGAGGGTGGACGGCAGCGGGCTATGCGGACCGAGTGTCTCGTTTGCCCTGTAACCCATGGCCCTAGGTTATAGAATTCCATAGGGAGGATTTTCCCATGCTTGAATTTTTTCAGCAAATACAATGGTCACCCTACCTTGTGGGGGCCCTCAT
>JBGVTJ010000371.1:0-6299 GCA_041862515.1 Thermodesulfobacteriota bacterium | reverse complement strand
CTGGTTTGTCCTTATCTGTTTGGTGTTGGTATTTTATCTCCTCAAGCGGGTTACCTCCTCACCCTTCGGGATTCTGATCCGGTCGATCAAAGAGGATGAAACGAGGGTCAAGTTCCTTGGATATAATACCTTCCTCTATAAATGGGTGACGTTCGTTTTAGCGGGCTCCGTGGCCGGTCTGGCCGGAACACTGACCGCCTTGAATTACAACTATGTCAATCCCAATGTTATGGACGTCCATGGTAATGTAGGTGCTGTTTTCGCTTGCCTGATCGGAGGCGCCGGCAGTCTCTACGGGGCAGTTGTGGGCGGTGTGAGCTACATGGTCGTCAGCAACTATCTGCCCATTTATATCCAGCGATGGGAGATGTTCCTGGGGATTGCCCTGCTCATGATCATTTTCAGGTTTCAGAAGGGTATCTGGGGATATCTTCAGAGCGTTTGGGAATATGTAGAGAGAAAGAAGACGGTTATGAAGGCCATCGGGGTGGGGGCTGTCAAGAGATGATTCATACCATTGTTTACGGGTTTACCATCGGGGCAATTCTCTACTTTATCACTATCGGCCTTTCCCTCACCTTCGGAATGATGAGGGTTATCAACTTTGCGCACACCCTGACCTACACCATTGGTGTCTATATGCTCGTCAGCCTTGGCGCCCTGTTCAAGGGCTATTTTGTCATCGCTGCAATGATTGCCGTCGTCGTAGTCATTCCAATAAGCTATCTGATTGAGCGATTCATCATCCGCAGGCTTTACGGGGAATCCCTCGACCATACCTTCATTGCTACCTTTGCCATTGCCCTGATTGGGGTGGATACGATCAAGTGGATTTGGGGGGTCCGTCCCTATCCCCTGAGCGATCCCATCGGCGAATATCTGATGATTTGGGGTTTGACACTTCCCATCTACCGAATCGTCATCGTTATGATTGCCATCCTTCTCTTTATCGGGTTGGAGTTCTTTTTCAGGAAGAGCATTGTGGGGAAGATCGTGGTGGCAGCCCTGGAGGACAGGGATGGGGTCGGATGCCTGGGGATTGACGTTGATCATTACTTTTCCATCGTTTTTATGATGGGAAGCGCGTTAGCTGCCCTGGGAGGCGTTCTCTACGCTCCGATCAGCTCAGTCCACCCCTATATGGGGCTCTCAATCCTCTTGTTGTGCTTCGCCGTGGTCATCGTGGGAGGGATGGGAAACCTCAGGGGGACCTTCG
This sequence comes from Thermodesulfobacteriota bacterium, assembly GCA_041862515.1. Taxonomy (GTDB): domain Bacteria; phylum Desulfobacterota; class BSN033; order WVXP01. The sequence goes on along the minus strand of JBGVTJ010000371.1, from coordinate 5,083 downwards.
TATCCGCTCTGGCCCTCGGGATGGTTATGGCCGTTACGGCACGGTACTGGTCGCAGGGTGCCGAAACAATGGTGTTTATTGTGATGGCAATTGTTCTGATCTTCAGGCCCATTGACATATAGGATCTTGTAGTATGGCTGATCTGATCAGCACGCAGGATTTGACCAAGCGCTTCGATGGCCTGGTGGCCGTGAACCAGGTCAACTTCAGCCTCCAAGAGGGCCAAGTCGCTGGCATTATCGGCCCGAACGGCTCTGGAAAGACAACCCTGTTCAACTTGTTATCGGGTTTCTTCCCCCCCAGTGCGGGGAGGATAACCTTCTGCGGCAGGGACATTACCAAGATCCCTCCCCACAAAAGGGTGGAGATGGGGATGGCTCGAACTTTTCAGCTTGTTTCCGTTTTTGATTCCCTGACGGTCTGGGAGAACCTGATCTTGTCAACCATCAGATTCAAACGGGATCAGCAATCCGTACAAAGCTTCTTTTTCGCACCTGCCCGGAAAAGGATCGTGGTGGATGACTGCCTGAAGTCCCTGGAGTCGGTGGGGCTTGAAAAAAAGGCCTCTGCCCGCACTTCTGAGCTCTCCTACGGTGAAAAGAGGATGCTTGAAATTGCTATCGGCCTGTCCCTGAAGCCGAGAGTGCTCCTCTTGGATGAGCCCCTTTCAGGTCTCAGTGATCATGAGATTGGGGGAGTCTTGGACCTGATTCACCGGGTGAGGGAGAACTTCGCCCTGGTCATCATTGAGCATAAGATCTCCAAGATCGTTAGTGTGGTGAAAAAGCTCTCCGTGATGAATGAGGGAAAGATCCTCTGTGAGGGCGATCCTGAAAAGGTCCTCCGTGATCCAGCCGTCAGAGAATGCTACTGGGGAAAGGAAGAGGAAAATTGCTCGACGTAAGGGAAATCGATGTTACCTACGGTCGCGCCAAGGTCCTTCATGATGTGTCGCTCCAGCTGAATCAGGGTGAAGTGGTCTTTATTGTGGGCCGAAACGGTGCCGGGAAAACCACTCTCCTGAAAACCATCAGTGGCCTGATGAAGCCCTCTAAAGGTTCGATTGTCTACAACGGAGAGGATACGCGAGGCTTGTCCTCTGCAAAATTAGCCCAAAAAGGTGTACGCTACGTGGCTCAGGACAAGAAAGTCTTCAGCCACTTGACCGTACGGGACAACATCGAATTGGCCGCTTACGCCGCGGGCGAAGAGATGTCCACAGCCATCCAAAGAACAACCAGCATCTATCCAAAACTGAATGACCTGATGGATAATAAGGCTGGAGGTTTAAGCGGAGGAGAGCGAGAGATTCTCTTGATCGGCCGGGCTCTGGTTGGTAATCCGCGGCTCTTTCTGATTGATGAACCGACGGAAGGGCTGGCCGCCATTGTCATCGAGGATATTTTCCGAATCTTGAGCCAGATGAAAGGACATAATGTATCGGCTTTCATTGTCGAGCAGAACCTCTCCATCGTCAACCGCCTGGCCGACCGCGTATACATCATGAAGGAAGGTAAAATCATCAGGGAAATCTCCGAGAAATCCGGGATGGCTGACGCGAAAGAGCTGGAGAATTATTTGTAGCATCGTTGGGACCGCAATTGAAAAGCCATACCTTCTCCCCCGAAACTCCTTTCTTTTGAGATCATGAACAGGCAGATTTGGCGTGATTTCCGTGGGAATGGCCCTGGCCATCGTCCCGATTCATTAGCATTCTCACCTCCAATGAGGCTTATATAGGGGTATGATCGGTCCTGCATTCTGGCTTCAAAACGCCGCAGCCAAATGGCCTCAAAGGGAATCGATCCGGGATCAAGAGGTCGCTTTAACGTTCCGAGCGTTGTATGAGAGGGCGATCCAGGCGGCGAAATGGTTACATCGGAGGGGTAAGTCAGGTGACAGGGTCGTTATTGCATTGCGGTTCAGCGTGACCAGTGCCATCTTCTATTTCGGCGCTCTCTATGCACGGATGGTGGCTGTGCCCCTTGATCCGCTCGTTCGGCCCTCACAGCTTGAGTCGATGCTCAGGGATATCGACCCTGCTATTATTCTCGGATGCTCCGGCCTTGAGACAAAATCCATTACTGTTGGATTATACCGGCTGGATAGCTACAGAGATTTCCTGGGATTAGTATCCAGGGATACGGAGGAAAGAGGTCTGCCAGTATCAGGGCTGGATGACGCCCCCTCGCGGCTGCTCAACCTCGTATATACATCGGGCAGCACCGGTCAACCAAAGGGGGTGATGCTGAATGGGGGAAATCTTGAGGCGGTGACCGCAGGTATTATCAAGGCGCTCGATATCGGTGAAACAAAGGGGATCTTTACCCCTCTCCCCTTTCACCATACGTATGGCTTGTCACAGCTTTGGCTTATGGCAAAACTCGGCACGAGTGTGGCCGTGGTCCCCGATATCACGAACATGGCAGCTGCAAGAAAGATGATATCAGAGCACCGTATCGATGTCATCGCAGGTGTGCCCTACCATTTTGCGTGGCTTACGAGGCGGTTTGAAAAGGGCCGATTTGATCATATCAAGCTCGTGACAATAGCTGGAGCAGCTCCCACAAGGCGTCTGATAGAGCGGATCAATGAATCCTTCCCAAATAGCCGCATCAACGTGATGTATGGATTGACGGAAGCGAGCACAAGGCTGACGATCCTGCCCGCATCCGATATTCACGGGAAAGAGGGATCCATCGGATTGCCGATTGACGGAGTCGAATTGAAGATTGTAGACAAGAATGGCAACGAGCTTGGACCCCACCAGAGGGGGGAGTTGATTGCTCGGGGGGCAAACATCACTCCGGGTTACTGGAAAGACAGGCGGCTCACAAGGCAGAGAATCGTGAACGGATGGCTCCATACGGGGGACCTGGCAGAAAAAGATGAGGCCGGGTATTACTATTACCTGGGAAGAGAGGATTCGGTCTTCAAATCCGGGGGAGAAAAAATCATCCCTCAACCAATTGAAAAGGTTATCCGTGAAATCAAGGGAGTTGAAGGCGTCGTTGTCTTCGGCATGGAGGATCCCTACAAGGATAATGCCATATGTGCGGCCGTCGTCAGAAAGAAAATGAGTCGTGTGACAGCGAAAGATATTATTTCCGCATGCCATGCTAAACTGGACAGGTTATGGGTGCCTCATGAGGTCATTTTTCTTGAGGCATTTCCCGAAACTTCGACAGGAAAGATCAAACACAATGTTCTCAAGGAGCAAATCTCACGCCTAAGAACAAGGGTCCATGAAGGAGAGAGTCAAGAATCTGATTGCCACTAATTTCCTGGGTGGAAACGAGCCCTTTGGTGACTCAGATACATTGAGGGATCTGGGCCTTACCTCCTTGCAATTCGTTGAGTTGATTCTTCTGTTGGAGAGTGAGTTCGGATTTGATATACCGGACGAAGATATTATTCCCGGGCGATTCAGTAGTGTTCGGAATATTGCCCAATACGTTGAGAGCAAGCTCGGATAACCCTGAACGGAGTATCGAAAATGAGCAAAAACCCTCGAAATCAACTCACCCAGAGGGAGAAGACACGATACGTGCGGCAGTTGCTCATGGCAGACTGGTCCGAAGAACATCAGGTAGAGCTGAAAACCCTGAACGTTGCGGTTATGGGCATAGGGGGTGCTGCATCCTCTATTCTCAATAACCTTCTTCTTCTCGGAGTCGGGACGATTCAGGCCTTTGACCACGACGTCGTGGAGTTGTCCAACTTAAATCGCCAGTTTGTCCATAATGAAGAACATATCGGCATGACCAAGGCCGAGTCCTTTGAGATTTATGCCAAGAGACTAAACCCCAATGTGAATATCAGGGCACGGCGGGTGAAACTAGACGACGACACCCTCGATGAGACAGTAGATCCTGAGACAGATTTCATCATCGATACCTTTGACAAATGGGCCTTCCGCTTCATGGTCAATAAATTTGCCGTAGCACACCATGTACCATATCTTCTTGCCGGAGTTGTCTCGAATTGTTTTTACACGGCGCTGCTCCACTCCCCCCAGACCCCCTGTCTCAGTTGCCTGTTGGGGAGATTCCAGAGCAAGAACATCCTGTGGACCTTTGGACCAACAGTCTTTCCCATCAATATTCTCCCCCTGGCAGCACTTGGGGCGTTCTCCGTGGCAGAACTGATTAAGTACGTCATCCATCGGGAGATTTCGAACCTCTTCTATTTCGGTTCCCTGTATGAGACAAAGCAGGACATCAGGTTTTTTTCGCTCTTCTTGAGCAGGCACTTCAGAAAGATCTCTCAGGAGCAAGGAATAACCTGGGGAACCGAATGGGAATCTGACGGCATCACCAAAATAGCGTTGACAAGGGATATCACCTGCCGAGTGTGTGGGAAGCCCTAGGATGCGCCCCCCGCTCAAAATCTGAGCCACCCTCTCTGGCGAATGTGAAAAAAAACCGGCCCGGTGGGCCGGTCGATGTGACTGGCGGTAGAGGGACTCATCCCCTACGATAGCGAGTTTTCATTTTTCCATGAATTCGACGAGGCCGACTTCCACGAGCTTGCCCATGGTCGGTTTACCGTCCTCGTCCCAACCCCGCTCCTTGTAGTATCCCATGATGGCATCTTCTAACCCGACGGGGATTTTGCCGGCTGCCGGACCCTCATCAACTGGCTCCATGAACCGTTTAGGATAGTTGAAGTCGTCCGCCTTCTTCCAGCCGTAGCGGACATTCAGCAGTTTCTGAAGCTGGGTGATTCGGTCACCGCAGCGACGCAGATCCGCCTGGGTCCAACCAAGGCCCGTGCAGGCGTTGATCGTGTTGAGCAGATCGGTCAAGGAGTAGGTTCTGAACTCCATGAACTTACAGTGACAAGAGGAGTTGATGACGTTGCAGTAGTCATGGAATTTGGCGTTGCGCTCGGCCGCCTTATCCCAGGACCAGCGTTCCTCGTTTGCCACTTGGTCGATGCCCCATTCGGGCAGCCGGACGTGGCCGACCCAGATGTGCTGCGAGTTACCCCGCTCGTGATTGGGGCCTGAAGCCACGCCGGTGCAGTAGTTCAACGCCGAGATGTATTGGGCCCGCCAATTGTGCGCCGCGATCTCCTGGCC
>JBGVTJ010000370.1:0-2510 GCA_041862515.1 Thermodesulfobacteriota bacterium | reverse complement strand
CATTATGATCGAAGAAATCCAAAAAATCAAGGGTTTTCTTTTACTTGTCCGCGGCGGAGAACCTATCTGAGGGGGACGATTGCTTTTCTCTTCCCCGTCTCCTTCTGTGATATGGTCAGCGCGGGGATAATTCGCGGATCTTGAGCTTGCTCATAAGGAAGCGTGAGATAGCGTTGTGTCCAATCCGGGGGGCAGATTGCCTAACAAGGGCGAACCATTCAACTGTGGCCTACCTGCCCAGCCGTTTCTTGAATTCCTGGGTCAACATGGGAACAGCCTCGAAGAGGTTCCCTACAATCCCATACGTAGCGATTTTAAAGATGGGAGCCTCCCGGTCTTTATTGATGGCGACGATGATGTCCGAGGTCTTCATCCCCGCTTGGTGTTGGATGGCCCCGGAGATTCCGCAGGCGATATAGATTTTAGGCCTTACCGTTCGACCCGTCTGGCCGACTTGATGTTCGTAGGGCATCCAGCCCGCATCTACGGCCGCACGAGATGCACCAACAGCCGCACCCAATACATTTGCCAACTCGCGGATAATCTTGAAATTGTCAGGCCCTCCCATTCCCCTTCCACCGGAGACGATGATCTCCGCATCCACCAGGTTAACCGTTTCGGCCACCTGAAGGAAATCCAGAATCTTGGTCCTTACCTCATCCTCGCCAATGGGCACCTGTTCTCGAATGATTTCACCCGTCCTGGAATCGTCCTTTTCCGGCATGGCGAAGACCTTGGGTCTCACGGTGGCCATCTGGGGCCTGTGCTTTTGACACAGAATGGTAGCCATGATGTTGCCACCGAAGGCGGGACGGGTTTGTCTCAGTAATTTGGTTTCGGGATCGATATCGAGTCCCGTGCAATCAGCCGTCAACCCCGTATATAAAGTGGTGGCAACGGTTCCCGCGAAATCCCGTCCTTGGGTCGATGCCCCGAAGATCACGATTTCGGGCTTGTATTGCTTAATCAAATTGACGGCACCCGCCGTATAAGCGTCGGTCGTGTATTCTCTTAAGATGGGGCTTTCGGTCAGGTAAACCTTGTCCGCCCCATACCTTATGGCTTCTTGGGCGCATTCCTCGACGCCGTCACCCAAGAGCATTCCGGAAAGTTCGCATCCTAAAGAATTAGCGAGCTTTCTCCCCTCCCCAAGGAGCTCCAAGCTCACGTTGGCGATCTTTCCCCCTTTGTGTTCGATGAATACCCAGACATCTTTATACTCCTTGATATCAATGCCTTCGACCTCTCTTTCCTCCTTTTCCAAAGTGAGGGCTTCAACGGGACAAACATCAACGCAAGCCCCGCAGAAGGTACACTTCTCATTGACCGATACGACATCGCCCTTCATCTCCAGAGCCCCATAGGGGCATTCCTCCACGCAGGCCTCACACCCGGTACACGCCTCTTCATCGATCAATAATCTGGCCATTTACTCCTCCCTATTTGATTACCTTCGCCTCCATCAGTTGATCTATCAAGAGGGGAATGGTCTCGGTCAGCTCTCCCTCCAAAATCTCTCCACCTCCCCTTGGTTCCGGCGTGAAGACTCGAATCACCTCGGTTGGGGAACCCTCTAGACCACACTTGGCCTTGTCTACCGGCAAATCCTCGATAGTCCAGGTTGGTATTTCGGTTTTGGCCGCTTTCTTTATGCCGAGGAGAGATGGAAGCCGGGGTTCATTGATATCCTTGACCACGGTGATGAGGACAGGGAGACAGGATTCAACGATTTCCTTTCCATCCTCCAGCATCCTCTCAACCACAATCCTCTTGTTTTCTGGATCGATCTCCCGTACCTTTGAGACATAAGTCAACTGGGGGATGCCCAACTGAGTTGCCACTCCTGGGCCAACTTGGGCCGTGTCTCCATCGATTGCCTGCTTTCCACAGATCACCAAATCTACCGCACCGATTTTCTTAATGGCATGAGCAATGGTATAGGCCGTTGCCCAGGTATCGGACCCCGCAAAGGCATTGTCCGAAATGAGATAGACATAGTCAGACCCAATGGCTAAGGCATTCTTGAGCACCTCGATGGCCTGTGGAGGACCCATAGTGATGACATGTACTTCCCCCCCATATTTCTCCCTGGTCAGGAGGGCTTCCTCCACCGCGTATTCATCGAAGGGATTGGTAATGCTTTCCACGCCTTCCCGAACGAGGGTTCGGGTTTCCGGATTGATCTTCACGTCGGTAGTATCGGGGACTTGTTTAATGCATGCGACAATCTTCACTTTGCCCTCCTTTTGAGATAAATTTCACAATTCCTCATAAACCAATTATATCGACTTGTCAATATTTTTTCCCCTTGTCCTGGCCATCTTGCTTGCTAGGATAATTGCCTCAATAAGACTCGATGGATCGGCGACTCCACTTCCCGCTATGTCATAGGCGGTTCCATGGTCGACCGAGGTCCTGATGATCGACAGCCCCAGAGTCACGTTAACAGCCTTTTTGAACCCCATCAACTTAATGGGGATCAAGCCTTGATCGTGATACATGCAGACCAC
>JBGVTJ010000369.1:0-4333 GCA_041862515.1 Thermodesulfobacteriota bacterium | reverse complement strand
TCCATAGGGAATGCGAAATCCTGGGAGAGATCATTCGGGTTTCCAATTCCACCCTCGACATCGATGGCCGCCTAACCCGAATCGCTGGGATTCTCGCCGACGCTTTCTCAACGGATTTTTGTGCCCTCTACGCCTTCCATAAGGACACGCACTCCTTCACCCTGGCGGCCTCCAGCCAACGCGACCGCAGAGATCCAGATCCCACAGGAAGTTCTCGATGGGAAGGCTTGATGGAAAAGGTCTCCCAATCCCGTCAACCCTCATTTTTCAACGGAGGTGACCAAGAGGATGTGAATCTGAAGGGGATGATGTCGGAGGAAACCGCTCCCTTTAGCTTTGCCCTCATCCCCATTGCTGATGAGGTCCTTTCCTATGGGATCCTTCTCCTTTACTACGCTCAGTCGAGGAGATTTGCGGAGGATGAGCTGGAATTTCTTCTGACCGTTGGCAGGGAGATTTCCGGGACATTTCGAAATGCCGAACTCTTCTCCGAGGCCAAAAGGAAAATCTCGGAATTAACGAGCCTCTACGAATCGAGCAAGATCGTCACATCGACCATCGAATGGAAGGACCTTCTGGATCTGGTCGTCAGGACGAGCACCAGGGTTTTGGGGGCCAGCGGGGGGACATTGAGGCTCAAAGAGGGGAAAACCCAGAAACTTCGGATCGAGGCACAATTGGGAACATATCCTCAATCCCTCGTGTCTCTTGACGATGAATTGGCGAGGGGGGTCCTTTCCACGGGTCAGCCCACCCTCATTGACGATGTTAATCAAAAAAGAGAAGGAGTGGCCCGTCTTTCCTTACTTTGCGTCCCCCTCATGTCCAGGGGAAAGGCCTTTGGAACGCTTACCGTATACGATAAAAAGGGAGGGAAGTTGCCCGAAAACGATGCCTTCAGCCGGGAAGATGAACGGTTGCTTTCCATCATGGCCAACCAAATGGCCAATACCATAGAGAATGCCTCTGCACGCCTGGATGCCACAAAACTCGCAGAGGAGAAGGATCGCCAAGCAAACCAGCTCTCCCTCTTGTATGAAATCAATAATGCCCTTTTGTCTACCATGAAGTTCGAACAGATCCTCCGCATCATCCTTACTGCCATTACCATGGGGGACGGGATGGGGTTCAATCGGGCCATGCTTTTCCTGACCGACGAAAGGAGAAATCGCCTCACTGGAATGATGGGGGTTGGACCTGACAATGCCGAACAAGCGGGGAAGATTTGGAAAAACTTGGAGGGTAAACGGGATAAGCTTTCCGAAACCCTCTCGTCTCTAAATCCTCAGTACTCCCCTACGGGGACACTCCTGGATGAGAGGGTAAGAAGGGTAAATATCCCCCTGGATAAGGGGGATTGTATCCTTGCTCGGACAGTGCGGGAGCAGAAGCCTTTCAATATCGATTATGAGCGAGATGGGGTAACGTGCCAAAAGGATTGCGAGATACACAGGGACGTCAATTGTGCTTTAGCGTCACAATCGGATGGGGATAGTAGGTCCTATCGATTCGCTACCGTTCCCCTCTGGGGCAGGGAAAGCACTATCGGGGTTATCGTTGTGGATAACCTCTATAACGGACGCCCCATTACGGATGACGACATACAACTGTTGACCATGTTTACGAGGCAGGCGGGCCTCGCCATCGAGAATTGCATCCTGTACAAATATCTCGAGGATGCCCATTTGGAATTGAAAAAGGCCCAAGAAACCCTCCTTGAGAGGGAGAAATTGGCAGCCTTGGGAGAAATGGCTGCCAGTGTGGCCCATGAGATTAAGAATCCGCTCGTGTCCATCGGTGGGTATGCCAGGAGGTTACATAAAAAGCCCGATAACGGCCTTCACGAAAAGAGGTACACGGACGCCATCATCAAAGAGGTGGGCCGATTGGAGGGAATTCTCAACGATATCCTCTATTTTTCCAAGTCAACTAAAGTGGTCTTGGAAAGATTCGACGTGAATCGAATCATAGAGGAGACCTTGACGGAAATGGAGGATGAAATGAAGTCCCAGGGGATCGAGGTTGAAAAATCCCTCCACGGGAATCTACCGGAGATTCCTTGCGACTACCAGGAGATCAAGCAGGTATTCATCAATCTCATTACCAACGCCAGGGAAGCCATGGGAGGTGGGGGAAGGTTGACGGTAAAGACCGCTCCCGTCTCTCAAGAGGATCGTGATTGCATCGCTATTGAGATGAGGGATACGGGAGGGGGAATTCCCTCCGAGGTACTCCACAATATTTTCAACCCTTTCTTCACCACCAAGGGGTGGGGAACAGGCTTGGGATTGGCCATTTGCCACCGGATTGTAGATGGACACGGGGGCGTGATCGAGGTCAATAACGACCCGGGTCGAGGTGTAACCTTCACCGTCAAATTGCCCGTTGAAGGAGGGGCACAATGGCCAACCCGGAGCGAGGCTTCGAATCATACTGCATCCGCAGGTAAAGGGCAACGGGAATGAGAGGGCGATGATGAAGAAGATACTGGTGGTCGACGATGAGGAAAACATCCGCTTCCTGTATCAAGAGGAATTAGAGGAGGAGGGATATACCGTTGATGTGGCCGCCCATGGCCAAGAGGCCTTGGAAAAAGTGAACACCTTTCAGCCCGATCTCGTCACCCTGGATATTAGGATGCCTGGGATGGACGGCGTCGAAACATTGCGGAAGATCAGGGAGGTCCGACGGAACCTGCCGGTCATATTGTGCTCTGCATACGGTGAATATAAACAGGATTTGTCAACCTGGGCATCCGATGCCTATGTGATCAAGACATCGGACCTGACGGAATTGAAGGGTACCATTAAAACATTATTGTCAAAGGATTGATCTTCAGGTTCGCAAATGTCGGGATGGCATCCGTAACCTATTGGGAAATATGGAGCTGTAAAGGAGTGGGGATGTAGCTCAGCGGGAGAGCATCGCGTTCGCAACGCGGGGGTCGGGGGTTAGAATCCCCTCATCTCCACCATAAAATCTTAAATCAAGGGAAATAGAGGCCATGTTGAAAGATAAGAAGATCGGCATTATCGGAACGGGAAATATGGGGGAATCCCTCATCAGCGGGCTCATTTACGCCAAATCGGCCATCCCCAAGAACATCATTTGCTCGGACGTTCGGAAGGAGAGGCTCAAATCGGTCAACGATGCCTATGGGGTTGTCACGACCACGAGTAATATCGATGTAGTCAAGGGATCGGAGATCGTGATCTATGCGATCAAACCCCAGATCATGGCATCGATACTCAGGGAAACGGCTGCCCATCTGGATATGTCTCAAGTCATCATCTCCATTGCCGCCGGTGTACCCCTTGCGGCCATCGAATCGTGCCTCAATAAAGACCTTCGCCTCATTCGGGTCATGCCTAATATCGCTGCATCCGTCAAGGAGGGGGCAGCAGCCATTGCACCCGGAAAGCACGCCTCCAAGGGAGACCTTAAGCTCGCCAAGGCCATCTTCGATTCCGTGGGAAAAAGCATCATCATCGAGGAGGAGTTCATGGATGCTATCACGGGATTGAGCGGTAACGGTCCCGCCTACATCTTCTTGATCGTGGACGCCCTCGCCGACGCGGGGGTAAAGATGGGCCTTTCACGCGAGGATGCCCTCTTGCTTTCGGCCCAATCGGTTTTGGGCGCCGCAAAATTACTATTGGAGACGGGTGAACACCCGGGGAGATTAAAGGATAAGGTTACCTCCCCCGGCGGAACAGCCATCGCCGCCCTTCACACGATAGAGGCAGGAGGACTCCGAACAACCCTTATCAATGCCGTTGAGGTCGGCACAAATCGATCCAAGGAGCTGGGGCAAATGATGATCAAGAACTTCTCGAATCATTAGCCTAATCTCCTTGTAACCTCCTCCCCTCCGCGCGATCATTCCGTGGAGACCGCATCGAAGGACTTCGATCCAACCCTGATGGTCGCTTCCTTCCTGATCGTAAACTTATCCATAACCGTCAACGTGTTCGAACGGCGATTGACCACGAAAAGCTTCCTCTCCTCGGAGTTGCATTTCTCCAGATTCTTTCAGGTTACTGTCTCAAAAGACCAATTAGACCTTCCCAGATCGATGAAAAGGCCCTCGGTAAGCCAAGGGCCTTCATGAATCATCAAGCATCCCGTCCCCATGGTTACGGCAGGGTCAACTGGTTAGCGCCATAGTTCCTGGCTGGATCATCCGTTGGAAAAGACGGTCTGTTGGCCAAGATCAAGTCGACCTGAGGTGCAGGGAGAACGGTTCGGGCGGTAGCCTCAAGGTCCTTGAGCGAGTCAACCAGGAGCTGGATGGTGTAGTAGGGGTTGTGGATGTTGACAGCCCCCTTGAACC
>JBGVTJ010000368.1:0-5426 GCA_041862515.1 Thermodesulfobacteriota bacterium | reverse complement strand
TTAAGTATCGATCTCCCCGATCAGGGAAAAGGGTCACGATCACGCCTTTTCCGATCCTCTGGGCCAATTCCGAGGCGGCCATCATGGCGGCTCCCGAGGAATGTCCGACAAAAAGGCCTTCCTTCAGAGCAATCTCTTCCGTCATCCGGTAAGCCTGTTCGGTACTTACCATGATCTTCCTATCCAAAAGCTGCTCGTCGTAAATGCCGGGCACATTGGAGGTCTCCATGTATTTCAACCCTTCGATTCCATGGAGAGGTTCCAATGGCTCCACCCCAATGATCTCAATCCGCTCATTAAACGGGTAATGGCAGGGTGTTCCCCGCACAAGGGGCATGCCCTATCTCGCTCAATCGGTTTCTGCTGAAACCTCATGTGGAATCCATTCCAGAGGAGGAGCCTGCCTTTTAAGAGGTCCCCCTTTCCCAGGAAAAACTTGAAGATCTCCGCGGCCTGGATTAACCCCATCAGTCCCCCCATGGCCTCTGAATACCCGTCCCCTTCGGATGCGTTGTCGTCAAGCTCGGGCTCTGGAAAGGCACACCGGTAGCACGGACCTTCTCGCGGATAAACGCTCATCGCCTTGCCCCCATCTCGCGTCATCTCAGCGATAAAAAGGGGCTTCTTCTGAAAGTAACAGGCATCGTTCAGGAGATAGCGCGTGCGGGAATTGCCGCTACATTCCAGGGCAGCATCATAATTTTTGAGAATAGCCATGGAGTTCTCGGCATCTAACTGAATGGGATAAGCCTTGGCTGACACGTCCGGATTAATCCTCTCAACCATTTTTGCCGCCGATTCAGCGCGGTTTTTCCCCAAAGAGGATACGGTGTGTAAAACTTGACCCCTCAGATCTCCATGGGTTACGGAATGGCAATCTACAATTCCCAAGGTACCCACCCCTCCGGCGGCCAGATACATAGTAGCGGCGGAGCTCAAAGGGCCACCGCCCACAATCAGGACCTTCCCCCGGCGTATTTTGGCCTGGCCCTGTTCCCCTACCTCGGGCAAGATGATCTGACGGCTGTATCGATCCAATTGTTCTCGCGTGAAATCCAGATCCCTGAGGACCTCAAACCCCGACCTCTTCCAATTCGCAATTCCTCCCCGCAAGGAGGCAACATCTCTATATCCCATATCCATTAAGGTCTTGGCGGCAAAACCGGAACGAACCCCCGCGGCACAATACACCACAATGGGCTTCTCCTTATCGGGAATGAGCTCCTCCACACGCATCTCCAAAAAACCCCGGGGGAGGAATTCAGCCCCACAGATGTACTCCTTTCTCACCTCATCCTTCTCCCTGACATCCAATAAGATGGTCTCTTTTCCATTGGCCATCCGCTGGCTCAGTTCTTCGGGCGATACTTCTTTTATCTTTCCCTTTATGTCCGACCACATCTCTTTAAAACCTTTGCCCATTCCCCCAGCCTCCGATGATGAACTATGAAACCCGATTAATTACCCGGATAGGCTCGATATAGATTGCATCCTTCCCGAATCTGAAACCCTTTACAGAAGTCTTCCCTGCTTTTAGGGAAATAATGACGTAAGCAATATTAGGATAAAAGGCCAACCTCACATCCCTCTCCGAGGGAAAGGGTATGGTATGGGGGTGGGAGTGGTATATGGCCACCATATTCAGCCGTTCCTTTTCGATCTCCCTAAAAACCTCAAGTTGCTCCTCTGGGGCCATCAAGTAAGTAGTCCTCGACTCGTCCGCATTCCTCATCTCGTACATCCGGCGAACCGTCCTCCCCTTTCCCGCCAGGATTCCACAACACTCCAAAGGTGCCTCCCGTAAGGCATGGTTAACCATTTCCTGGAAGAGAATTTTAGGAATCCTCACCATGGGTGACTCTCCTTATGGCTCCACGACTTCATTCGATGACATCCATCTCGATGGGGTCCACCCTCACCCCTAGCCCCCTCAAATACTCCACTGCCTTCTGGTACTCTTCCTCTTCTCCCGTGATCTCTAGGGCCATAATCCCTATTTCCTCGGTGACGCTGGCCGTCCTGATGTTTGTCACCACCTTAAACTTCTTCCCCACGTTATAGACCACCGGCTCCTTGATGAGAGCTTGGGGAAAGGTAAGGTAGACCCTTTTTCTCACTTGAGCACCCAACATCTCCTGTTCCTTTCTGGCCACTTACTGTGATATTTCTTGATTCGCCACTCGGCGAAAGTCATTGATATTGGGTTCGATAACAACCGGTTGACCGATCTCCCCCATAACCGCCTCTTGGGTTTTGAGACCGTTGCCCGTGATGCAGATAAGGATCGACTCGTCCCGAGGAATGATTCCCTGTTGAATTAGTTTCTGCGTTACCCCAACCGTCACGCCACCAGCCGTCTCGGTAAAGATTCCCTCGGTATGGGCAAGAAGTTTCATTGCCTGAATGATCTCCGCATCGCTCACATCCTCTCCCCACCCTTCGCTTTCACGCATCACCTTGAGGGAGTAGTAGCCGTCCGCGGGATTTCCAATGGCCAAGGATTTGGCAATGGTACGGGGCTTCTGGGGCTTAATGAGATCTTCACCCTCCTTCAGTGCTGTTGTGATAGGGCTTGCTCCAGAGGCTTGCGCCCCGTAAATCTTTGAAGTTCCCCCATTCAGGAACCCTAACTTCTCCAACTCCTTGAACCCCTTCCATATCTTGGTGATTAACGAACCTCCGGCCATGGGGACAACCACATGCTGAGGAAGGTTCCAACCCATCTGTTCAGCGATTTCAAACCCGAAGGTTTTAGACCCTTCGGCATAGAAGGGCCTCAAGTTGATGTTCACAAAACCCCAACCGAGGCCCTGGGCGATCTCACTACAGAGCCGATTCACGTCATCGTAGCTCCCCCTGACACCGATGAGGTTTGTCCCATAGATGAGCGTCCCCAGAATTTTCCCCTGTTCCAGGTCGAAAGGGATAAAGATATAGCTCTCTAGGTCCGCAGAGGCAGCCAATGCGGCTACAGAATTGGCGAGATTTCCGGTAGAGGCACATGCCACCACCCCAAGGCCGAATTCTTTCGCCTTAGAGAGGGCTACTGAGACGACCCGATCCTTGAAGGAGAGGGTGGGATAGTTTACGGAATCGTTCTTGATGTAGAGCTCCTTAACCCCCATCACTTTGGCCAAACGGCGTGCCTTGATTAATGGGGTGAAGCCCACCTCTAAACCCACCGTGGGCTCATGATCCAAAGGAAGGAGTTCCTTGTAACGCCACATGGTCTTCGGCCTACACATGAGCTCTTCCACCGTGAGCTGCTCCTTAATCTCTTCGTAACGATACATGACCTCTAAAGGACCGAAGCAAAACTCACATACGTAGATGGCAGAAACATCGTATTTCCTGCCACACTCCCTACAGTGTAAGCCATCGACAAATTCCATCGAACCCCTCCTCGACACATTTCTTACTAAATTAATAAAGAATTATACAAAAAATGAAGGGGATGAAACCACCCCCTCCAACTCAACCGAAATTGTAAATCGTGCTTAGGGTGGCCGGATATCTTCCTTCTCCTCATCCAGAAGCATGTCAGAGATGTCCATTTCCAAGGAGATCCCCCTAAATGTAATACATTAAGCCCTGACTCTCCTCCTTACGAATCCCCAAAATTTCCGCTTTCCTACAGAGGTCTTGAATGGTAACGGAGTCGAAGAAATCCTCCAATTTTTCCCCTGCCTCCTTCCAGATAAGTCGGGTCACGCACTCGGCGATACGATCGCAATCCTTCCCCGATCGCTCCGGGTGAACGCAAAAAACAGGGGCCAATCCTCGCTCTGTTACCCGAACAATAGCACCCACCGTGATTTCATCAGGGCCTCTGGACAGTGAATAACCCCCTGCAGGACCCCTTTTACTGATCAGGATACCTCCATTTCTCAATTTCTGAAAAATCTGCTCCAGATACCGGGGGGATATCTCCTGTCTTCTGGCAATATCCTTAATTTGTACCCCTTCTCCCCCGCCATGGTAGGCGATGTCGAAGACAGCCCTCACTCCATAACGGCTTTGGGTTGATAACCTCATGGTTCAAACTCTACCATTATTGACTAAATTAGTCAAGAACAATATCGCAAGATTCCGCATGTTTTAGACAACAATCATGGAGAAAATCTGTGAGCAGATGCCACCTTACCACCTGAGGTCCCGATTCAACCATAACCGATCATTTTTCTCCTGGAAACTCCTTTGTCTTGTTCAGCCATCCCCCTCCCTTAACCCTTAATACCCAGGACTTCGAAGTCATTCTCCCGTCAATGAGTCTTGACGAACCAGCTTATCTCGAAATTTGACACATCCTTTGCCTTCAGCGCCTTGTTCAGCCGTCCGCTATGCTGCCGTGCCGGATGAAATGTATAGCATGCCTCCATACATCTGCTCGAACGCAGTTTCCCGAAAATAACGCTCTACTGATTCCCAAGTACGCTTATCGAAATAATCGCTTGTAACCCCAAACGATCGAGACACTCGCACAATGAAATTAAAGATCAGAGAAGGCAAGCGCTCCGGCCGTTTGCCATCCATAATTACCAGCCGGCCACCTGGAGCGAGGGCATGCGAGGCCGCTTTAATCACACGATCACCATCGGCTATGTATCCAAAAACGCCAATCGATAGTACTCCGTTTACCACTTGTGGAAAGTTATATGCGACTATATCTGACTGGACGAGCTCTATGTTTTTCCAGCCCGCGCGCTCAACCCGCTCCCGCGCGCACGCAAGCATTTTAGGAGCTAGATCAACTCCTATCAACCGGCCTTCCGGTCCTATTTGCTCGACAATAAGGGGAAAATTTAAGCCGGTCCCGCAGCCGAGCTCGACAACACAGTCTCCCCGTTGAAGACCTAAGAGTTTTACCGCGCGTGAACGATAGGCTTTGCGAATACCTATTAGTCCATAGAGCCGCACAGCGAAGTCGTAATACTTCGCTGCCGATTGATAACTAGAACGAATCTCCTGCTTTGATAACGCCATCATTTACCTCCTTATCTCATTGCCGCTGAGCAGCGGCTGCAAGGCTATTATAGCGAAACGCCACGACGTTTCACTGCGTCCGGAGAACATAATGAAGGCATCTTATGTTCAATGGTTAGCTCCGCTGAGATTGAGCCCGAAAACACCAGCAATAATGAATGCAATGCTGATTAGCTTAAACGCCGTTGCGGGTTCCCGGAAATACAGAATTCCAATTGTTGCTATTAGGGCGGTACCGACACCAGACCAGACTGCATACGCAACACTGACATCAATCCTTCGCAGCGCGAACGTCAATGCCACAAATGAAGCCACGTAGAATACGAAGAGCAAAATAGACGGAACGAGGTTCGTGAAGCCTTTGGATAGCTTCATTGACGTCGTACCGGCAACCTCGAGAAGGATGGCCCAAGCAAGGTAGAACCAATATTGCATCTTACATC
>JBGVTJ010000367.1:0-9996 GCA_041862515.1 Thermodesulfobacteriota bacterium | reverse complement strand
GGCCAAGATTGGTCATCGCTTTTTCCACGATCTGAGACGGACGGCCGTGAGGAACATGGTTAGGGCAGGGGTACCTGAGAGGGTGGCGATGGTGATTAGTGGCCACAAAACAAGGTCAGTTTTTGAGCGGTATAACATCGTCAGTGAATCCGACCTCCGCCTTGCGGCGCAAAAGCAAGAGGCGTATCTGGAAACCCAAAATGGTTACAAAACAGTTACAATCGAGAGTTTGCAAGAAAAAAGGGATTAGCCACATGGAAGCTAACCCCTTGAACCAAAATGATTTTCGAGGTGCCGGGAGGCGGAATTGAACCACCGACACGGGGATTTTCAGTCCCCTGCTCTACCGACTGAGCTATCCCGGCACCGATTAAGTTACAGCATTTATAATATAAAGACCTTTTGCGTGTCAAGGGGAAAAAAGAAAGGGGAAAAGGCCTCAAGCGAAGGGATGGAAGGCGTTAATTCACCTTGACTGGAGCGAGAAACGCGATATAATAGCTTGATATTACAGTATATAACAACTATATAACAACCAAAGAGGAGAATCCCCAGTAATGGGCAACGATGATCTTGCCACCATTATTTTGGCCGCCGGGAAAGGGACCCGGATGAAATCGGACCTCGTTAAGGTCCTCCATCCCCTATTGGGTGTCCCCATGCTCAGTTATCCCATTGAGCTCTCCCTTAACGGGATAAACTCGGGAAAGACCATCGTGGTTGTGGGATACCAAGGTGAAAGAATCCGAGCGCACTTTACCGATGACCGGCTGACCTTCGTTGATCAAGGAGATCCCTTGGGAACGGGGCATGCCGTGCTCTGTGTTGAGAAACATTTGAAGGGATTCAAGGGGACGGTCCTGATCCTCTACGGGGATGTTCCCTCCCTTAAAGAGGATACCCTGAGGAGGTTTATCGATTTTCATAAGGGCAACGAAGGAGTCATAACCGTTATGACAACGGTATTGGAAGACCCCACTGGTTATGGTCGAATTGTGAGGGCCGATGAAGGATGGGTCCAAAGAATCGTCGAGGACAAAGATACCTCCCCTGACGAAATGAGCATTAAGGAGATCAATACCGGGATCTACTGCGTCGAATCCCCCTTTCTTTTTGAGGCACTGAAACAGGTGAGGCAGGACAACGTTCAAGGGGAGTACTATTTAACGGATATCGTCGCCATCGCCAATGGACAAAAACGAAAGGTATACGCCTTTGTAGCCGAACATCCCGCGGAGGTAGTGGGCATTAACACGAGAGTCGATTTGGCGAAAGCCGATGAAATCATGCGCAGTGAATTACTGACCGGGATGATGCTCGATGGGGTAACCATTGTCGATCCGAAAACTACGTACATCGACAAGCCGGTCCGGGTGGGACGGGATACGGTGATCTATCCCAATTGCTATCTTCAAGGAGAGACGATCATCGGAGAGAGGTGTATCCTCGAGCCGAATACGAAAATCACCGACTCGAGGATCGGCAGTGACGTAGTGATCAAGTCCTTTTCGGTGATCACCGAAAGCACCATTGAAGAGGGTGCGGCCATTGGTCCCTTTGCACGTTTGAGACCTAAAACAGAGGTCAAAAGGAATGCCCGAATCGGGAATTTCGTGGAGGTGAAGAAATCCATCATTGGCGAGGGAACAAAGGCCAATCACCTGACCTACCTTGGGGACACCACGGTGGGGAAAAATGTGAATATCGGAGCTGGGACTATAACCTGCAATTATGATGGGGAAAAGAAGTACCCTACCGTGATAGAAGACGATGTTTTCGTGGGCAGCAATACCGAACTCATTGCCCCCGTGACTTTGAAGAGGGGTTCAAGCGTTGGAGCGGGATCGACCATCACGAGAAATGTCCCAGATGGAGCTTTGGCCATCAGCCGTTCGAAGCAGAAAAATATAAGGGGTTGGAAACAGAGAAAGGCGAAGAGGAAGTAGCCTTTTCCAGATCAGGGGGCCAAGGGAAATGTGCGGGATCGTTGGGTACCTGGGGCCGAGGAAAACGGTTCAGGTCTTAATGGATGGCTTGAGGCGATTGGAATATAGGGGGTATGATTCCGCGGGCATAGCGGTGTTTCATCAGGGGAATATAGAGGTCCGGCGGGCGCGGGGAAAACTGAAGATCTTGGAGGAGGCGATCGCCGGGGAATCCTTCGAGGGAAGACTTGGTATAGGACATACCCGATGGGCAACCCACGGCAGGCCCTCGGATGATAACGCACATCCCCATAAGGCGGGAAGCATCGCCGTGGTTCACAATGGGATCATCGAGAATTACCTATCCCTCAAAAAGGTATTGATGGAAAGGGGCCATGTGTTCACTTCGGAGACGGACACCGAGGTGATCGCCCACCTCATTGACCGTTTCCTTGGAGAAGGGCTCCCCTTCGATGAAGCCGTGAGGTATGCCCTTGGGAAGATCAAAGGTTCCTATGCCCTGGGGGTTCTCTGCGAAAAGGAGCCCGATAAACTCATCGCCGCGAGAAGTGAGAGTCCCCTTGTTGTCGGATTGGGAGAGGGCGAATTATTCATCGCCTCCGATACCCCCGCAGTACTCAACTATACCCGGAACTTCATCTTTCTCGAAGACGGCGAGATGGCTGTCCTTTCAGATGGGGAAGTAGAGATCCTTGATTTGGAGGGGAAGGGCATTCCGAGGGAGCCCAAGAGGGTGACGTGGAATCCCCTCATGGCGGAGAAGGGGGGATATAAGCATTTCATGCTCAAGGAGATTATGGAGCAGCCCAGGGCAGTTACGGATACCATCAGGGGAAGAATCTCGGAAGATCGCTCGGAGATCATCTTCGAGGGGTTCGATACCGATGACAAGATGGTGAAAGAAATCAATAAGGTCGCCCTGGTGGCCTGCGGCACCTCATTTCATGCGGCCTTGGTGGGACGATATCTCATCGAGTCCCTTTGCAGGATTCCCGTTGAGGCCGATATCGGCTCTGAATTTCGATACAGAAATCCCCTCGTAGATGAGAAAACCCTGCTTGTGGCCATTTCCCAATCGGGGGAAACGGCCGACACCCTGGCTGCCCTGAGGGAGGGAAGGAAAAAAGGGGCGCGGACACTGGCTATCTGTAATGTTGTTGAGAGCAGCCTTTCAAGGGAGTCGGATTACACCATCTTCACTTACGCCGGCCCCGAGATCGGGGTGGCCTCTACCAAGGCATTTTCGACCCAATTGGTCATCCTTTACCTCATAAGCCTCTTTCTTGGAAAGCGATCGGGATACATCGACGACGCCCAGATGGAGGAGTTCATCGGTGAGTTGGTTAAGCTTCCTCACCGTTTGGAGGAAGTCGTCAGGGAACACAAGGAAATACAAAGGATAGCCAGGAAGTACGTCCATGCCAAGAATTTCCTTTACCTTGGCAGGGGCATCAACTACCCTATAGCCTTGGAGGGCGCATTGAAATTGAAGGAGATCTCCTATATCCATGCCGAGGGTTATCCCGCCGGGGAAATGAAGCACGGTCCCATTGCCCTCATTGATCGGGAGATGCCTGTGGTCGTCCTGGCTACAAGGGACGATACCTACGAGAAGGTGATGAACAACATCGAGGAAGTCCATGCCAGGGAGGGAAGGATCATCGCCTTGGCCTCTCAAGATGATAGGGAGATTGCCTCCAAGGTTGAAGATGTCATCTCCATCCCCCCCACCATTTCCGCCTTAACCCCGGTCCTCCTCACCATTCCCCTCCAGCTTCTGGCTTACTATATTGCGGATTTTATGGGAAATGATGTAGATCAACCGAGAAATTTAGCGAAGAGCGTAACCGTGGAATAATGGATCAGAAAGCGACAGGGGAAAATGCCAAATCGATCACCTTTCTGGAAAACGATCCTCACGGCCATCGACTCCTTTAGAAAGAGTGAATACACCGTCACCATCACCTTGGCTATTTTCATCGGGCTGCTGGGCGGTTTCGGGGCCATCGGGTTTCGTTTGCTGATTCGGATTTTCCAGAGTATCTCGTATGGATCAGGCTCGGATCTCATCGATATCGTTTTGTCCATCCCCTGGTATTGGAAAATTCTGATTCCTGCCTTCGGTGGTTCGGTAATCGGCCCATTGATCTTTTTCTTCGCCCGGGAGGCGAAGGGTCACGGGGTTCCCGAGGTCATGGAAGCGGTGGCGATGAGAAGCGGCCTCATCCGAAAGAGGGTGGTGATCGTCAAAACTCTGGCCTCGGCGATCTGTATCGGCACCGGTGGATCTGTGGGGAGGGAGGGACCGATCGTCCAAATCGGGGCGGCCATCGGTTCGGCCTTTGGACAGATTTTGAGGGTTTCGGGCAATCGGTTGCGGAACTTGGTGGGTTGTG
Organism: Thermodesulfobacteriota bacterium; assembly: GCA_041862515.1. GTDB lineage: Bacteria > Desulfobacterota > BSN033 > WVXP01. Next base: position 5,654 of record JBGVTJ010000367.1, on the reverse strand, counting down.
GTGCCGCAGCGGGCATTGCTGCCACCTTCAATGCCCCCATTGCCGGGGCCATCTTCGCCCTGGAGGTCATCCTCGGTGAGTTTGAGATAGGGACCTTTGGCCCCATCGTCCTTGCCTCCGTCTTGGCAACGGTGGTCTCCAGGGCCTTCCTGGGGAATTACCCCGCCTTTAGCATCCCCCAATATAACCTGGTCAGCATATGGGAGATCCCGGTTTACCTGGTCATGGGGTTCTTGGCGGGGCTCGTTGCCCTGCTCTTCACCAAGACCCTCTATAAGAGTGAAGACCTTTGGGATTCATTTGAGATCCCTGACTACATAAAGCCCGCGCTTGGTGGGTTAACCATCGGGGTCATTTCCCTCTTCCTTCCTCAGATTTTGGGGGTCGGGTACGAATCCATCACCGCAGCCCTTTTGGGAGTGATGCCCTGGTTTCTCCTTCTGATCCTCGTATTCGCCAAGATCGCCGCCACCTCTCTCACCATTGGGTCGGGAGGTTCCGGAGGGATTTTCGCCCCATCTCTGTTCATTGGGGCAATGATGGGGGGAGTCTATGGCCATGTCGTGCACTACCTGTTCCCCTCCGTCACGGCCTCCTCAGGGGCTTACAGTTTGGTCGGAATGGGGGCCATCGTGGCGGGGACAACCCATGCTCCCATCACCTCCATATTGATCCTTTTCGAACTGACCGATGATTACCGGATCATCTTGCCCCTGATGATGACCTGCATCCTCAGTGCTGTTACCGCAAGTCAACTGAAGAGGGAGTCGATCTATACGATGAAATTGGTCCGGCGTGGAATCGATGTCAGGTCGGGCAAGGAGGTTAGCATACTCAAATCGATGCTGGTGAGGGATTTCATGGTGAGGGATGTGGCGAGTGTTTCGGAGACCATACCCCTCAATAGCTTGCTTCATCTCATTAAGGAGAGCACCCACTCCTATTTTCCGGTGCTGAACAACAGGGAGGAATTGGTGGGGATCATATCGCTCCGGGATATCCGGCACATCCTGCTGGAAGAGAGCCTTATGGACCTGGTCATAGCCAAGGACATCATGAGTGAGGATGTGATTACCCTGGCCTCCGATCAGAATCTGTACGACGCCATGGGAAAGTTCGGCATCAAGGACATCGGTCAGCTCCCCGTGGTCGACAAGGATAACCCGAAAAAGGTGGTGGGAATGCTCAAGAGGACCGATGTGATTGTTGCATACAACAATGCGGTTCTCCGAAGGGGTTTGGAGAGGAAATAATGGGGTCAAACCTCCTGGAAGACCTCAATCCAGTCCAACGGGAAGCGGTCACAAAGACCGAGGGCCCCCTGCTCATCTTCGCCGGTGCGGGGAGCGGAAAAACCCGGGTGCTGACTTACCGGATCGCCTATCTCATTCTGGAAAGGGGGATTCCCCCCGGGAGAATTCTGGCCGTCACCTTCACCAATAAGGCGGCGGGGGAGATGAAGGAGCGGGTGGATCGCCTCTTAGGGGCGAGCCAGGGGGTCTGGATAAGCACCTTTCATTCGGCATGTGCCAGGATCCTGAGAAAATATGTGGATCACCTGGGTTTTAATCGCAATTTCGTCATCTACGATGAGAAGGATCAAGAACAGGCCATCAAGGCATGCATGAGGGAGCTGGAGATCGATCAGCTGGTCTTTCATCCCAGGGCAATCCAGGCGGAGATCGATCGGGCGAAGAACCACGGCATATCCCAAGAAGACTTTACGCCGGATCCATTCAACGTAATGCAGAAAAGGGTAGCCATGGTTTATCAGGCCTACCAGGAAATGCTCAAGGGAAATAACGCCCTCGATTTCGGCGACCTGCTCCTCTTCACGGAGAAATTGTTCAGGGAATTCCCCGAAATCCTCGAGCACTATCAAGATCTCCTGCTCTATGTTTTGGTGGATGAATTCCAGGATACCAATTTCATTCAATATCGCTTCATTCAGGATCTGGTGCGGAAGCACGGTAATATCTGCGTCGTGGGGGATGATGACCAATCCATCTATCGGTGGCGAGGGGCGGAGATCACCAATATACTTAACTTCGAAAGGGATTTTCCCGGGACGACGGTGATCAAATTGGAACAGAACTATCGCTCCACCAAGCGGATCCTGGAGGCGGCCGGGCAGGTGGTCCGGCGGAACCGGGAGCGCAGGGAGAAGGTATTGTGGACTGAGAACGAGGAAGGAGAATCCATCGTCTATTTCACGGGGAAGGATGAGCAGGAGGAGGCGGGCTTTATCGTTGGAGAAATCCACGACCTTGGAAGAAAATATAGTGATTTCGCTGCTTTCTACCGGACCAACGCCCAGTCCCGCGCCATCGAGGAGGAGCTGGTCAAGGTCCGAATCCCCTATGCCGTCGTCGCCGGTTTGAGGTTCTACGAGCGAAAGGAGGTGAAGGACGTCATCGCCTATCTGAGGACCATCGCAAACCCCGCGGATGATATAAGCCTGAAGAGAATCATCCAGAGCCCCCCCAGGGGAATCGGGCCGAAAACCATTGAAAGGATGGGACAGGAGGCAAAGGAGAGGGGCATAACCCTCTATGAGGCCTTCAGGGAAGCTGGAGGAGGCATTTCGGAGGCCATAAGGAACAGGGTTAGTGAATTCGTCGATTTAATGGAGTCCTTCCGGGAGGCCGCAAAGGCCACAGGCCCTCAGGATCTCGTTTTGCTGGTTTTGGCGCGAACGGGATATTTGGATTGGTTGGGTCGTGAGTCGACGGAGGAGGCCGTTTCCCGGAGGGAGAACGTGGAGGAACTGGTCAACGTGGTGGCCCAATTCGAGGAGGACCCAGCCAATGAGGACAAGACATTGGCCGGATTTTTGGATCGAATCTCCCTGATCAGCGATGTCGATGACTACGATGATAAGTCGAACAGGGTGAGCCTCATGACCCTCCACTGTGCGAAGGGATTGGAATTCCCCATTGTCTTCCTCGTGGGAATGGAGGATGGGCTCTTTCCCCATCAGAGGAGGGGGGAAGGGGCGGAGGACTTGGAAGAGGAGAGGCGCCTCTGCTATGTAGGGATGACCAGGGCGAAGGAGAAGCTCTATCTCACCAATGCGGAACGGAGAAGGGTGTTTGGTTCAGAACGGTACAATTTCCCTTCCCGCTTCATCGAGGAGATCCCCCAGGAGCTCTTGACCCGAAGGGTGGGGGATGGGGCGATGGCCCTTCCCCGGGACAGGGAGATGGATGGAAGCGCTTATCTCGACTACTCCGACAGCCAGATCGAGGAGGTATGGGCCGAATCAGGGGAAAGCCATGGAGAAGACCTGGAGGTGGGAGCGTGGGTGAAGCACCCCAAGTTCGGCCCTGGAGTGGTGAAGTCGCGGGAGGGGCGGGGAGAGGAGCTCAAGGTGTGGGTCTACTTCCCCTCGGTGGGAACGAAGAAATTGAAGGTCAAGTTTGCCGGCCTCGAGGTTATGAAATCATGATCGACCTTCATGTGCACACCACGGCGAGTTCCGACGGGCAGCACGGGCCGGAGGAGATATTTGAAATGTCGAAGGGGCTCAAACTCGAGGCCATCGCCTTTGCGGACCACAATTCCGTAGGAAGCGTGGACGAGGGATTAAGGATATCCCGGGAGTTCGGGATTGAATTTATTCCCTGCATCGAGATCAATACCCACTACAAGGGGTACGATTTTCACCTGTTGGGCTACTTCATCGACCATCAAGATGAGAGGCTCCTGCTCTGGTTGGAGGGGCTGGGGGAGCAAAAGAAAAGACAGATCCGGCAACGGGTGAAGCGATTGAGGGAGTTGGGCTTTACGCTATCGGTGGATGATGTAGAGCGGTTATCCGTAGGGAAGGAGCCGACGGGGGTCTCCTATCTCAATGCACTCCTGGCGAGGGAGGAAAACCGGGCGAATCCCCGATTGAGGGCATATATCGATGGGGAACGGTCCAGTTCCCCCTATTTGAACTTCTACTTGGACTATCTGGCAGGGGGGAGGCCGGCTTCGGTTTCCATCCAATTCATCTCCACACCCGCGGCGATCCAGTTGGTGCGGTTGCTCGGGGGAATACCCATACTGGCCCATCCCGCTGAAGTGAAGGATGAGAGGTTGTCAGAGTTGGTCGGGGCAGGGCTGGAGGGCATTGAGGTCTATTCCAGTCATCATGGGACCGAAGACGAGGAGTACTTCAAGGGGGTCTGTGACCGATTCGGGCTTTTGGTGACGGCGGGATCGGATTTCCACGGCAAGGAGATCAAACCCGATGTCCCCTTGGGGGAGTTAAGGGGTGCATCTTACGACTTGGTGGAGAAATTGCGGAGGGCGAAACGGGCTAGGGATGGGCGGGTGCATGGGCGCCTCAGGATCCCCCGGTAACCTTGAGCCGCGCCAGGGCCCGCGCCAGGGAGGCCTTCGCCCTCGCCACATCGATATTGGACGAACTTTCACTTAACCTCCTCTGTGCCCGGTCCCGTGAAGCCCTCGCGCGTTCCAGGTCAATCTCCTCCGGTGCCTCGGCGGAGTCGGCCAGGACGACGACTTTTTCCCCGTCCGTCGACAGAAACCCCCCGCTGATGGCCATCACCTTCTTTTCCCCCTTGGGCAAGGTTAAGGTGAAAATCCCCGGTTGCAGGCTGCTGGCAAAGGGAGCGTGGCCCTTGAGGATGCCGAAATATCCAACGCTGCCGGGAGCCGTGACGCCTTCGACCATTCCACTGAAGATGAGCCTCTTCAGGGTCACGACCTCCAGGCTAAATTGGGGGCCATCCACCTACGCTGCCTCCCTCAACCTCTTGCCCCTCTCGACGGCTTCATCGATCCCACCCACCATATAAAAGGCTTGTTCCGGCAGGTCATCGTGTTGCCCCTCGACGATCTCCTTGAACCCCCGGATGGTCTCCGAGAGGGGGACGTATCGGCCAGCGGCCCCCGTAAACTGCTCGGCAACGAAAAAAGGCTGGGAGAGGAACCGCTGAATCTTTCGGGCCCTGGCGACGCTGAGCTTATCCTCTTCTGAGAGCTCTTCCATCCCCAGGATGGCGATGATATCCTGAAGCTCCTTATACCTCTGGAGGACCCGTTGAACCTCCCGGGCCACGGTATAATGTTCTTCCCCCACAATTCTGGGATCCAGGATTCGCGATGTTGAATCGAGGGGGTCCACCGCCGGGTAAATCCCGAGCTCCGCCAGCTGCCTGGATAAAACGGTGGTGGCATCCAGGTGGGAAAAGGTGGTAGCCGGGGCTGGGTCCGTCAAATCATCCGCGGGAACATAGATCGCTTGAACCGAGGTGATGGACCCTCGCTTGGTGGAGGTAATTCGTTCCTGGAGTTCCCCCATCTCCGTAGCGAGGGTTGGCTGGTATCCAACTGCCGAGGGCATCCGTCCCAAGAGCGCAGAAACCTCCGAACCCGCTTGTACGAACCGAAATATGTTATCTATGAAGAGCAACACATCCTGACCCTCTTCATCACGAAAGAACTCAGCTTGAGTAAGGGCTGAAAGCCCAACCCTGAGGCGAGCTCCCGGAGGTTCGTTCATCTGCCCGAAGACTAAGACGGTCTTGTCCAAGACCCCGGATGACTTCATCTCCAACCAGAGGTCGTTCCCTTCCCGGGTCCGCTCACCAACTCCCCCAAAGACCGAAAACCCCCCGTGTTCGGTGGCGATATTGCGGATC
>JBGVTJ010000366.1:0-31074 GCA_041862515.1 Thermodesulfobacteriota bacterium | reverse complement strand
TGTAAGGGAGAGGGCCCTGAGGGTGATTCATGAGGTCATAACTGACGATACCGACGAAACCCTGGTCATGGTCTCCCACCGGGTGGTCAACAAAACGATGCTCTGCGGCCTTTTGGGATTGGATAATTCGCATTTCTGGCAGATCGGTCAGGATACGGGCTGCATAAACATCTTGGAATTTGGGAAAGAGTTCACCCTTCGTCGTCTGAACGACACCTGCCACCTTATGACTATCGGAGAGGATAGGATTCGGATCGATTTCTGAGGGACAGCGGCGATGGGAGCGTTCAAATCCATCGAAGCGATTGAGCGAGTGTTATTCGTCTGCCTGGGAAATATCTGCCGCAGCCCAATGGCCGAGGGTCTGATGATCGAGAGGCTGAGGCAAGAGGGAACGCACGCCATTTCCGTTTCATCGGCTGGGATCTTCGCCAATCCCGGGAACCCCCCGGAACCTTTTGCAGTCCAAGTAGCACGGGAGGCAGGGGTTGATATTTCAGGGCATAGGGCCAGGGTGTTGAATATCGAGAACTTAAGCTGGGCCGATATCGTTCTGGTCATGGAATCCGGCCAAAGGGGATTCATTTCGATGGCATTTCCCCAGCAATCGGCGAAGGTTGACCTTCTCGGGGATTTCAACCGTTCCCAAGGCGGAGGGGGAGAAATCGTGGACCCGTACGGCTCTTCGGTAGAGGTTTTTCGGGCATGCTTTGGAGAAATCAAGGAGGCTATACATGGGCTCATCCAATTACTCTACGATTATCCGCATTCGGGGGATCATCGGACGAAGGGTTGAGGTGCCGTACTCATCTGTAATGAGACGTCTGAAAAACCTGGAAAAGGAGCTCTGAGCGCGAATTACAGATTATTCCGTTTTGGAGTTTCCTGGGTTATTGGAGAAAACCGTTGTCCTTGAGCGTAGTTTGCTGGAGAAGTGGGGACCCATCGAGGGTGAGCAGAGCTTGTCCTAAGTCTTCGACCCTGAGCCTTTCGGCAGTGAGCGACTCGACATGAGTCTTCGACCCGAGCTCAGGCCGAGGGGCTCGTCGACATGTCTCAAGGCCGAACTGCTCAGACCGAAGGGCGGAGCCGAAGGGCTTCGACGTGAGCGACTCGACATGAGCTCGTCGAGATGTCTCAGCCGAACGTAAGGGGAAAGCCAGCCCTTTAGAGGCTGGAAGGGGTAAGTATTCTCCACCTGCGAACCCCGAAAGGGTCACTTTGGAAGCACTGAAGCGAAGGGACAAGGGTTTTCTCTTTGAAGAAAAAAAATTTTGAGCAGCGAAGAGGGACTTTTTCAGAGCACAGGAGGGTTCCATGGTTGAGGTTAGGATTCATGGGAGAGGAGGTCAGGGAGCCGTCATCGCATCGGAAATTTTGGCGACGGCATCCTTTTATGACGAGAAATTTTGCCAGTGCTTTCCTGCTTTCGGGGTTGAAAGGAGGGGGGCGCCGGTCACCGCCTTCACGCGTATTGATGACAAGGCCATTCGCATCCGCACTGAGATCTACGTGCCCGATCACATCATCGTCCTTGACCAAACCCTGCTCACCGAGGGAGTTGATGTGACGGGGGGGTTGAAGGAAGGTGGCTGGATCGTGGTCAACAGTCGGAAAGACCTGCAGGGATTTCCGGGTTTTGATAAATACAGGGTGGCTACAATTGATGCCAACTCCATTGCCATGAGCCACGGTGTGGGAACTCCTGTGGCGCCCGTAGTGAATACGACCATTTTGGGGGCCTTCGCCAGGGTGACGGAAGTCGTAACCATAGATTCCGTAATCAAGGCGATCAAGGATATCGTTCCCACTAAGAGGGATGAAAATGGACTGGCGGCAATGGAGGCCTACGAAAAGGTATTCTTTCGTAAAGGGAGTTTAGCGTGACCCAAGAGGTGATTTTCGAGAGGCATCCCGTTATCCCCCCCGTGCCGGTTTCCATAGGGATATGTGGTGGAACAAGACGGGAACCTGGAGGTTCCGAGCCCTCGGTATCAGGATACAACCTCCCGCTGTTGACTATGATCCCATTTCCTTTGCTACCTTGTGAGTTGCTCGGATGATCTTTTCGATATCCTCTTCTGAATGTTCCGTGCAAAGGGCGCCCCCGCCTTTGACCACGAATATCCCTTCGTTCATCATCCCCAGTTTGTAATGTACATCCCTCTTTCGCAAATCAGTTCGTTCCAGCACATCCCTCGGACTTCTTATCTTCGCATCCTTCTGGAGGGGGAAGGTCACCTGGTAGAGGGAGCCGTATCCATTGCACTGGGCGAGGATGCCGTTTTGTCGAAAGGCCTCCTCCACCCCCTTCCTGGCTTTCTCGCCCATTTCCCTGAGCTTTGGGTAGATCCAACTGGCGTTTTCTTTCAGGTATTGGATTTGCAGCAGCCCGGCCGTCATGGATATGGGGGTACCCGAAAAAGTCCCGCCCCCGATGTTGACGTGTTCCCATTTGTTAGGCCTTGTCAAATGGTCACACATATCCATGATATCTCGTCTTCCCGCCACAATTCCTATAGGCATTCCGCCTCCAGCGATCTTCCCCAGGGTGCACAGATCGGGCTCGATTCCGAATTCCCCTTGAGCGCTCTCGAGAGATACCCTAAATCCCGTGATGACCTCATCGAAAATCAATAATGCCCCTACCCGCAAGGTTTCTTTCCTCAATGCCTTCAGGTAATTGAGGTCAGCTGGAATGAAGCCGGTTCCAGGAATAGGCTCCATGATAACGCCTGCCAAATCCCCGGCATCTTCCCTGATTGCTTGGATGGCCCCTTCAATATCATTGAAGGGGATAGTCCTCGAATATTTGGACATCTCCGGCAAACGGCCGAGGCTTTCTGCACGCTCGAGAGGGGGATTGATCTTATACATGAGATCTGAATTGGGACCGTGCCAACCCCCCTCTATTTTGAGGATCACTTTTCGTCCTGTATACCCCCTCGCCAGTCTGACGGCATACATGGTGGCCTCGGTACCGGAACAGCAGAATCGAACCTTCTCAGCGCATGGAATGATATCGCAGAGTATCTCCGCGTATTCCACCTCATGCTGATTGACTTGTCCCACATGGAGGCCATCTGATAGCTTTTTGATCAGCCCATCGATGATAAAATCAGGGGCATGGCCAGAGATACGGGCATAATGAGCCATCCACAGATCCACGTACTCGTTTCCATCTACGTCCCAAAACTTCGATCCCTTGGCCCTGACTGCAAAAACGGGATAGGGCCAATAATACCTAAAGGAATGGCTAATACCCCCCGGCATCACCCTCTCCGCCCTTCTAAAGAGCGCCTCAGATTGAGGGTTCAGAACTCGATATCTCTCCAACGCCTCTTCCATCTTCCCACCCTTTCCATCAGGGGTCATCATGTCATCTTCGTGATCAAATCACCGCCTCTTCTATGACCAACTGCCCTGTCTCAAATCTATCCATGCTGAGGCAGCTCACATCTATGGTCTCGTATCTCCCCAATCGAATTGCTTCCGAGAGCGCCTTTCCCACGGCGGGTGCCTGTTGGAGGCCATGCCCGCTGAAACCCACCGCCATGTAAAAACCCTTTATTTCGGGGTGTTCGCCCAAGATGGCGTTATGATCCAAGCGGTTCTCTGCATAGAGGCCTGCCCACCCCCCCTGCAGCCTCAAGCGATCGAAGAGCGGAATCCTATGGGCGAGCCCTGGCCAGATCTCGTCGTAAAAGAGTCCCCTCTCCCAGGTGAAGTTGACCCCGACTGGTTCATCTTCCTTGGATTTCCCCGTGAGAATCCTTCCCCCGGTCTCAGTCCTGAAATACAGGCCTGTGGTGTCGATGGTCAGGGGTACTTCGTAGTTGAACTCCTTGGATGGAATGCATTCATAGACCATACGCCTCAGGGGATCCACCGGGATATCGATCCCCGCCATCATCCCTACCTCTCGAGCAAAGGGACCCGCCGCATTCACCACGATGGGGCTCTGAATCCATTCCCCCTTTCTCGTCTTGACCCGCTCGATCTTGTTGGACTTCACTTCGATTTTCACCGCCTCATCGGTAATATATCTGGCTCCCATGGACCTCGCCTTTTTTAAAAAGCCGCTCAGGACCCCATGGGGGTCTACGTATCCATCCCTCGGGCCGAAGGTGGCCCCTACCACGCCTTCAAGGTTAATATGGGGAATGATTTCCAGGATCTCATGCGGCTTGAGGAGCCGAACTTCAACGCCTTGGGAGGTCTGAAACTCATGGAGCCTCTTCATGACCGGCCACTTCTCCTCCCTGCCCAAAAAGAGATACCCCCGTTGACGAAAATCCACATGTGGCCTCTCCCTTTCGACCTCCATGAGCTCATCGAACTTTTCGTAAAAAGGCACGCTATAACGTGATATGTCAATATTCACTTTACTCCCAAATTGTTGCCTTATTCCACCTACGCTCAGAGCCGTGGAGGAACGTTCATACGTAGGGTCCCTCTCCAGAACGAGAACCTTGCCGTCAACCCCATCCTTCAGGAGGTTGTAGGCGATGCTCGAACCCATCACCGCGCCCCCAATGATCACCACATCCGCCATCTCCATGGAATCCGTCCTCAGCTGACTCAATTTATCCGTACTTTGACCTTATTTTCACGGTCATATGTCCTCTATTCAAGGGCCCTATCCAATAGATCCCAGAGGCTTTGTACGTCCACAAAGGTCCCTACTTCCCCAGCCAGTCTGCCCGCGGCCCTCAGGAGTGTCGGCTCACAGGTGGGGCATACAGTAGTAATCATGTCGGCGCCGACCCGTACGGCATCTCGGACGCGGGTTTTGGAAATCTCTATGGAGAGGTCCGGGTCTACAGTATTCACCCCACCCCCTCCGCCGCAGCAGGTCGAAAAGTATCGATTGTTTTCCATCTCAACCAGCTCGATGCCCAAAAACCGCAAGATCTCCCGTGGCTCATCAAAGACCCCCAGCATACGACCCAAATGGCATGGATCGTGATAGGTCGCCCGAAACCCAAGGGATTTTGCCGTTCCTTGCTTCTTAGGTAATTGCTCGGCAACAGCAATGATGGCGTGTTTTACCGGGAGACCATACTTCTCCTTCAGGGTTATGGTACAGGTTGGACAGAGGGTCAAGATCTCGGGTGCGTTGAACTGCTGGTAGGTCTTTTTAAACCGTTCCTGAACCGCCTCAAACTCCTTGCCAAACCCCGTTGCCTCTACGATATAACCACAGCAGGCTTCATCGCCGATGAGGGGGTGGATATCGAGTTGCTCAAGAACCGAGAGGACTGTTGCCAATTCTCGAGGTTTTGATCGGTATACGCATCCCACATAAAGGGGAATTTTCCCCTCCCTCTCTGGGGCAGCCTTTGCATCTAAGAGGTGGCCTTCCGTGAGAATCCTTTCAACATTCCCCCTGTGAGCCGGTGTTGGTAACCCTCCGCGGACCATCTCTTCTCGCATCGAGGTGATGATGTCCAGATTATGGAGTGCACATCGTGCCTCACACAATCCGCAAAGGAGGCACCGGTTGAGAATCTGGGTCATTTCAGCAGAAGGGCTAAGGGTCTTCTCGATAAGTCCCCTTCCCACCAGCATCTTCCCCTTACAGCTGTAGGTCTCGTAGTGCTTGATATGATAGACAGGACACTGCTCCCTACAGAACCCACAGCGGGTTCGATTACAGGTATAGATATCCTCCGCATAATCCTTTAAACTCTTCTTCTCCATTGCCTACTTTACTCCTTGATGATACTCGATCCAGCGTGATTGGAACTTCTTTCCCGGGTTCATGATATTCCTGGGGTCGAAAATCCCTTTGATTCGGCGCATATATTTCAGGCCGAGTCCATGCTCCAACTGGTTAAAACCCCCCAGCCTGTCTCCATCCCCGATATAGGTACTCATGGTACCATCGAGTTCGATGGCCATCTCGCTCATCTCCCGGACGTATTGGTAGAACTGGCGTACTTTCTCCTGGCTCGAATCGTCCACAAAAACGGCAAAACTGATGGAAGCGGTGGCTTTATTAGGGGATTCATTATAGATGGTCATACCGAGAATCTCCTGATCCCATTTCTTGGAAATCTCCAGATAACGGAGGTAGCCCTCCTCAAGGCGCCCTATGGGTAAACCGAGATCCGCAGCACCGAACTTCTTTTCCCGCTGACTGTCTGGCCATTTCTGTTTAAAGGGAATGAACTCCAGGCGATGCTTCGAATCCCACCATCCCTCTACCAACTCCTGCTCCACAACCGGTTCCGCGTTAAATTCATGAACCATGATTCGGGCAGCCTTATCCACATTAAAGGCCACGATATCCTTGTCGCCGGCGAAGGAGAGGAAGAGAATAGCCTCGGCCCATTCCGGAAGCTGAGGCTCCTTGCCATATTTTTCCCGGTATGAATGGGTGTAGAAATGTAACCGATTTCGGCAGTTGGCATGGGCACTTTCTACGGCCAACCCACTTCCCAGAAGGCGTTCCAGTCCCCTAGCCGTATCGTTGAGACGGCGGCATACGTATCCCCTAACCTCCCGTACCTTGGGCAGTGGGACAACGCGGAGCGTGGCCTCGGTAATGGTGCCCAGGCTTCCCTCGGAGGCTACCAATAGATCGAGCAATTTATATCCCGTGGAAGAAAAGCTGGCCTTGCGTTGCCCTACTCTTATGGCTTCGGCGCGTCCCGTAACAATAACCGCGTTCAACAGGCAGTCGCGGATTTTCCCGTAGCGAACCCCGAAAGTTGAATCATTGTCACATCCAATTGAAGCCCCGATAGTGCACGCTCGCTTCGATTCGGGTTGGTGAGGAAGCCATAGTTTATGCCGGGCCAACTCGTTATTTAAAATCTCGATGGTGATTCCGGATTGAACGGTAACCGTCATGTTTTGCTCGTCGATCTCAAGGATGCGATTGAGCCCCTTGGTCTCCACCATAATCCCGCCTTTCCAAGCGACAGCGCCTCCGCCCATCCCGGTACCTCCCGCGAAGGGAACGAGGGGGATTTCGTGCCGATAGGCAACCTCGGTGATTCGCACCATCTCCTGGGTATCGTTGGGGATGACGACGATGTCGGGAAGATCATTCATCTCGCGGTAACGGGGACTCCAGTCACGGCTGTAGGCCATCCTGTGAATGGGGGAGGTGGTTGCCCGATCACCCAATATCTCTCGAAGTTCTGCGAAGGCCTCATCGACTTGTTCCATATTCATCGATTTTTCTCCCTGAAAGGCAAGGGGTTATACGTAGGCTTTATTTCCAAGAAATCTCCGGAGGGAAAGGGTTTTCAGATATGGGGATGGGGTTTGGTTTAAGATGAAATCGGCGATGATTTGACCTGTGGCAGGACCTAGTTGAATTCCCGCTCCGCTGAAGCCTACGGCGCAAAGGGACCCCTTCACCTCCGTCTCCCCTAAGATAAGAAGACAATCAGGCGTGACCGTGCGCAACCCAACCCATCCCCGGACCAATTGGCCTTGGGTAAAGGCGGGCAATTTTTCATTAACCCGCTCGATGGCGAAATCCTTGAATTCATCGTCGGGCTTTTCCTTAAACTCGTAATAATCATCTAGATTGATGTGCCCCCTGTCTACATCGAAGACTTTATCCAATTTCGCCAACAGGAATAACCCCCTATCTCCTCCCCTCCTTTTCCAACAAGACTGCTCTTCCCCCCGCGGTTTCTTTAGGTCGAAGCAATGAGCGATGGATACACCCACAATTCCTCCACCAATGATGACCGCATCGGCGATCATGGCCACTGCATCATCCTCCGCCCAACGTTAATAATATCACAATCTTTCCTACTCCCTCAAAAGAAATGGATCTGGAGTTTCCTGAGTTTCGAGGGAACACCGCTCTCCATGAGCGCAATTTGCTTGAGAAGGATCACGTCGAAACAGGCCGTTGCCCTGGTTCTCTGGAGCGAACATTAAAGAATTTTGGCTAACCATTCTTAGTGAAGCGAAACGGCCGCAAATCCAATGTCTGAGCCTAAAAGGCGAGTTTTGGATTTGCAGTGAAGCAAACTCTAGAATGGTCCACAATTCTTTTCAGTGAGCGAAAGGGAATTAGGGCAACAGACCACGAGCAACCGAAGGGACAACGGTGTTCGCTTATGAGAAATACAATCTCCTTTACAATCAATAGGTTAAAGAAACCCCGTCTAAAAAAGGGCAGGAAACTCCGGAAATGGATGGATTCTGGGGAAAATTTGTGCTACTCATTTCAAAAAGTTCATGATTTAGACAACGATTTCCCAATTTCCCTATTATTGTAGCATCATTGATCTTCCAAAAGAACAGGGGAACGGTATTTAGAGGATATTTTAACTGACCTGAAAGTTATGACGGGGTTGCTCAAGCTGTTTCAGATCACTGCATTGAGGGTACCTGCACATTCAATGAAAAGTCCGCTTCATGTTTGCGGTTATGATGCCGAAACTGTGATTCTCATTTAATCATGTTGATAATCAGAACTGGGTGTATTTCGCTATTTTTTGCCTTTGATTTTTGAAATGAAGAAGGGAGGATAATTCCACTTGAAACTCAAGGACAAGATCGCAATCGTAACCGGTGCAAGCCAAGGAATAGGTAGGAGCATTGCGTTGGGATTGGCTGAAACAGGGGCGGATGTGGCGGTAAACTGTGATCGAAACGTTGATGGAGCAGAGATAGTGGCAAGGGAAATTCGGGCTCTGGGGCGCCGGGCGATGGTTGCGCAGGCAGACGTTTCAAGAAGTGATGATGTAAATCGGATGGTTCAGCAGGCTTTGGGGGGATTTGGGAGGGTCGATATTCTGGTCAATAACGCTGGGATTTTCATTGCTGGCACTGTTGAAGACTTAAGGGAAGAAGACTGGGATCGCGTTATGGGAGTGAATCTGAAAGGGGTCTTTCTCTGCTGTCAGGCTGTTGGAAGGCACATGATCGAGAGAAAATCCGGAGGGTCGATAATCAATGTGGCGTCCATATCCGGTGACATGCCTGAGCTCAATCTCGGCGCCTATACACCCAGCAAGGCCGGAGTCCTGGGGCTGACCCGTCTCCTCGCCATTGAGTGGGCAAAATACGGCATCCGGGTAAACGCCCTCAGTCCGGGGCCAATAATGACACCTCTGCAGCAAAGGGCCTACCCTACAGAAAAGCTCTTGGATTCAAGGAACAGAGCAGTACCAATGAACAGACACGGAACACCTGAGGAAATGGCCAGAGTTGCTATTTTCCTTGCATCGGACGATTCTAGTTACATCACCGGGCAGAACATCACGTCTGATGGGGGGTCGATGGTCAGCATGTTTTACCTCGTTCGCCAGTTGGCCGAATGTGCTTAAGGGGCAATGGGGTCAATCACAAATATCCTCAGGGATATCTCGGAATCCTGTTACCGTTTCTCGGTTTAGCAGAAGATTGTGATCCTGAGGGGTTTTTCATCGCCTTCTTAAGGCCAGCTTGTGGCATTGGCCTTAGCTTGATGCGGGCTCAGGGGAAAAGCCGTTTCCTGAAGGGTTGAATGGTATAACCGATCAGTTCTGGCCAAAACTTTCCCGGGATAGAAAAGGAACTCTGACAAAGATTCGCCTCGTTTACTTCAAGAATGCGCTGAGGGGTTTACTCCTTTACGAGAGGAGCTGATTGATGCATTTGACAGATCAGGAGAAAAAAATTCTCGATGGGAGGCATGGAGAAGCGGCACGGATTTCCCTGTCGATATTGGTCGACTTGGGGGAGCTATTTGGTGCCGAGGAGATGATGGAAGTGTCGCAAGTCCACATTGACAGCTCAATTTATATGGTCGATGCTGGATTAGAATTCGCGGAACGATTTGCTGAATTAGGGGCCAAGGTAGCGGTTCCCACATCGCTCAATCCCAGTGCTATCGATCTCGAAAGGTGGAGGGAATACCGCGTTCCTCCTGAGCTTCTGAGCAAAAGCAGGCGCATGGAAAGGGCCTACCTTAAGATGGGAGCCACCCCCACGTGGACTTGTGCTCCTTACCAGCAGGGGATGATCCCTCGGTTTGGCGAACAGATTGCCTGGGGGGAATCAAACGCCATCGCTTTTGTCAACTCGATCATTGGTGCTAGAACCAATCGTTATGGAGACCTCATGGACCTCTGCGCTTCTCTCGTGGGAAAGGTTCCGAGATTCGGTCTTCATTTGCCAGTGAATCGGAGGGCTGAAGTATTGATTCGTCTCACAGGTATTACGAATGAAATGTTTGAGGACAAGGCAATCTACCCGCTCCTTGGATTTTTGGTGGGGGAAATGACGGGGGACCGTGTCGTAGCCATCGAGGGTATTCCCCAGAATGTGGAGATCGATAGCCTCAAGGGTTTTAGTGCCGCAATAGCCTCCTCTGGAGCAGTTGGCCTTTTTCACTTAGTTGGTGTGACTCCAGAGGCTCAGACATTAGAGATTTGCCTTAACGGCACAAGGCCCAAGGAGGTACTGGAAATCTCACCAAAAATGATTCGCAATGCGGAGACGAGGCTCTGGACAGCCAAGGGGGACATGGTGGATCTCGTGGTCATCGGCTGCCCTCACTTTTCCTTCATGGAGTTTAGGGAGTTGGCCGAGCTCATGATGGGCAAAAAAGTCCATAGTTCCATTGCCTTTTGGGTCTTCACGAGCAGAACCGTCTATGGATGGATCAAGAACTGTGGAATAGTGAAGGATCTGAGTGACTTAGGCGTTATGGTATTTACCGATGGGTGCCCCCTCCAATACCCCAAGGAGACTTGGCACTTCAATGTCATGATGACCAATTCTGCCAAGCTGGCCAACTATTGCTACTCCCAGACGGGGCTCAATGTAGCTTATGGAAGTCTCGAGGATTGCGTTGACACCGCCGTTCAAGGAGGAATTTCTCGGAGAAAATCCCCATGGAAAAAATACTGAGAGGGTGTTGTGTGGTCCCTGGAAAATGTGAAGGGGAGATAGTTGTTTCCTCTCAACCTATCAGCTTTTGGGGCGCAGTAGACCCCGTAACTGGATGTATCCATGACCCGCGCCACGAGCTTTTCGGTCAGTCTATCTCGGGCAAGGTTCTCGTCTTTCCTTTTGGCAAGGGATCGAGTACGACATCCCTTATCATTTTGGAGTTGGCCAGGGTGAATAAGGCTCCCGCCGCCATTATTAATCTGAGGACGGAGCCCATATTGGCGACGGGTCCTATTGTCTGTAAGCATCTTTATGGCAAGGAAATTCCCGTAATCACCCTGTATGAGGGAGCATTCCAAATGCTGGAGACGGGGCAGCACGTGGTAGTCGATGCTAATAAAGGAGAGGTGATCATAAAAGGGTAACTCTCAGGCAGATGCTACCGGATGGTTGGGATTCTGGTAGGGAAGGTTTTCTTCCCGCCTTCAAAGGAAGGTATGGTAACTGAGCAACCTGTCACAATTGCCCTGTTTCGCTCCAGCTTTCCAGCAATTTCTGATACTCCAGATCTTCGTACCGCTCCAATCTGAAAGCTGGTGCGTAGTGGGGCAATTCGCTTCCAGTTACATGGGCGGCCAGGAGCTCACCCGACGCACAGCCAGCCATGATTCCAAAGCCTGAAAGGGCCCCGATCACGTAGGCACCCTCGACTGGTAAGGGTCCAATCAGGGGGCGGTTCTCACGAGTTTTGGTGTAATAACCCCCATCGACCAAGGGTTTGGGCATCCTACCGAAATAGGCTTTCATCTCAGGAATCATCGACGCTAGCCCACGCATGGCGATTTCCGCGTAGTACGGGTCAAAGCTGATCGGAAAGACAGGTTCCACTGGGATAATATCGTAGGTCCAAATAATGAGCACGATATTGCTATCGGAACCACCCTCTGGACGTGCGTGGACGCCAGATGGAAATTCGTCCAGGAGCCATTTCGTATCCTCGGACTCGGCAAGCATGGAGCGCTCTTCTTCCGACCAGAGAAGGGACATGGGATCAGTCCAGATGATCAATGGAGCATCGCGCGGTACCGCGCCCAGGGTATCCTTAAAGGCAACCTTGGCATGCAATTCGTGGAATACCGGCAGGTCAACCTCCACCATCTGCCCAACTTCCTTCAGGAAAGGGCCAGCCGCATTGACGAAATTGTGAGTTGAAATGGTACCAGGCGTGCTTCCCTCGCTCAGTCGAACCGACCGCACCCGATCCCCGATCACCTCCACCCCTTCCACCTGGGCTTCCAGGAGTCTCGTTCCCCGCTCCCGCGCCCGTTCCAGCATGTACATGCCCATTTGTTGAGCACTAAGCCAACCGCATCGACGGGCGTGGACCAGCGCAATGGTGTGTTCAGAGAGGTATGGAAAATGTTTCCGTATTATCGCGGGATCGAGGATGATGTCCGAGCCGGTAAGCTGATTCTCGAAGCCTTGGACTGAAGAAGGGGAGTAGGCAGGATCATCGGGTTGGCCTCTATGGTAACGGACAGGGCCTGCACCCAGCTCGGCCGCTTCTTCCGCGATTCGTTTGAAGTCTGCAATACGGGCTCGGTTGGCCGTGGCAAAGACATATCCGCGTCGGTTAAGGAGGAAAAGGTTGTTGCTTTCGTTGGCCAGGTCCTCAAGGATGTCGATGCTGCGGTTCATAAGGCTAACCATGGCATCCCCTGGCCCGGGCCACCAATTGCGATAACATTCGGTGGATTTGTCACTGGTCACCGAGAGCGGTGCCTGCTCGTCTATAAGAACCACGTTCTTGATACCGTGTTTGACGGTCAGGTGGTAGGCGGCGGAAATGCCTGCAATTCCAGCACCACAAATGACAACATCGGCAGTTGAGTTGGTCATCGCTGCGCTCCAGAATATGGGAAATTAGTCTTATCTTTTGTTTCTTCTTGATTCGTAACAAATTATAGAAAAAACGGTCTATTCTCGTCAAATATTAGTTTATCCCAAAATTAGACAGAGAAACCGGTACGGCCAGTCATCTCCTATTGCCTCCCTCTCTATTTTTTACGGGATTGGTTACGCTGCAGGGGACCATTGCCGAGCACTTTCCGCAGACATCGGTGAGGTCCAGATCCTGGTGGTATTGATCATTGATCAGACACTGCTGATAGCAGGCATGGCGGTCAAATCGGTCGGCATAGAGCGCACCATATCGACATCGTTCAACGCATTTAAGACAGTCGATGCCTGCCTTCTGGAGACAAAGTTCCTGGTTGGAAGGAGATGATACCTCCAAAGCGAGATCGGTTACGAGACTTCCGAGGCGCCCGGTGCAGCCCTTCTCCGTGATGATCAGATTGTGGACCCCAAACCTTCCAAGTCCCGCAACGTATGCGACGTGTCTATGGGACCAGTCGCTCATGAGGCTTCTCTGATCAAAGTTGTGAGTGGGAGGGATGAGCGCCACTCGATGGCCCTCCGATTCCAGCTCACTCCTGATGTATTCATTGACATCGGAGATAAGTCGGTTGGTTTCCACATAGGCCACGGCCCAACTTCGGGAGCAATAGTACTCTGTTTCAGAGTTCCCTCTGTGGAGTTTCTTAGAAAAAGGGATAAAATAGACCACCACGCTTTTCGCGCCATGCAGCACTTCACGAGGGGTGGCGTGTGTGGATCGGATGATCTCTTTGAACCGACCAAAAAGGGGGTCTTCAGCGGAAGCAAATCCGACGAGGGGTTCTTGCCAGGTCGTTTTGAATTTTCGGTGCCGCGAATAAGAAGAGGTAAAATCGGCGACCATTTGCTCAATGCCTGCATTATCCATGGAAAGCCTTCAATAGAAATACTGGAAATTTAGCCCAAAATTTGAATCTTCGATAAAGTAGACTTATCAGCAGAATTCTATCAGGACAGGAGATTTTTCGGATGGGAAGGATCTATCTCAGGGAAACCAAGAATTGCATGGGTTTATCCCGGAAGATATTGCCGGAAGCTAACCGCCTAAATAGGCTTCTTTTATTTGCTCATTATTTAGGATCTTATCAGCCGCGTCGTCAAATTGGTTCTGTCCTATAGCCAAAACATACCCTCTGTGGGATATACTTAAGGACCTATAGGCATCCTGTTCAATAATTATGATTCCCACCCCTTCTTTATGCAAATTTATAATTTGATCAAACACTGCTTCAGCAACTTTTGGGGCTAGTCCAGCAGAGGGTTCGTCGAGCAACACAAGCTTTGGTTCAGTCATAAGCGCCCTGGCCATTCCCAACATTTGCCTTTCTCCACCGCTGAGCGTGTGCCCCCTTTTATTTCTCTTCTCTTTCAATACCGGAAAAACACTGTATGCATATTCTATTCCTTTTTTTACTGTTTGGTTATCTCTTGAGTAACCCCCCATTTCCAAATTCTCTTGCACAGTTAGAGAAGCGAAAACGTTCTCGAGTTGCGGAACATAGGCCATACCTTTCTCTACTTTTTTATTCGGCTCTAATTTGGTCACCTCTTCTCCTGAAAATATGATGCTCCCAGCGTTCGGTATCAGATACCCCATAATTGTCTTGAATAAGGTGGATTTTCCGGCTCCATTAGGTCCGATGATCGTGACAATCTCATCTTGATTAACGCACATGGAGACACCGTGGAGGATCTCCGTACTTCCATAACCTGAAAATATATTATTAACCTTTAACAAAGTCATCCCGTTTCAAACTCCCGAGGCAAGCCTCCTGAAGCGCCACTTAGATATGCTTCTAATACCTGTTCATCCTGTCGAATCTCCTCTGGTGTTCCCTCGGCAATTGTTTTCCCAAAGTTCAATACGAAAACCTTATCACAAATATCACTGATAACCTTCATACTATGTTCGATTATGAAAAAAGATTTACCTTCCTTTTTTTGGAGTTCTTTTATCACCTTGAGTAATTCCATGGTCAGAGTCAGATTCACACCGGCGGTAGGTTCATCCAGCAATATGAGATCGGGATCCAACATAAAAACCCTTCCCAGTGAGAGAAGTTTTTTCTGTCCCCCAGATAGATTGGCGGCATATTCATTTTTCAAATCAAGAAGTTGCAACAATTCAAGCAGTTCCATCGCCCTCTCTAAATTCGTTTTTTCGAACGTGGAGACCCGCGGTCGTCTGAATACCGCACTCAGTGGATTCTCTCCCGTCTGATTTTTTGCCGCAAGCATCATATTCTCTAATACCGTCAGTTTCTCAGGAGCTTTAGCTACCTGGAACGTTCGGCAGAGCCCTTTTTTCGCAATTTCATCCGGCGTTAGGCCATCTATCCTCTCTCCTTTAAAAAAGATTTCCCCTCCATCCTTTTCATAAAACCCCGAAACTACATTGAATAAGGTAGTTTTTCCTGACCCATTAGGCCCGATCAGCCCTACGATGGAATTAGCCTCCACTTCGAGTGATACGTGATCTAATGCCCTTAGGCTACCAAAATCCTTTCGCAGGTTTCTGATCGTTAACATAGAGCTATTTACTCCGTTGGTTCCCTTTTCAATCGTAGACTTTCTTGCTCTCCTTTATCAACCCTTCAGGTCGATACAAAAGAAACAAAACTATCAAAACACCGATTATAACCATCCTCAGAGCCGACATAACATCGGAACCAAAGGGGACATAGCCACCAATGAACCTCGTGGAGATATTGAATAACTGGATAACTACGGCGCCAAGAATAGCGCCTAAATGGTTTCCCCTTCCCCCCACTATAATCATGGCCCACATAAGGAAAGTTTCGATGGGTTGGAAGTTTTCTGGAGAGATATAGGTTATATAGTGGGCGAATAGCGCACCAGCTAAGCCGGCGACCACTCCAGCTATCACCATTGCCTGCAGTTTTAACTTCCGAACGTTCTTCCCCAAGCTCAAACAGAGATCTTCCTCGTCCCTAATCGCTTTAAGATCCCTTCCGAATGGGGAGTTCGTTAACAAGGATAAGACAAGGTAAATTATTGCCACGCAGGCGCAAACTAAGAGGAGGTAGAAAAGAGGATAAGTATCCTTGGAAAAAAGCCACCTTAATGGTTGAGGAATGGTCATAACTCCAAAAGGACCCGCTGTCAACTCCTGTTCATTGAGAGCGATGAGCCTAACCACCTCCCCCCCGGCAAGGGTTGCAATCGCCCAATAATCAGCCTTTAAGGACTTTGTGGGAATACTGATTATGTAACCGAACAATCCGCTAAGAGCCATCCCGCCGAGAAAGCCTACTATTATGGGCGCTCCTGCTTTGGTTGCTAAGAGGGATGACGTATAAGCACCTATGCAGAAGAAAGCAACCTGACCGAAATTTATGAGGCCCGTAAAACCAACTTGAAAGTTCAAGCTCATGGCGAGCACGCTGTATATACCGATCATGGTGAGAAAATATATGAGAAAGTTGATCAGAGGCATCTTATTTCTTCCCGAGAATTCCGGTTGGCCTCAGGAGCAAAACAGCTATCAACATGACGAAGCTAATTGCCGGTTTATAGCCCGTACTTATTTGAATGGACCCAAAGTGGAACAGCCCGTTAAGACTCGCCAAATAGCCAAAATCAAGGGCCAGAACAATATTTTCAGCGAGCGCCAAAGTTAAAGCCCCCAGCATAGCCCCATATGGGTTGCCAATACCTCCCAATATAGCGGCGCAAAAGACCGGTATGATGATATCAAAACCCAATCTGGGATAGAGGAGGTGCTCCATCGCGATCATGGTTCCCCCCATGACTCCGTAAGAGCATGCCACAAACCACATCCATCGGATCATTCTTTCAGAGTCAATGGCACATGCACTAGCCAATACCCTATTATCGGAAATTGCCCGCAGGGCTTTTCCGAATTTTGTTCGATGCAATAGTAGATGAAACGCTACCATGGAAATGAATCCGGTGAATATTATTCCTATTTGAACGGAAGTAAGCCTTGCCCCCAATATTTCGAAGGGTCTCATGAGCGGTAATGCGTATGTCTTCGTGCCACTGGTCCATATTAGTCGAACAATATTCCTCAAAGCTATTGCAATGCCCAGCGAACATATCATTGAGGTTACTACTTTGGCTTCCATTCTTCTCAGGGGTTTGAAAACAGCTTTGTCTATACCAATCCCAACTATTCCAGTAGCAAGAGCAGCTAAAATTACTGAGAAAAATAGGTTTAGACCAAATGTCTGATTAAATAAATAGACCAAAAATGCACCCAAAATGGCATAATCAGTATGGGCAAAGTTGGCAAATTTCAAAATATCATAAACCATAGTGAGGCCAATAGCCAACAGGCTCAATTCGGCTGCTCTAACCAAGCTATTTGCTAGAATCTGAGAAATCTCCATGTATTAAACCACCAATTTTTTGATCAGTGCCAAAAAAAATTCCCTGGTAGAAAACGGAAGACAACTCTCACTCTACGTGCAAAATTAGACCCCACCGAACGGGATTGATCGGTGGGGTCGTCCATTCCGTCATCTAATCATCTTTCACATCGAGACAATGTGAACCGGTGGAAACTATTTTTGTTATTTATAGGTAACAATTTTTCCACCTTTGATGATCGACTTTTGGTATTGTCCGAAACCCTGCATGCCATCGTCGTCAAACCTCTTATCCCCACCAGTAGATTGTCCTCTGTACCAGTCATCAACTTTACGCAGATTATCTCGGATAGCTTTTGGGTCTGTAGATTGGGCGAAATTGGCAGCCATTGCAATCAGAATCAAGGCATCGTAATTCATCGCAGCATAAGCGGTGAATGGATCACGCCCCATCTTCTTTTTAAATTTCTCAGCATAGAGAGAACCTGGTGCGAGGGGATCAAGACCTTTTATCCCTTCAACAACTTTCGGGATTTCCTTCAATGAAGAAGCAAAACTTGTACCCATTTCAGGTACATACCAGGGCACTTGATCCACGTTGAGAATTCCCATTTCAAAGGCTTGTTTAGCGCTCACCAACCCTTCTTTGGCATAAAACGTGGCTATGATCGCCTCAGGTTTTTTTGCAGCTAATCTTTGGAGTTCCGCCTTGTAGTCCACTTTATTCAATTCATAAACCACATCAGTGATAATTTCAGCTCTGTGATAATCTTTTAAATTCTTAATGGTTTCTTCTCTCAGGGCCATACCAAAGGCGTTGTTCATGAACATCAAAGCAAATTTCTTTTTCCCCGAATCCTCAATGGCGAAATCAGCAATGACCTTGCCTTTATAGTTGTCCAATACATTGGTCAGGAAGATCATATCCCCTATATCACGGAAAAGCGGTGAAGTCGGTGGCTGGAGCACCGCAAGAATGCCTCGCCCTTGACAGTACTTGGCAATGGGTAAGGCCACCCCGCTGGAAAACCCACCTGATATGACCGTTACCTGATCCACCTCTATTAATTTTCGTGCGGCATCCATTCCAGGTGAAGGCCGAGTTTCAGTATCTTCGATAATCAATTGTACTGGTTTTCCCAATACGCCACCCGCTGCATTAATCTCCTCTTGTGCTAACTTAAATCCGGTTATCAGATCTTCAGACATCACAGCTTGCGTTCCTGTGATGGGACATAAGACACCGACTTTGAAGGTTTCTGCAGCACTTACCGAAACAGCACCAATCAGGAGAACCGCCAAGATGGCACTTATCATCGTATGTAAGCATTTTTTCATTTTCCTTCCCCCCCTAAGAATTTTCATTGGTAGAAACGAATTCCATGTCCTTTTTCTTCCTTACTACCCGAGTCTTCCTTGATTTTTCTTAATACACCTCCTTTCTCTTGTGATTTTCTCAATACACCCCCCTTCCCTTAGATTGCCCTTTTGACGTATGCAAACTTGAATATCCTATTCTCACCTCCACTATCTACCGGGCATGCGATGGTAACACGGGTTTAAAATTTTGTCAAGTTTATAGATTGCCTTGGGCAGATTGTTGGAAAGGAGCCGGGGTGACTATTCTCCATCCAAAAGTATCAGAGAGCACTATTTTTGGGGTCGCCCCGGGAATTCCCGATAAGAATAGTAGTCCCTTGGCCCACTGTGCGCGTCCTACGGGGATTGGCCAACAGATTGGGGAAACTGTTAGCCCCACGTTACCGAGCAAATCACTTGGATTTAAAAAGCGGTTTTTATTACCCTTTGGATGCAATTTATATTTGACACGCAACCATCTTTTTCCTATTTTTTGTTTACTAGAAGGCAGATTCTGCAATGGAGATTTGTTAAGTCGATTTTGGAAGCCGTGTCAGCGGGAAGACCGCCGTCATGAACATCTAAAACAACTTGAGAAATTTGTGAAGGACTGGTGTTGGTTTCAACAGGATTTATCCGACATCAATGAGTAAGGGGAGATCCGATAAATGAAAGACTGGACGCCACCAGACGATTGGCTCAAAATCACCACCATTGATGCCCATACCGAAGGCGAGCCTTTTCGGGTCATCACTGGTGGTTTTCCCGAATTGCCGGGTGAGACCATCTTGGCTCGTCGTCGCTATGTGAGGAAAAACCTAGATTACCTGCGGACGACCCTCATGTGGGAACCGCGGGGTCACGCGGACATGTACGGCTGCATCGTCACGCCGCCGGTCACAGCAGAAGCGGACATCGGCGTTCTCTTCATGCATAACGAAGGCTTCAGCACCATGTGTGGCCATGGCATTATCGGCATCACCACCGTGGCGCTGGAGACTGGCTTGCTGCCAATGACTTCCCCCGAAACCACTATAAAAATAGACACTCCGGCGGGACTGGTGACAGCCCACGCCCGGGTGACCGAGGCCAGGGTACAAAGCGTCTATTTTCACAATGTCCCGTCTTTTGCACTGGCTTTGGATGAGGCTGTGGAGGTGCCGGGCTTGGGCAAAGTGGGCTACGACATCGCTTTCGGAGGTGCGTTTTACGCTTACGTGCAGGCCGAGGAGGTTGGTGTGACCTGTACTCCGGAGGATTTTCGCGCCCTCATCGAGAAGGGTATGGCTATCAAGCAAGCGATAATGGCCAGCCGACCAATTATCCACCCCTTTGAAGAAGACTTGAGCTTTCTCTACGGCACCATCTTCATCGGCCCGGCGCTGGGCGAAACGGCGCATAGCCGCAACGTCTGTATCTTTGCTGACGGAGAGGTAGATCGCTCACCGACCGGCACGGGCGTCAGCGGTCGCTTGGCTATACACCACGCACGGGGCGAAATTGGCCTCAACGAGCCTATAGTCATTGAGAGCATTATCGGCAGCCGCTTCTCCGGGGTAGTCGTGAAAACTACTACCTTCAGCTCCTACCCCGCCATTATCCCGGAAATAGAAGGCACGGCCCACATCACCGGCCGCCACGAATTTTTGATTGACCCCACCGACCCGCTGCGGGAAGGATTTGTTCTTCGTTGAGAAACAACCGTTGACAGTCAGCCGCTGATCAGGCGTAAACCGAGAAGTGCCTTTTGAGGATGCAGGGTCATGTAAAGATAACCCTGTGCTCGTTCGAGCCGTGAATCAATCTCTTGGAGATATGGATCCCATTTTAAGGCCTTAAATCATCGATATATTTTCTTACCTCGGATATGGCCCGAATTCTCTCCTCCGCCATTCTGTCGGCGGCCTTGTGGATGGGAATGCCATCTCTTTTAGAGATATCGATGACCTTTTCCATGGTCTGATAAATTCGGGCAACCTTCGCGCGGCCCCTTTCATGGGATACCCCTCCCACCCCAAGGCGATCCGTATCGTAAATGGTTCCCCCCGCGTTGACGATGTAATCGGGCCCGTACAGAACTTCCCTCTTGGCCAAGAGATCTCCGTGTCTCTCTTCCCTTAATTGATTGTTAGCCGAGCCACAGACGATCTTACACCTCAGCTGGTGGATAGTTCTGTCATTGATGATTCCTCCCAATGCACAGGGAGCGAAAATCTCGCACTCCACATCGTAGATACCCTCTGGATCCACGCTCGTTACCCCGAACTCGCGCCGAACCCTTTCTACTTTTTCCTTATCGATATCCGTTCCCCAAACCCTCACTTCCAGTTCCGCCAATTGTTTTGCTAATTCATATCCGACAGCTCCTAATCCTTGTAGGGCGACTCGCTTTCCCCTCAATTCATCGCTCCCATATACCTCATTGCAGCAGGCCCTCATGGCTTGAATAACGCCAAAGGCCGTCATGGGTGCAATGGGACCCGCGCCACCCAGGTAAGTCGGAAGGGTTACCACGTGTTCCGTTTCCATGCGGATATATTCCATATCCTCAAGGGTGGTTCCCACATCCTCTCCGGTACAGTATTTCCCCCCAAGTCGATTGATAAATCGGCCCAGGGTCCGGAAAAGGGCCTCTCGATCCCTTCGTTTTGGGTCCCCTATGACCACTGCTTTGCCTCCACCCAGGTTTACTCCCGCTGCTGCATACTTATAGGTCATGCCTCTAGCGAGCCGAAGGGCATCCTCGATGGCCTCCCAATCCGAGTCATAAGTCCACATACGGCACCCACCTGTCGCGGGACCCAGAGTAGTGTCATGAATGGCGATTACCGCTTTAAGGCCCACAGCTCTATCTTGGCATAAGAATACATTTTCATAGTCATATTTCGTTAGGTAGTCAAATATCCCTTCCACACGAATCATCTCCAATTTCTTTGGTTATCTATCCTTGTTTTTTCCAACTCCATTCCACTCGGCGTTACGTGGTCTCAGGTCAACCATGGCTTGGCTTTAGGTTTTTCGGGGATGGGATGGTGATGAGGGATTGGTCCTTATGTCTCCGTCTCCTCCAAGGATTTATCCGCATAGCTTCGCTTCACCTTTTCCCTTCCCCCTATGATGGCATCAACCACATAAGCATTATTGGGGGGGCAACCCCTGACGAACCGTCTTCCCCTTTTTCCCGCGGGTACACATTGACCAACGGCCACGATTTCATCCCTCAAGAGAGCCTT
Organism: Thermodesulfobacteriota bacterium; assembly: GCA_041862515.1. Classification (GTDB taxonomy): domain Bacteria; phylum Desulfobacterota; class BSN033; order WVXP01. Next base: position 9,317 of record JBGVTJ010000366.1, on the reverse strand, counting down.
TTCGATACGGGGATTTCCCGTTATAACGGTTACGCCCGGTAGGTATTTCAGTTGGCCCGCAATCCTCATATCAGCGAGGGCGCTCATGACCGTATTTCGGCAGCCCGTGCAGGTGATTCCTCCGAAGAGGAGGGAAAACCCATCAACCTCAACGGGATCGTCCTCCACAGACCTCATAAATCTCCTCCTGACGTTCTCCAATGGTTCCCCGGTGAGCTCTATCATTTCATTATCCATAAAGCCTAAGGCACGGTCAGCCGCACATTTCGTGATTGGTACCTCTTCTGCTTCATATCCCATAATCTGGCCACAAATGGAATCCACAGCGACCAGATCCTTTCCGGCAACAATAAGGTTCATCTCAACGGGACGCCCGAAAATGGGCCCCAGTCCTTCCTGGCAGAGGATGGCATCAACGATGGATAGTCTCGGTTTAAAGAGCATATTGATATCGACAACCCCTTTAAAAACCCCTACTCTATGCATCCATCTCTTCTGTTCATCGGTTACTAAGCCCTTCAGCTTTTTCAAACTACACGTTATCTCCGTCTGATCGTGGGTCTTCATCTTTGGTACACTGATGATAACATCGGCTCGGGTGACCAATTCGAAGGTCTCCACCTTCTTCAAGACCTCTCCCCACTCAAAGCCCACCTTGACCTTCGGCGTTGACTTCAAGTCAATGATTTCATAACCTTCTTCCCTCAGGTCTCCATAACCGGAATTGGTTATTACCTTTTCCGTATCGACGCCAACGGCAGATGACTCCGCTATGATGGGCCTTGCTCCAAAATCGCGTATGATGTCTGCGACGGCTTTGGTCACCTCTGGGCTGGTAATCACCGCTGATTGAGGGTCTGTAGGTGGCGCCACCCAACTAGGGTTGATCAAAACCAAGTCTTTCCGGGAAATGATATCATCGAGCCCCCCGACGAGGTTAATGGCCTTTCTTATCGCTCTCTCAATATCCTTCCCAGAGGGGCTTTTCGGTGTCCTCACAATGGATACCTTGCTGGCCGGTATCATATTCTCCTTCTCAAGGCAAGGCTTCATGGGAAATGTAGATCCCTCAGAATGGCTTCTACGTCCTCTCCCGAAACGATCCGCCTCACCAATTTTTCCCTACAATAACGGTTCATACTACTTTTAAGGAGCTTCGGTGTCAAGTTGAAAGGGTTCGAACGAATTACCTACCTGCAAGCCGGAAGGGATCAGTTCACAAAGATTGAAGCAAAGGGACGAGGGGGTAGTCAAGAGACTTGGGAAGCTCCAATCAAAAATGGCTGGACAAAGGGAAGGGGGGTATGGTAAAAAATCTTAAACGAAGACTCCTTGTGCATCGATGGAATCGTTTCGGTATATAGTGGTAGAAGGCCCGATCGGGGTCGGGAAGACCAGCCTTGCGAAACGCTTATCCATTCAGTTTAAGGCTCGGTGTATCTTGGAATCGCCGGAGGAAAACCCGTTCCTCCATAGATTTTATCGTGATCGCAAAAAGTACGGCTTTCAAACGCAGCTCTTCTTCCTGTTGAACCGCTATCAACAGCAAAGAGAGATGAGACAGATCGACCTGTTTAACCAGGTCACCATTACCGATTACCTTTTTGCCAAAGATCGGATTTTCGCATATCTGAACCTGGACGAAAATGAACTGGCCTTGTACGAGCGGATCTTTGCCTTACTAGACGGGAGGATTCCTACCCCTGATTTGGTGATCTTTTTGCAGGCGAAACCGGAAACGCTGCTCGCCCGGATTAGGGCGCGAGATATCGAATATGAGAGAGAGATCAACATTGAATATCTTCGAGCACTGAGCCAGGCCTATAACACCTATTTTTTCCATTATGAAGAAAGCCCCCTTCTTGTTGTGGATACTACTGAAATCGATTTCGTAAACAGGGAGGAAGATCGGGAGAATCTCATCCGGGAAGTTCGCTCCATGAGGAAGGGGACCCGGTATTACAAGCCGCTTGGATCCAAGTAGTTGGACTGAGACGGGGGGAATCATTGTTTGGTGCTCAAGGGGCTATTCCCTTGGGGAGAGGTCCTTCTGGAAACGGTCCAGGAGGACTTTTTTGGGTGGGGAATACCGGACAATGAAGGAAAAGATGGAAGAGAGAGGGGGAGACTGGATGCAAATTGTCTCGACCATGAGGGAGATGTCCTCCATGTCGGATGAGCTGCGAAAAAGTGGGAAAACCATTTTCTTGGTTCCGACTATGGGGTACTTTCACGAGGGCCATCTCAGGCTTATGAGGGAAGGGAGAAGGAGGGGCGATGTATTGGTCGTGAGCCTATTCGTTAACCCCACTCAATTTGGGGAGGGCGAGGATTACCAGATCTATCCCCGGGATTTCTCAAGGGACAAAGGCCTCATCAAAGGGATAGGGGTGGATATCCTCTTCGTACCAACCGTGGAGGAGATATATCCAGAGGGTTACCAAACCTTTGTGGAAGTAGAACGAGTCACCAAGCCCATGGAGGGCCAATTTCGACCGATCCACTTCCGCGGGGTGACCACGGTGGTGGCCAAATTATTCAATATCGTCAAACCCCACATGGCCATATTTGGGGAGAAGGATTTTCAGCAATTGGTGGTCATCCGGCGGATGGTCGAAGACCTCAATATGGGGGTCGAAATCATTGGAATGCCCATCGTGAGAGAACGGGATGGATTGGCCATGAGTTCTCGAAATTCATATCTGACTCCCGATCAGCGGAAAGCGGCCCTGAGTCTCAACCGGTCTCTCCAGAAGGCCTCCCAGCTCTTCCGCTCAGGGGAACGAGATCCCGGAAGAATTATCAATGCCGTAAGGAGGGTGATTGAATCTGAAAGAGATGTAACCATCGAATATGTCGAGCTCCGAGATGCCAAGACCTTGGAGGAGATCGAAATCATCGAGGGCGAGGCTGTCATTGCCCTGGCAGCTAAGGTGGGGAAGGTCAGGTTGATCGATAACCTGATCTTAAGAAGAGAATAAGCCCATCTGGCGACTGAGGGTAGAGTCAACAATTAATCGAGCTGCGGCAACTCAATCGAAGCTTAAGGCAGGGTGAATCATCACTTCGATTCGGGCTTTTCCCCTTTCTCAGCCTTCTCGGCCGATTTTTTCTTCGGAGTTCCCTTTCGTGCCTTTGGTGCAGATTTTGCTGCAGTTTCTCTTTGTGCCGTGACCTCAGCCTTCTCGGCCGCTTTCTTCTTTGTAGTTTCCTCTCGTCCCTTTGGCGCCGCTTTTGTCGCAGTCTTTTTAGGCGCCATGGCCTCGGCCTTTTTCCTGGGTTCCCTTTTTACAACAGGCTTCTTTTCGACCTCGGCCTTTATGGCCTGCCCCGCTCCTCGTGGGGAGGCGCCTTTTGCCTCCAGTTTTACCCTCAGCTTCAGCCGTTTCCTCCTCCTCCTCCGCCGCCTGGCTAGCTCCCTATCCTTCTCCCGCATCGTTTCCTCCTATTCTTGAGAGGGGTACATCAAATCAGGTTCGCCCTCTTCAAGATCTCCCTCAACTCATTTCTCTGCTCCTCTCCCAGTGGAAGGAGGGGTGGTCTTGGATCGCCACCAAAGTAGCCAACCATATCGAGGGCTGCCTTGAGCCCGGGCACGCCGAATTGAGCTGTGACGGCCTTATTCGCGGCGAGGAGTTTTAACTGCAACTCCCTTGCTTCGGCATGCCTTCCACTGCGGAAATCATCGAACATCCTACAGCATTCATTTGGGGCCACATTTGCCAAGGCAAGGATCCCTCCCGATGCCCCGAGGACAAGGGCTGTTAAGAGGTGCCCAGCCGATCCAGCGAGGACGTGAAAAGCGGGAGGGGGAGGGGTGACGGCAATCATTTCTCCTACCTGGGCAATATTCCCCGAAGAGTCTTTAATTCCAATGATGTTGGGGTGTTCCGCCAAGGATGCCACGAGCTCTGGGACAACACTGATTCCCGTGAATTTGGGGACGTTATAAATCAAGATCGGTACGTCTGACTCGTCCGCAATCCTCAGGTAGTGCTTTTTTAGGGCTTCATTATCCATTTTCCCCTTATAATAGTGGGGAGTAACCACCAGCGCTGCATCGGCCCCTCTCTCGGCGGCGAGGTTGGTCAACCTCACCGTGGCCTGCGTAGATTCACATCCCGTTCCGGCGATCAACAGTTTGTCCTGGGGGAGGGTTTGCTTCACCGTATCCACGAGGGCAAGCTTCTCCTCCTGTTCCAGGTAGACCGATTCGCCGTTTGAACCAAAGACGGCATAGCCGGCAAGATGAGTCTTGTTCCACCTGTCCACATTTTCCTTCAATCGATCGTGGGCCACCCTCCCATCAGCAAAGGGAGTGGCAATAGGGGGAAAGATACCTTCAATTTTCAATTTCATGCGTTCCTCCTGATATGAATGTAGATTCCGACGCGCTCACATTCGCGCCCCTTCCCGGGGGAGACCGCTCAACTGGGCTATGCTCTCCATGATTTGATTCGTAAGCCTTGGCGCCTCGCCTTCACCTACGGCAAAGATTGGGTTCCCTATCCTTACGGTGACCACCTTTCTCAGCCCTTTGCTTCCGTAGTGAATACCCATAGGAACAAAGGGGATATGATCCTCAATTGTGTCTGTGTTATCGGTCCCTTGATGAACTTGCCACCAGAGGATCAATTGGATCAACCTCGACTTGCCCTTTCCAACCTCGCCTGGGAAGTATGTCCCTTCCGGAAAGATCACCACGTATTCTCTTCCCCTCAACAGTTCCAAAAGATACCGGAAGGAGCCAGTCGTTTTGGCCGTTTTCTCCCTATCCACGGGGATCCCGCCCAAGAGCGAGAAGAAGGTTTTAACCCGGGGGGTTCTGAAAAGCTCGGCCTTAGCTACGTAGTTGAGCTGGGACCTCAAAGCGAGACTCACGATGGGAATATCCGTCCAATATTGGTGTTTGGGGAGGATAACCGCAGGGCCGTGGTGGGGGATATTTTCGATGCCCTGAACCCGAAGACGGTAGCAGAGGCGAAAGATGACGGCGGCGATTGTCTTCATAAATCCATAAACCAAGGGATTTCTTCTATTCCCCGAAACAAAGCCCATTCCCGTCTCAATTCCTCTCCTGATACCCCCCAAAAACCGATATTCCCTTCCCTTTCCCACGTGGAATACCCTTACCATATTCATATGGTGAAAGCAAGGAAAACATTGATAGGCCGGTCTGGTTTGCTTCCAAACGTTACCCTCTCAACTAATTTGGCAAAAAGACCTCTGCTAAAATATTGTAGGTGGGATTTATTTTGTTCCCGTTATTCCTGCGTGGGACAGCGATTTTCTCTCACCGGTCATCCCGTCCGAATCGGCTGGAGGTTGAGCGAGTCGGCAAAGTGGCAGGTGACAAAGTGCTCGCGGCCCAGGTCTCGATAGGCCGGGGCCTCGGTCTTGCAGGTCCCCTCAGCATAGCGGCAACGCGGATGGAAGTAGCAGCCGGAGGGTGGGTTCACAGGGCTCGGAACATCCCCCGTGAGGATAATTTCCTGCACGTTATAGTCCGGGTCCGGAACCGGAACCGCTGACATCAGGGCCTCGGTGTAGGGATGCTTTGGATGAGAGAACAGCTCCTCGGTCTTGACCAGCTCCACGATCTTCCCCAGGTACATTACCGCCACCCTATTGCTGATGTGCTTGACCACAGAAAGGTCATGGGCGATAAACAGGTACGTCAGTCCGAACTCCTGCTGCAGGTCCCCGAGGAGATTTATCACCTGCGCCTGGATGGAGACGTCGAGGGCAGAGACCGGTTCGTCGGCCACGATCAGCTGCGGGCCAAGAGCGAGGGCTCGGGCGATCGCGATGCGCTGGCGCTGTCCCCCGGAGAACTCATGCGGATACCGTTTCATGTGATCTGGATTCATGCCAACCGCGGCTAACACCTCGCGGACGCGGTCCTCCTGTTCGTTCCCCTTGGCTATTCCGTGTACGAGCAGCGGCTCTCCTATGATCGCCCCCACGGTCATCCGCGGGTTCAAGGAGGAATAGGGATCTTGGAAGATGATCTGCATATCACGGCGGAGGGAAGTGAGCAGCTTGTGCGATGCGGAGGTGATAGCCACCTCTTTATACTCCTCGCCCGGGCCGGCGAGCTTCTTACTGCGGAAGAGGATTTCCCCTGCAGTCGGTTCGATCAGACGAAGAATCGCCCGGCCGGTCGTGGTCTTCCCACAGCCGCTCTCACCCACCAAGCCAAGGGTCTCCCCCTCTTTGATGCACATGTCGATACCGTCGACCGCCTTGACGTGGGCCACCACACGTCTCAGGACGCCCCTGCGCACCGGAAAGTACTTCTTCAGGTTCTTCACCTCAAGCAGGATGTAGTCAAGAGACAAGCTCTACCACCTCTCCCTCATTCGAACAACCAACAAGCGGTCACGTGACCGGGGGTCAACTCCTTGAGCGGCGGGATCTGCACCTTGCAGATCTCCATCGCATGGGGGCACCGCGGCTCAAACCCACACCCCTGCGGGACCTCGAACGGATCGGGGACGATTCCTTTGATAGGGACAAGGCGCTCCTTCCTCGTGGAGGCGAGCGATGGGATGGAGTCCATCAAACCCTGGGTGTACGGGTGCTTGGGGTCGTGGTAGATGTTGCGCACACTCGCACCCTCTACGATCTTTCCGAGATACATGACGACGACGTCGTCGGCCATCTTAGCGATGACCCCAAGGTCGTGCGTGATGAACAGGATGGCCGTCCTAAACTCGTTGCGCAGGTTGTTCATCAGGCCCAACACCTGGGCCTGGATCGTCACGTCGAGGGCAGTCGTCGGCTCGTCGGCGATCAGAAGGGAGGGGTTACAGGAGAGGGCCATGGCGATCATGGCGCGCTGGCGCATCCCACCCGAAAGCTGGTGCGGGTACTCGTCGATGTGCTGCCTGGGTGAGGGAAGCCCTGCGGCACGTAGCATCTCGATGGCTTTGTTCCGCGCCTCCTTCTTGTTCAGCCGCTGATGGAGGATGATCGCTTCCATGATCTGGGTCCCGATAGTGTACACCGGGTTCAAGGAGGTCATGGGCTCCTGGAAGATCATGGCGATCTCGTTCCCCCGGATCGAGCGCATCTCGGACCCCTTGGGATCGAGCTTCGTTAAGTCTATGACGTTCCCGTTCCGATGGTAGACGATTTCACCGGCCTCAATCTTGCCGGGCGGCATCTGGATAAGACCCATAATCGATAGGGCGGTCACCGACTTCCCACACCCACTCTCACCAACCACCCCGAGTGTCTTCTCCGGTTCGATGCTGAAGTCAACACCGTCCACAGCCCGCACCACGCCCTCGTCGGTGTGGAAATACACCTTGAGATCTTTTATCTCGATTAGGGGCACCGCCTTCTTCCCTCCTCGCTGTAGCACATCTTCCCTTCACCCTCCCTCCAGAGGAGAGGGGGATTAGTGGGCTCTAACCATTAATATAGCCTCCCCCCTATCAATGCGGAGGGGCCGGGGTGGAGTGGAAATAGAGCGGAAAAATCCTTTAGGATTATTTTTGACGCAGTATTTTCTTGCAATAACCGCCGGGTATAAACGAGCAAGAAATATGCGTCACCGTTGGCTTTATATGCACCTCCTAATGAGAGTTCTCTACGTATCAGCATTGCTTTAACGACCTGCGATCAAAGACTCTAAGTCTTTAATATCAACCATCACCGGCTCGTCCAAAAGCTTATCGGCATCCCCTGGATCCCTGAAACCGAATCCGGAAATAATCAGCACGATTTTCTCATCCTTGTTTGCCTTCCCGAGTTCCATAAGCCTCCGTAGTCCTGCTAACGCAATCGCGCCAGCCGGTTCGGCACAGACCCCCTCCATTCTTGCGAGGTCGCGTTGAGCAGCAGTGGTCTCTTCATCAGGCACCGCGATAGCCGTTCCGTCCAGCTCTCGCAAGAGCTTCAAAACACGATTTCCACTCGGTGGATAGGGATTCCCCAAAGAGCGAACAATAGAAGTATACTCGTGATTTACCCGCTCGATTGTCTCCGCGCCGTTCTCAAAAGCGCTTACTATTGGTTTTGCGTCTTCAGGCTGTGCGACCGCTATTCTAGGAATATCTGAAACAATCCCGAGTTGTTTGAATTCAAGGAAGCCTTTGTATAGGGCTGAGACCATACCTCCGCTACTCGCGGGTGCGACAACCCAATCAGGGACATTCCACCCCAGTCCCTCGACAATTTCGAAGGCCAGCGTCTTTTGCCCTTCTATCCTAAACGGATTGTCGCAGTTTATGAATAGTACACCGTGCTTCCTCGCTATCCTTAAAGATTCGTCATACATCGAATCATACCTTCCTGCGACCTGTATAACATTTGAACCATAAGCACTCAGATACAATAATCTTACGCTAATGATGTCCACAGGCGCGAGGATATAGCACGTTCGACCTGCCCGGGCTGCATAGGCCGCCACTGAGGTACCCATGTTTCCATGGGAGACGGTCCCCACAGTACGCAGTCCGCGTTCAACAGCTACGGTCATCCCTACGGTGGTACCCCGGTCTTTGAAGGATCCCGTCGGATTCGTCCCTTCATCCTTGAGAAAAAGATTCGGAAGGTCGAGAGAGCTTGCGAGAGTTTTTGCCTTATGCATCGGTGTAGCTCCTTCCCCTAAGCTTACAGGCTCAGTCGAAGGGCTTACTGGCAAAAGCTCTCGGTACTTCCAAAGCCCTGGTCGCCTTGCTGCGAGGCTTTTCACAGTGACCTTCTTTGCCAAGCCTTCGTAGTCGTAGGTGACCAGAAGTGGACCATTGCACGAGTTGCACCTGTATCGAATTTTGCCCGGGGCAAATTCCCGCGCACAAACGCCACATCTGTACGCCTTAAAATTCACGTTCCCTCCCTGGCAAAACTGTCCAGCAGTTTTGGCCAGTTGCCATCAGTTGCCAAACAGCACTTCTGGGTTAAGTGGATGCCCGCGGTTCTTTCCCTCCAAGACAAGTTTTATCTCCGTAGCGGCCTCCCTTAGCTCTCGGTAGAGCACCTCTTCCGACCACCCTGCCACAGCTCCATGTAGTGTCACTACCACATTCGGTAGTGCTAAAAGCGGGTTTCCCTGCCGAGGAGGCTCGCCCTTAAGCACATCCAGTGCGGCCCCAGCATTAGTTTCACTTTCTGGGGCTCTGAAAAGGGCGGACTCGTAGACCAACCAGCCCCCCCCCGCGACGGCCACAAGGTTTCCCCCTGGAGTCCATGGAAGAAATGATATGATCTTCCATGTCCGACTTGAGGCAGCAGGATTTTTGGTCTCATCCTCCGTACCTACTCGGGATACATATTCGGTATCCTATACTATAAGGAGGCCAACCTGA
>JBGVTJ010000365.1:0-7640 GCA_041862515.1 Thermodesulfobacteriota bacterium | reverse complement strand
GCATGGAATACTCAAGCGCTGTATCCTGGATAGGATCCTCTCGATGATATATTTATGAAGTTGCCTTATCCATGATGTAGGCCCTGATCCCTTCATCCAAACCATCCCCCAGATCCTCCAGCTCGAGCCGCGGCAACCCACCCCAGATTGTGGCAGCCCGTGAGATCACAGGGTCGGTGCGGACGGACCGGATGGGCACGGTTCCATAGGTCTCGGACTTTAACAACTGGCGCACGCCCCAGATGTACCCAACGAACAGGCGGTTAAAAGTGCCTGGAAAGCTCAGGTATGGATCCCGATGCCACGCAATCTGGCCTTTGGGCGTCGCATATTCACGGTTCCACAAGAGCCAGCCCAGGGAGATCATATCGTGAGCGAGGAGAGAGTCGGAGCCGAAGATCAGGCCTGGATGGGGTTCGGCCGCAAAGCCTCGGTCCGGACCGAAGGTGGTCTGTATTTTAGTGGCCACGGTCAAGACCAGCCTGAGCTTTTGCCTGAGCACCTTGGCATCATTGATCTCAGCGGTCTTCTCGAAGAAACTCTTCGCGTCGCGATGGAGTTCCAGACGGTTGTCGTCGCGGAGCCAACCCACTGCTGCCTTGAGCCCAAGAGTCGTCCCGGCCAGAACGTGACGGCTCACCCTCGGCAGCAGTATCACGTGGTCCACCTGGTTGAGGATATTCGGAAGGACGAGCTCGCCTCTCCAGTTACTTGTGTGCTCCGTCCGATCGCCGAAATAGGCATCGTAGCCCGCCTCATCGAAGTAATGGACTTTCGCCCCAGACTCCAGGGCAGCCTGGTGCAAACCATTTATGGTCATGATCTCACGGCTCGAGCCGCGTTGGTATTTTTTATCCTGGTACACGTACTGTACGCCCGGCTTGTCGGCCACGATCACGTGCCCTGCACCCCTCTCCCTCAAAAGGCCCACCATCGCTCGGATCGAAATGGGTGAAGTCGTGGCAGGGTACCGTTTGGGCGAGTTGGAGGCTGGCTTGATTAAGACCGTATCACCTCGTGAAAGCCAAGAGAAATCCGTCGCCGCTTCCGCTACCTTTCGGAAAGCTGCTATGATCGCGTCGTCACTCGCTCCCCGCTCAAGGGCTTTCAGCGCCACGAGCTCAGTGGTATCTGAAAAATGCGGCTTGGGCCTCAAGACCCCAGATTTCCCCCTCGACCGAGGGAGGGAACACCCCGTAAGCAGCAGCATCCCGGTCTTCAAAAACGTCCGACGATCATGCATGGTCAAAACGCGTTTTTGATAATGCGGAGTTTAGCAGGAAGAGGCTAGTGAGTCAAACGGGAAAGCATGGCGATAGAGAGTACAGATGGGCTCGTGCTTATCTCTGAGTGTCATTCATTGAATGGAAGCCAAGCATCATGGTAGAATCAAAATGGATCATCACATGCGTTCTACAGAGGTAAAAGGAATGGTCAAAGTAAGAACCTTCACCACTGAGTTGAAGATATTTCAAACTATAAACGAACTAACGGAGTTGGACGAGAAAGTCAATCAGTTTATTGTAGACCACGGGATTGAGGAGGTAATATCCGTAAGCGATTGTGCGACTACCAATAACTCCGGCATGACCATGGGGCTAATTCGGGCTCTCACTTACCGGGAATAGAAAAAAAGACTGATGCGGGCCATCGCGTTTGCGTATCTATGAAGACCGGACCTCCTAACGTCTGCCATGGCTGGATAACTGTAGATGGGACTGAATGGGCATTCCCCAAAGATCTCTCCTCCCTCCTCCATATTCGGAAAACTTGATACCTTTAACGAGAAACACATGTTTTCATGTTGCCATTCTGGCCTGTTCCGGATATACTCCATCAATGCGGTTCTTCGATATTCACTGAGATAGGTATTTCTCATTCTCCCCAGTTGGCAAACATGGTTCTTGTCACTTCCCGGGGTTGTTGCCTTTTAGAAAGGAGACGATAAAATGAAAGGACGAGCAGGGCTGTTCCGAGCGGGTATTTTCGCCATAATCATCATCATTGGCCTAGGCATCTTGGCCTCGAACCTCTATACGGCTTGGCTGTGGTTCCAGAATCTACAATTTTCCTCGGTGTTTCTCACCATGGTGATTTCAAAAATTCTGATTGGGCTGGCTGCCGCACTCGTTTTCCTCCTGGTCGTGGGAATCAATTATTATGTTGCTCGAATCTCTGTGAAAAAAGCCCATCCCATGAGTGGGGAAGGGAGCGGGATTTCAGTAGAAGGCCTTTCCATCAGTGAAAAGGGGATGGCCTGGGCCATTGGAGCCGTTGCCATCATTGCTGCCTTGATGATGGGCAGCGCTGCCTCAACAAAGTGGAGCATGATCCTACGGTATCTTCACCCCAAATCTTTTGGGGTCTCTGATCCCATCTTCGGCCGCGATGTGGCATTTTATGTTTTCTCCCTCCCTTTCTACCTGTTCCTGAAAAGCTGGATCTTGGGCTTTATCGTTTTTTCTGGCGTGGTTGCCCTCCTGGTATATAGCAGGGGCAACCTCATCAAAATGGAGGGAATACCCGCTCAGGCACAAGGTCGAGAGGTGCTCTCCTCCTTCAAACTGAGGGTAGATTCGCCCGCATGGAAGCACCTGTCCATTGTGGGAATGATCATCGTTGCCCTTTTGATATGGGGATACTGGCTGAAGATCTACGAGCTTATGTACTCAACCCAGGGGCCGGCTTTTGGAGCGAGCTATACCGATATTCACGTGCAATGGGTCGCTTACAGGATTCTCATGGTAGTCCTTGCAGTTTTTGCCATCTCCCTGGCAGCAAACATGGTCCGGCAAAGGAGGGGCGCCCTTCTGGTTGGCCTGGCAATAACCTTAGGAACCATGGTAGTGGCTGGCTCCATCATTCCGTCTTTTGTCCAAAAGATCGTCGTGAAACCAAATGAACTCGAGAGGGAAAGGCGATACATCGCCTATAACATAGAAAATACTCGAAGAGCTTATAACCTCGACAGAATTCGGGAGAAGGATTTCATCGTCAACGAGAATCTCACCATGGCCGACATTGTGAAAAACAGATTGACCATCGAAAACATTCGGATCTGGGACGAACGGCCATTGCAGGAAACGTACCAGCAACTCCAATCGATTCGGCTGTACTATGATTTTTCAGGTGTCGACGTGGACCGCTATCTTCTAGACGGTCAGTACCGGCAGGTGACCCTCTCGGCCCGTGAAATCTCCGTGGATCAATTATCTCCTCAGGCGAGAACATGGGTCAACAGGCACCTCGTGTATACTCATGGCTATGGACTGGCTCTCAATCCCGTCAATCAGGTCACCCAGGAGGGGCTCCCAAACTTACTGGTCAAGGATCTCCCCCCTGTGACCCGAGGCATTGGGGTAAAGCGACCCGAGATCTATTACGGAGAGAAGACACGCAATTATGTCATTGTCCGGACCGAGGAAAAAGAGTTTGACTACCCCAAGGGTGACAGCAATGTCTATGCGACCTATCAGGGAGCAGGAGGGGTTCCCGTCAATTCTTTCCTGAGAAGGCTTCTCTTTGCGGTCACTTTCAAGAGTTCGGATATTCTCTTTACCGGTTATCTCACACCACAAAGCCGGATCATGTTTCATCGGGTCATCGACAAACGCGTCAGAAAGATTGCCCCCTTTCTCCAGTTCGACCGGGACCCTTATCTGGTCATTGCTGACGGCAATCTTTTCTGGATCCTAGACGGCTACACCACAACATCCATGTATCCCTATTCCTCCAGGATGTCGGAAAAATTCCGTTTGCAAATCAACTACATACGGAACACGGTCAAAGCTGTCGTCAATGCCTACACGGGCAAGGTTAACTTCTATGTTATAGATGAGGCCGACCCGATCATTCAGAGTTACATGGAGATATTTCCCCACCTTTTCCGATCCATCGATGAAATGCCCGAGTCACTAAAATCTCATATTCGCTACCCGAGAGATCTGTTTGACATTCAGGTGGCCATGTACCGATCATACCATATGAACGACGTGCAGGTTTTTTACAACCAGGAGGATCTCTGGGAGATTCCCAATGAAGTGTACGCCGATACCCAGCAAAAGATGGAACCGTATTACATTATCATCAAGCGGCCCGGCGAGGAGCGTGAGGAATTTCTCCTGATGCTTCCCTTTACTCCTTCCAAGAAGTCCAACATGATTGCCTGGCTTGCGGCACGAAGCGATATGCCCAACTATGGGGATCTCTTGGTTTACAAACTACCGAAGGATAAACTTATCTTCGGCCCCATGCAGGTGGAGGCCCGGGTAGATCAACAGACTGAAATTTCCCGTGAATTGACCCTCTGGGGACAGAAGGGATCACGAGTTATTCGGGGGAACCTCATGGCAATCCCTATCGAGCAGTCCTTCCTCTACGTGGAGCCCGTCTACCTGCAGGCCAGCCAGGAATTAAAACCCGAGGTTACACCCCCTGGAAAGATGGCACGACCCTCAATGCGCGGATCGGAACAGCCCACACGGAGCATTGCCCTTCCTGAGTTGAAGCGGGTGATTGTGGCCTATGGAAACGAGGTGGTCATGAAAGAGGATCTGGTGAGCGCACTGGCCGCAATCTTTAAGGAAATGGAGATTCCAAGAGAGGCCATGCCAGGGGAGGAGGGAGAGAAGAAATCGATCCAGGATCTGGCTGTTTCCGCCCTGGATCAATACAAGGCGGCTCAGAAATACCTGAAGGCGGGGGACTGGGGAGAATATGGGGAGGCACTCGACAGAATGGAAAAGATACTGGAGGAGCTTGCTCGGGCAGGTAAAAGCAGCCCATCTGGGAGGTGATATCTCTATGGAAGCATTGTATCATGGAAGAAAGGATTCCCAAAACCCTGGAGAGCCTCGAGGGGAAAAGACTTTTGAGATTGGCTATCTCTCACCCTTAGGACCGTTGAGGATTTTGGGGCTGGCTTCTGCGGTCTTGGAGGTGAAGTTTTGCAAAACCGAGATCGCCAGCATTGACGATTCTGGTCCGGAGATGCTTCTCGTGTGTCGATCTCAGCTCGACGAGTATTTTACGGGGAAGAGAAAGATCTTTGACTTGAAGCTGGAGCTTCGGGGTACAGCCTTTCAGAAGAGGGTGTGGCGTCAGCTTCTTCGGATCCCCTATGGGGAGACCCGGTCCTATAAGGATATCGCCACAGCCGTTGGAAACAGTCAAGCTGTTCGGGCAGTAGGCATGGCTAACGGGAGAAATCCTATTTCGATTATCATCCCTTGCCACAGGGTGATCGGGATAAAGGGCGACCTTGTTGGCTATGGCGGGGAACTCTGGCGCAAGCAGTGGCTTCTAGACCATGAAAAAGATGGGGTCTCACTCAAAGCCACCTGAACGTAACCCCTGGCAGGAAGCTGGGAAGGAACTTTAATCCGCTGGCAACGAGTTCATGGGGTACTGTGAGTTCGAGCCCTTGGACGGCAAGGGGCATGATCACCGAGATTGTGGTGTACCCGGTGCTCCCTCTTCCCTGATAAGGCCGTGAGCCCACTCCAAGATGGGTATTACCCGGGGCGAAAGGAGCCGGCGGGCCTCTTCGTAGTTCACCCAACGGAACTCATGGTGCTCCGGCCGCCCCAGTTCCGGGCTAACCGGCAGGACCACCTGGATCTGCCGGGTTTCAGCCACGTAGTAGCGCGCCACCTTGCCGGGACCATAAGGGGGCGTTTCCCGATAGTCATAACCCCAGGAAAATATCAGGTCCTTCAGGCCGGTTTCTTCCTCAACTTCACGCCGGCCCGTCTGGAGTGGATCTTCCCCAGGCTCCACAATCCCTTTGGGAAAATCCCAATAGTTATAAACGCGCAGTAAAAGGTAACGACATGAGTCCGTTTCGCGCCGCACCACAATCACCCCTGCCGACAGTGTCTCTTGTGCCATCTCAGCGCTCCAGAATCTGACCGTCCAATATGGCCTTCAGGCGGTCCAAGAATTGAGCCTTTTCCCGGAACAGGAGAGCATTGGGTCCACGAAAACCCGCCCGTTCTGTATTCCCAAGTTCATCGTCCAATAGCAATACCCGCCGAGGGGCTAGCCGTTGATCGGCCAGCACATTGTCAAAGATCAAGGGGCGAATACTTTCCTTTGCCGAGGTGGTAACTCGGACAGACTTTCCTGCCAATAATCTCCGTCACCATCTTTATCCGGTTCTTATCTTCAAGCTTGACGCAAAAACCTCATTAAAAAAGGGGGCACTTCGGACAGCCCTAACGTGCAATCTGACCTGGACGTAACGATTTCTGAGGTGTACGAGGTTCATCGGGGTAGAGATGAGCAACGTACCTCTCGTAGCCATTGAAGATGGGGGTGGGGAACCATTCTCCGGAGGATCCAAGCCAGAAGGATTGCTCCTGACTCCAACGTGGATGGGGGATATTCGGGTTCACATTGGATAGAAAACCATATTCATGCGGCTGCATTTGCCAGAAGTTTTTCGGTTGATTGGAAAGAAACTCAATTCTAACGATGGACTTCGGGCTCTTGTAACCATATTTCCATGGAACGACAATGCGGACCGGAGCGCCGTGCTGCTTCAAAAGGGACTTACCGTAAACCCCAGTGACTACCATCGTGAGTTCGTTCATTGCTTCGTCCATCCTCAGGCTCTCATGGTAAGGCCAGGGGTAAGAGGGAGAACTCTTCAAGCCAGGCATTTGGTCCGGACGATTGGCACTCAGGAACCGGACAAACTTGGCTGAACTCTTCGGATCTGCCTTTTTGATGAGCTTGCTAAAAGAAAAACCACTCCAGGGGATGTTCATGGCCCACCGCTCCACACAACGAAAATGGTAGAGTCGATCCTCATGTTCGAATTTAAAAAGGTCGTCTAGGTCAATAGTCATCGGATTGTTGCAATCACCTGTGATCTCAATTCTCCAGGGAACGACATCGAAATTGTCCACATATTTCCAAACTGGTCCACCATGGCCGGGCAGAAACTCGTAGAAATTGTTGTAACTTGCCGCGACTTTTCTGGGTGTGAGGTCTCTCTTCAGGCCGGATGGCAATTGGTATTCCGTGGTGCGTCTTGCGGGAAAGACGGCCGGTCTTTTCAACGGCTCGGACAGCGGACTACCTTTACCCTCATTGGCGTAGACACCGGAGAAGACGGCTGGAGCCCCAAGAATCCCCGTTGCCATAGCAGTTAGGAACTTTCTGCGTCCGAAGAATACCTCAGGTGGGGTTGGTTCGAGCGACGGTATATCTGCTTTGAATTTCCTTGACAAAGTATTTCTCCAACGTTTTTAGTCTTCGACCGAAGCGAATCAATCCAGCAATCCTCATAAACCCATTAAGAAAGATACCATATGACCCCGAGAAAAAACAAAGGGGAGAACGCCCCCCCCTATTCTATCGCGAATACCTGCAAGCCTTGCTCAATTTCGGAGAATTTCGTGCACCGTCCGATAGACCCGGGTCTTCCTGGTCCGGTTTACGGCAGATAAGCTTGGGGGCCCATACTTCGTACCCGGGTTTTGCTCGTCCCCACTATCCATAATCTCGCGCCAACAGAATACTCAGAGAAGGCTTAAGGCCAATGCGCCAGCCAGGATGAAAAAAACCAGGGATGTCGCTAGCTTCACCCAAGGCAAATGCCTCCGGAACAAAACGGAAAGCCTCTCGGAACCGGT
>JBGVTJ010000364.1:0-13263 GCA_041862515.1 Thermodesulfobacteriota bacterium | reverse complement strand
AGCTACGTAGCGGTTCGTGAATACGGGATGTCTCTTACCGAGGTATCCCGTGCACTGGGGGTCTCCAAACAGAGCATTCTTCGAGGTGTGGAGAGGGGAGAGCGTGTATTCCGGGAAAAAGGATGGCGGGTAAAGGAACTAATCGCTTAGTGGAATGTACGGAACTACGTCCCCTAACACCATTTGGGAAGCGCTTACCTGATCCTTTCTACCTCCTTATAGCCTGCGACCGGGCCCTTACAGATAGGGCACATATCCTCTGGAAGCTCCGTGAGTATTGAGCCACATTTCTGGCACACGAAAAACTGAACATCGGTCTTTTCAATTCTTTTAGCAAGCACTCCGAAAAATATTCCCGTGCCCGATAGAACCTTCTTGAGGAGGTCCCGGTGTTGCTCCTCTGCTTGCCATGCATATCTGATATTCCGAATAGCAGCCTCATGCTTCTCCGGTCCGATATACTCAATGAGTCGGGGATATTCCCGATCGATCTCTTCGATCTCCACCGTGGTGGCGTGTCTGAGATTCTCCTTTGTGCTGGAGGCCTTAAAATCTGGTTTTGGGATCTCTTTTACTTCCACACCTAAATCGGATAAGAGCTTTTTGAAATTACGGGCGTGGACCGATTCAGAGGCTGACAATCCAACGAAAAGATACGCAATATTGGGATAGTCCTCAGAAAGTCCCTGCTGGGCATAGGCCAGATATTTATGAACAGCGTGGATTTCGTCTCCGTAACGCTCTTGGAGAACATAGATTGTCTTAGGGTATTTGAATTGAGCACCAACGAAAAACGCTGGGATCAAGAAAAGAAGGACGAGCAGAGGTAATAAAGTCTTTTGGTTAAACCACTTCATCAACCTATGGTATCAGAGTAGAACAGTGTTAACAAGAAAAAACCGGATTTACCTGGGTCCCCAGCGGCGCATCGTCACTTTATCCGCGTTTTCCAACTCATCCAGCCGATCCTTCACATCAACGCCTTTGGATGCATCAGCGGCGGCTTTCCGGTACATCTCAGCCCTACTGGCCTGTTCCCTGACTGCACTGCCCTTGACATAGCCCTTCAGAATTGCAGTGCTGCCGGTACCAGCGATGATAGCACAGGAAACCAGTTGCAAAATTCCCCGAAGTATTCTTTGCAAATTCCGCCTTATTGTAGTATAAAATGAAATTACCTTTTTTCATCTTCGCGGAGGGGAGATCATGTTATGAGCGAAATCGAACAAGAGAGGGAGATGCTCAGGGGAGCAGCCAAGAAACTCGCCGAGAAAGTCATCGCTCCGATGGCGGAAAAAATAGACCAGGAGGCTGAATTCCCAACCGATATCGTCGGAGGCATGGGCGCTCAAGGCCTCCTGGGGATCATGTTGCCCGAGGACTACGGCGGCATGGAAGGGGACATCCCCTCCCTCTGCCATGTCGCTGAAGAGATCGCCAAGGTCTCGGGTGCCTGCTCGTGGATTGTCGTCATTCAGGCCATGGGTACCCTGCCCCTGTTACTGGGGGGAAGCAAGGAGCAAAAAGAAAAGTATTTCACCGGCATTGCCGAGAAAAACAGCCTGGCCGCTTTCGCCCTAACCGAACCGCAGTATGGCCACGATGCGAACTCCATAAAGACCGCCTTCGAGGATAAGGGAGACACTTTCGTTGTCAACGGGAAGAAGTTTTTCATCCCCCATGGAGGGGTTGCGGACTTCTATACGGTCTTCGCCACCTCGGACCCTGGCAAGGGGCCCGAGGCAATTTTGGCTTTTCTCATAGATAAAGACACTCCGGGGCTCAGCTTCAAGGAGAATCCGGGAAAACTGGGAATGTGCGGGATTCCAACGGCGGACCTCATTTTCGGCGATTGTGAGATTCCCAAGGAAAACCTCTTGGGAACCCAGGGGAAGGGATGGTCAATTGCCATGGATGTCCTCAACACAATTCGGCCCGCCATCGGCGCCCAGGCAGTTGGGATCGCCCAGGGAGCCATCGATTACGCGGCCCAGTACGCCCTCGACCGAAGCCAATTCGGGAAATCCATTTCCCAGTTTCAAGGCCTCCGATTCATGATCGCCGACATGGCAACCCAGACCGAGGCTGCCCGCTCGTTGGTTTATAAAGTCGCAGGTATGGTCGGGGAGAAGGCGGAAAACTGGGAAATGTATTCGGCCATGGCGAAATATTACGCCTCGGACGTGGCCATGAAGGTGACCACCGACGCAGTCCAGATGCTCGGCGGATACGGTTATATCAAGGATTATCCCGTGGAAAGGATGATGCGTGATGCCAAGGTGATTCAGATATTCGGGTGGAGTAATGAAGCCCAGCGGGAGATCGTTGCCCAACGCTTATTTAAAGAATAACCGGCAGATTGTAAAAGGATGGTGGTGATATGGATCCGGATAAGCTCGTTGAAAAGGCGAAAAAATGGATTGCATCAGGGAAGAAGACGCTCAAGAAGGAAGAGCTGGAGGGGATAAGGGGGATCTTCGACCGCTTCTACCTCGGAAATAAGGGATATATGGACAAAGAAACCTACGACAAAGCCAGAAAAACCGCCAAATCCATGGCGGAATTGATGGTGGACGTCATTGAATTCTTGAACGGTGAGGTTTTCCGGCTGGAAAAGAAACGGCGGAAACTCCCCGTGGAGAACCTCCAATTGAAGGAGGCTCAAAAAGCCTATGAGATGAACCTGAGGCTCATCAGTGAATTCCTGAAAGAGGTCGAAATTCCTTAAAGGAAGATCTCTGGAGTTGCGGTTCTGCGGTGGTGCGTTTAGGGCGGTGCGGGTTCTAATTCAGCTACGTGATGAATTCACGCTCAGAGCTTCCTTTTCCACGGTTTCAGGGATTTCATCTCATATATCGCCGCATTCCAGGAAATCCTCAGGCGGGACCCCCTCATAGGGTTTGAAGTAATGACAAAACTGGTCCAGCTCTATTTCAACCGCCTCAATTTCACGAGGGCGGCAATCACCAACCTCTTTAAGATTTTCAAGTTTCAAACCAGCAAGGCGCTGGTCTTCGATACCTATGGGGAATTGAAAAAGCCATGGGAAAACCCCGTACCCGTTTTCTCTCCCTTCAATGTCCTCTCCACCCATGCGCGAATGAAACACCGAATCAAATGACAGGATTATGAAATCACCCCCGGGATCAACGAATAAGGTCATCGACGTCAAGGTGAGGGAACGCGTCAAGAGGGGGGTGGGAACATTCATCGATAGACTGGGATTGGAGTGGTTCCTTGAAGGGAGTGGCCGTCGCCTGAGCTTCAAGATCAAAGACCGTTCCATTGAGCTCTGCGCCATGTGGTTATGCGATGAGAAGGAACTGGTGGAAGAGGAATCAAGCGGTGGTACAACCCATTTCTATCTCAAGATAAAGGATCCCGAGGAGCTCGAAAGGTATAAAAGGATGGTGAGAAGGGAGGTCCTCAGGTATGTCAAGAAGGCCCTGGAGAGGTAGTCCAGCTTCTCTTGAAATAAACAAAAAAGGAGGTGTAGAGTACATCCCTCAGCACCTAAGTTCCCACGAGAAAATCTTTCACTCCTGGATCCACCGACCTGGACTCTTGAGGACAGAGATAGTTGTTGTGGCCGGCAGGCTCTCTTTGCTTACGGTGAAGGAGCTGAAAGGGAAAAACCGGGCCTTGAGCGGCCCACCAATAAAGGTGTCCAGTGCGCCCACGTTATTCCAGTAATGCATAGGAATGGCTATCTTGGGTTTTAGCTGCTTTACCACCTCCACGGCGGTAGCCGCATCCATGGTGAATCTACCCCCGATAGGGGCCAGGGCGATGTCAACCCGGCCTATTAATTCCAACTGATCAAAGTTGAGCTTGTTGCTCAAATCCCGCAGATTATAGATCTCGTATCCCTTACTTCGCGAGATCGCCTCCAGGGTTCCATCGATGATATCGTCGATGTACGTATAATCCCTCATGGATTGGCCATCCCCATACATGGGACCCTCTTACTTCCCTCGATGAGGCGGGTGAACTTCTGTATGGCTATCTCGGGTCTCTGTCGAGGTCCATAGGGGGTGAAGGACCTCAGGCCTGTAATATTGATGTCAAGGAGACGTATAACTTATTGAAAATAAGCAGGAATAATTTATGCTTGACAGGGGAAATAGAGGATACCCCCTAAATTATCGTTGATACGAGATACATTTGAACTGTTGACAGCCAGCTATGTGATTGGCTATATTTTACTTGAACTTTGCGGATATCTACCGCTGGCATACACAAACAATTTATTGCGGTTCATCCCCTTCTGAAAAGGGAATTCTTATGAACTTGGAGTCGGGAATTGGTGCCCAACACGGGTTTGGATTCTTACTATCACCGCCTTAAAAGGGTTCTCAAGGGCATCGCCTTTCGCTTAAGGCTCCTCATCGCCCTTGAATCCCTTCTCCGACTGGCCTCCGTTTTTCTCATCATCCTCTTGGGAACCCTCTTCGTTCAAGAAGCGATGGAGGTATTTCCTTACCTCCCCTTCGTCTATTACCTCCTGGCCTTGATCTCTCTGGTCTTGGTCTTTTTGCTGGGACTCTGGAGAACCGCCTCCAGGCTATCCATGCAACGTGTCGCCAGAGGATTGGAGGAGAAGTTCCCTCGGCTAAAGGATGATGTGACCAACTCCCTGCTTCTCTTTCATCAAATCAACAGACCCTCGGGATCCGATCAGATCTCAGAGGGGTTGGTCACAGCCCACCTGCAAAAGACAGCCGATGGGGTTTCGGAAATCCATCCAAAACAGGTTGTGAATTTCAGGAGGGCGTTGCCACAGGTAAGACTCCTCCTACCCCTTTTCTTCGCTTTCACGGTGGTCCTCGCCTTGGACGCTCAGTTCCTTAACCGCTCACTGGCTTTCATCCTCAATCCTTTTTCTGCCCTTCCCGCACGAGAAACGTTCATATCCGTGGAACCTGCCCCCTCCATCGTGTTGCGAGGAACCCCGGTAATGGTCAAGGCAAAAGCAACAGGATATGTTCCGGATCGCCTCTCGCTCAGACTTTGGCCAGAGAAAGGCGACGTGATCCTCCTCGATATGGAGTCCGAAGGAAACGGTAATTTCACCCACCGGATCGCCTCGGCTCAGAGTTCCTTCCGATATCAGGCCTTTAGCAACCGGGCCAATTCTCCCACTTACGACGTCAGGGTCGTGGATGCGCCTGACATAGGTAAGATGAAGCTCACCCTGATCCCCCCTGCCTACACGCGTCTTCCCAAGGAAGTCAAAGAGGAGGGTCACATCGAAGCAATAAAAGGAACGGTCGTCAATCTGGAAGCGCGGGCGACAAAAGTGGTCAAGGAAGGAAAGGTGATCCTGAATCAAAAGGACCAGATCCTCCTCAAAGTCGAAGGAGACCAGGTAAAAGGAAACCTCCTCGTTTTTTATCCGGGTACCTATTCCCTATCGATCAGAGATGAACTCGGATTCGAGAATCCTAACCCCGTCCAGTACAGAATTCATCTGATTCCTGACAAATACCCTGAAGGGGAGATCATCAGCCCCACAGAAGATCTCGAGGTCTCGGGGAATGAGGTTTTCCCCGTCATCTATGCCGCACGAGATGATTTCGGGGTGACGGCGATCAGGCTGATCTATCAGATGGGTGGAAGGGAGCGGTCCATCACCCTGAAGAGTCTCAAAGACAGCCGTTCAGCAGGGCCGGAACTCTTCAAGTGGGATCTGGCAGGCCTGACGTTAACCCCTGGAGATCGGGTGGCCTATCGCCTTGAGGTTTGGGACAACGATTCGGTCTCCGGGCCTAAGGCAGGTTATTCCAGGACGTTCACCTTGCATGTGAGGGATGAGAAGGATCGGGTCGCCCGCGAGGTGGAGCAAGCTCAGACGATCGCAGACGCCCTGCTGGATCTTTTGGCCGATCAGTTGGAAGACATCAAAGACCGAAAGGCACTGTCCGATGAAATCGCCAGCATTATGGAAAAGGTCGAGAAGCATCTTGAGCGGATGGGTACGGAAAAGATTGAGCGGTTCGACCTGGAATCCCTGAAACGGAATCTGGCCACACTGAACAGAAGAATCGATGAACTCCCCAAGGAGGCGATCACCCAGGAGATGGAGCGATTAACCCTTCTTGCCGAGGATCTCGTCAAGAAAACGAGGATGCATGAGGTGGAGGCCCTAGCTCGTGAGATCAGAAATCGGCAGAGACGACTCATCGATGCCCTGCGTGACCACAAGGGGCCTCTAACCCCGGAGGCCCTTGAGGCCTTGTCCAAAGAGCTGGAAAAGTTGAAAGACCTTATCTCTCAAGTCATGGAGGCCTTGAGCAAGATGGCCACCCAGCTTCCCGACGAGTTCATCAACAGCCCCGAGCTCAGCGGGCTGGATTTCCATGACCTGTTTAAAGACCTTGAGGAGATTCAGAAAAAGCTCCTGGCGGGAGATCTGACAGGGGCCCTTGAAGCCGCCCAGAAGCTACTCCAAAGCCTCTCGGAGATGATGGCTGCCATGGCCAGGGCCGGGGCTCAGGCAAGAACGGGCTCCTTCGACCGACTTCAGTCGGAGATGTCTCGTCAAGCCAGTGAGCTGGAAAAAATACTGGCAGAGCAGAAAGAGATTCTATCCGACACGGATTCGGTCGATCGAGAATTGAAGAGCTTGATCGAAGGGGAAACCGAAAAGAGGCTCAATGGAATGATGTCCCGTCTCCAAGAGACCATGGAGCAGCTACGTCGCCTGCTCCCTTCTGAGGAGGGGGATTCCATTTTCGAAATGGAAAGACTTCTTGAAGAGAGACGGATCGAAGGGCTCTCACAGCTCGCCAAAAGCCTGCAGAAGGAGTTTGCGGGGAGGCCGGATGTTCGGAAGCTCGTCGACGAACTGATGAGAATGACGAAGGAGATGACCCCCGATCAAAGTGAGGTCATGACTCCAGACACGAGGGAGGAGTTCCCCGACCTCTCCTCCCGTCAGGGAAAGCTCCAGGAAAGGACCAAGGATCTGGGAGAGACACTGGAGATGCTCTCACAGCTCTTCCCGGGCATGGACACGGAAATCATCAACGACCTCAAGGATGGGGCGGGTTCGATGGGTAGAGCGTCCGGAAAATTGCAGGGAGAGGATGCTTCTGGTGCCATTCCTCCAGAACAGGAGGCGATACAGAGCTTGACCCGATCACAACAGGCCATGCAGCAGATGGCCCAGCAAATGGCCCAGCAGATGGCCATGGGCATGCAGGCAAACCTTTTTGGATATCCCTGGGGTTATGATCCAAGAGCTGGATGGTATTACGGACCTTGGGGTCCCATGCCCACCTTGCCCCAGCCTGAAGTGAGGAGGCCACGGGAACAGGGCTATACAGGTATTGACAGGGAGGAATTCGAGCCCCCCTCCAAGGATGCCTACAAAGCCCCCCAGATCTTGAGAGAGAAGGTCATGGAAGCCCTGAAAGAAGATGTTCCCTCCCAATACCGTAGAGAGGTGGAGAGATATTTTAGAGGTTTGACTGAATGAAAAAACTCACATTCTTCCTCACAGCCCTTCTGGTTTTGCAGCTCTCTCTTCTCGTCCAGCGTGTGTCCGCAACGACTTCATCAGAGACGGTTCAGTCACTAAAGGCGAGGCTTGAAAGCTGGGATGTGGAAGAGGTCTGGCCTGAGGTCCAGGAGGCTCTTGCGAAGCAACCTCAGGATCCAGACCTTCTGGAGATGGCATCCCATATTGCTTTTCACCGGGGCGATTACCAGGAATCCCTCAAACTGATGAAACGATCCATGGAGGTGGGGGGAGAGGATGAGAAACGGAGGGGGTTCGCCCTGTTCATTCAGGAAACAATCAATGTCCTGGCGCCCTACAAACGACACGAAACACCCCATTTCATCATCAGCCTGGACGACAAACAGGATGGAGTTCTGGTCGATTATCTGACCGATGCCCTGGAAAAAACATACAAGGTCATGGCGGAACATTACGGCTTTAGACCCAAGGAAAAGGTGAGGGTTGAGCTCTTTCCCGACACAAGGGCCTTTTACCTTGCCTCCACGCTCTCCGTCAGGGACATCGAAGTGACCGGGGCGGTGGGTCTGACCAAATTCAACAAGTTGCAGTTCCTCTCTCCCAGGACTCTCGTACACGGCTACCGCTGGCTTGACGCGATCAGTCATGAGTACATGCACTATCTCATTGTGAAACTGACGTCGAACAAAGCTCCCATCTGGTTCCACGAAGGGCTTTCGAAGTATGAGGAGACTCGATGGCGAAATGGTCCTGCTTACCTTTCGCCTCTCTACCAGACGCTTCTGGCTCAGGCGCAGGCGGATAAGAAACTGATCGGGTTCGCACAAATGGAGCCCTCCTTGATCCATCTCGAAACACCCGAAGAGGTCCAGCTTGCCTACGCCCAGGCTGCCTCTGCCATCGAGTTCATCAGTAACAGCGTTGGCCATGAAGGCCTCAAAAAGATCATGGACCTGATGGCCCAGACCAAGACGAAGGAGGCAGGCGAATCCATCAAGGAAGGGATGGGGCTTGAGTTTTCTGCATTCGAGGAAAAATGGGCGGAATATCTTGCCTCCAAAGAGCTTAAACCCATGGCTAGCGCGAAAATCCATCGCTACAAGGTCAAGGAGGGAAAGGCCGGCGAGGAACGGATGGATCTGGAAGAGATCAAGTCCCTGGTGGCCAGGAACCGGGCCCATCTCGGTGACAAACTGAAAGAGAGAGGACGCACGGGTGCTGCTGTCCTTGAATACCGGAGAGCTCTAGCAGAGACCCGGGATTCCGTTCCCGTTATGAACAGGCTCTCCTCCGCCCTCATCGACCTGGGCCGCGATGAAGAGGCATTGGATATGTTAAAACGAAGTCTCACGTTAGCTCCCGACCATCCCACGGCTTACACCCTACTCGGTCAGGTCTATTTGAAAATGAAAGATTTCACGCAGGCCAAAGAGGCTTTTGAGGAGTCCATTCAAATTAATCCTTTCAACCCCGAGATCCATGTCGGGTTGGCCAATGTTTACGCCATGCTCGGAGACACCGTTGGGTCCGCAAAAGAGAGGAACATTGCCCACAAGCTAAGATGATGAGGAAATCGATGGAAGCTGCCAAAGAGTTTCAATTATCGGATGTAGACCTTGCCCAGGTGGAGGAGATGGGGAGGAAAAAGGCGGAGATCATTTCGGAGATCAAGAAAGTCATCGTTGGTCAGGACAAGGTGATCGAAGAGATCTTAATCGCCCTTTTCTGTCGAGGTCATTGCCTGCTCGTGGGCGTTCCAGGCCTGGCCAAAACCCTGTTGATCTCAACCCTGGCTGGCATCATGGAACTTGATTTCAACCGTGTCCAGTTCACGCCCGACCTGATGCCTTCTGACATCACGGGAACCGACGTCCTCGAGGAGGAGGTAAGCAGCAAGCAACGCACGTTCCGCTTTATCAGAGGCCCTATTTTTACGAATATTCTTCTGGCGGATGAAATCAATAGGACACCTCCAAAGACGCAGGCCGCGTTGCTTCAGGCCATGCAGGAAAACAAGGTAACGGCTGGGGGCGTGACCCATTACCTCACCCTTCCTTTCTTTGTCCTGGCCACGCAGAACCCCATCGAACAGGAGGGGACGTATCCTTTGCCCGAGGCTCAGCTCGACAGGTTTATGTTTAATATCGACATCAGCTATCCGACCTTCGAGCAAGAGATGGAGGTCGTCGCCTCGACGACGAGCTCGTACCAACCCGTGCTCAATAAGCTCATCCATGCCGATAAGATCCTGGAGATGCAAGATCTCGTGAGAAGGGTGCCTGCCTCCTCTCATGTCATCGGGTATGCGGTGAGGTTGGTACGCTCCTCACGCCCCAAAGAAGCCGAGGCACTTCCCTTCATCAAAGAGTGGACGGAGTGGGGAGCCGGCCCCCGGGCTTCGCAGTTTCTCATCCTTACGGCGAAGGCAAGGGCCGTGATGGATGGGCGATATGTCGCTTCAACGGAGGACGTAAAAGCCGTGGTGCCTTCGATTTTGAGGCATCGAATCATCACCAACTTCAAAGCCCAGGCAGAAGGGATCTCCTCGCTCGATATCATCGACCGACTCCTCCAAGAGGTGAAGCCTTGAACTATTTCGACCCAAAGGTCTTGGCCGGAGTGAAGAACCTCTCCCTGAGGGCGCGGGTCGTGGTAGATGGCGTGATGGTGGGAATCCATGCCTCCCAGGCGAAAGGGCTGAGCTCCGAATTCGAGGAACACCGGGGATACGCTCAAGGCGACGACACGCGTCATATAGACTGGAAGACCTATGCCAAGTCTGATCGCTATTTCATCAAGGAATATCGTAAAACCACGAATCTGAGGGCTTACCTCGTCATGGATTCCAGCTCTTCCATGACCTACGCCTCCGACGGGGTAAGCAAGTTCGATTATGGTTCGACATTGGCCGCCTCTTTGGCATATCTCATGGTGAAGCGGCAGGACGCCGTCGGCTTGATCACCTTCTCCAACAAAATTGGAACGATGATCCCTCCCAAAGCGGCTCACGACCATCTCTTCGCCATTTTGAAAGCGCTGGAAGATACAAGGCCGCAGGGAGAAACCTCGTCTGCCTCCGTCCTCCAGGACCTTGCTGCCTCTCTGAAAAGACGGGGATTGATCATTCTGATCTCGGATCTTCTCGATAAACCCGAAGAGGTCGTAAAAGGCCTGAAACAGCTCCGTTCCAGGGGGAGTGAGGTCATCGTCTTTCACCTTCTGGACCGAGAGGAGTTGCAATTTCCCTTTAAGGAGCCTTCCCTGTTTCAGGATATGGAGGAGGACCTGAGACTCCTTGCAGATCCTCAGGCCATCCGATCGGCCTATCTCGAGACCCTCCGGTCCCTTATGGACGGATATCGACAAGCCTGTTTCTCTCATCACATCGACTACGCCTTATTCGATACCTCGGTCGGTCTGGATCGCGCTCTGGTGAGGTACCTCACATGGAGGCAGAAGTTCAGGGCACGGTAATCAAAGATGAGTCTCACCTTTTTCAATCCCTTGTTTCTTTTTGGGCTCGCTGCAGCGATCCTACCCATCCTCATTCATCGGATCACACAGAAAAAAGTCGTTGTAAGAAAATTCTCTGCTGTTCGTCTCCTCCTCCAATCCCAGCGAATCACTGCAAGGCCCCAACGGCTAAAACACCTTCTCCTTCTAGCCCTCAGAATTCTTGCAGTCGCCACCATTGCGTTCATGATGGCGAGGCCTATTCTCGTGCGCCCCGGGTTTGCTGCCCTCCTGAGAGGTGGTGCTAAGGTGTTGATCCTCGACAACTCCCTCAGCATGGGCTTTCGCGAAGATAGGGGGCAGCGATACGATGTTGCAAAAAGGGCAGCAAAGGAGGCCCTGGTGGGCTTCGGGGGCCAGGTTACCCTCATTCCAACGGTAAGCGTTCAGAGGGGTCAAGGGTCTCGGTGGATGAAACCGGAAGAAGCTCTCAGAGAATTGGAAGCGATCCCCCTCTCTTTCGGCCGAGGCAACACGGCCTCTGCCTTCACCTCAGCCTATCAACAGCTGAAGAACTTAAGAATTCCTAAGCAAATCTTGATCCTGAGTGATATGGCGCGAAATGATTGGGAGCGCCTTGACCTGACCAAGCTCGGGATCATCTCCGACGCGGACGTCATCTTCCTCAGAATGGGTGGCCCCAGCAGGGATGCTAATTTCTGTATCAAACATGTCAGCCTGGCAGAACGCGAGATGGTGGCAGGCGTTCCCACCCGTCTGGTGGTTACCGTATCGAATCTCTCCGATCAAGACCGTACCACGCTTGTTCAGATCAACCTCTCTGGCACGAAAGTCGACCAGAAATCGATCGATCTGAAGTCCGGTCAGGATGGAAAGGTATTCTTTGATCTATTGGCTGAGAAACCCGGTTGGATCGATGGAGAGGTTACATTGTCCACCGACCGCCTTCCCTCCGATGATGTATTCTATTTTCCCCTGAGGGTAAGAGACAAAGTGAAAGTCCTCGTTGTCGATGGGGATCCCAAGACTTCCCTCAAGGCAAGTGAAAGCTACTTCCTGGCCAGTGTCCTGCGTCCAGGGGGGTTAGAGGGGTCGCCTTTCCTGACTCGAGTGATCACTGAGCACGAGATGGCCCGAATGGATTTGCAATCTTACGACACCCTCTTTCTCCTCAATGTCGCCAGACCGGATCTCTCCAGGTTAGCCTCCTTCCTGGAAATGGGAAGACCTGTCTTTCTTTTTCTCGGAGATCGAATCGTTCCCGAGGCCTACAATCAATTTTCACTCGCTCCCTGGCAGATTCGAGAGCGGATCGATCTGAGTAAGAGAGCTGAAAAGATGACCCACATTGATACGAGTCGGGGAACTCTCACATTTTTAACGCGGTTGGAAGATAGCCTGAAGAGCGCCTCCTTTCGTACGTATTTCAAGGTTGAAGGGACCGCGAAAAATCTTCTCACCCTGAGAAATCGCGACCCTCTCCTGGTGGAGGCAGATGCGGGGAAGTCCAAGCTCTTCATGTTTGCCTCCAGCGCCGACCTCGACTGGAATGACCTTCCTTTGAAGGCCGCCTATCTTCCTCTCGTACAGGACCTCGTTAAGGAAGCTGTCGGGCTAACGGGAACCTCCCTTCCGGCAGGGATCACGTTTGGAGAACCTTTCAGAGAGGAAGCTCGTCCTCTCCAAATGAAAGGACCCCAGGGAGGACCTGGAATCTTTCAATTCCGCCTTCCCACCGGCGAACTCAGGCGAGGTGTGAACACACCGTATGAGGAATCGGATCTGGCAAAAGTAGCAGAAGATGAGCTGAAAAAGAAGTTCGGGGCGATCGATGTAAAGGTTGTGGAATATAAAGAAGGCGGCTTAAAGGAGCTTCAAGGAGGACCGAAAGCGCTATGGCCTCCTCTCCTCGGGTTCCTTTTGGCTGTTCTTGCCCTCGAAATGATCGTAGCAAACGGTATACCGCGGTTTAAAAAGTAGGTTATGATCTCCAGAAGAAATCTCTTATCTATGGTCCTTTATCTTTCAGGAGGATGGATCCTCCCAAGGCCGAACCTTTCTTTTGGGTCCCTCTTCCCCCACTTTTTCTTCACTCAACTCAAATACCGGGGCGGGGAATGGGATCCAAATCCTCTGTTTGTGGAAGCCATCGTCGAGGAGCTCGAGCTGAGAACGAGCATTGATGCCGGGAAGAAACGGCGCGTCATGGCACTCTCGGACCCCGACCTTTTCTTCTGTCCCTTCCTTTACATGGCTGGTCGATATGCGTTTGAACCCTTTACTCAACAGGAGAGGGAAATTCTGAG
>JBGVTJ010000363.1:0-3110 GCA_041862515.1 Thermodesulfobacteriota bacterium | reverse complement strand
CCCAACCGGCTAGCGTCAAACCACATTGTCGGCCAACTTCCCATCCGCTCAGAGTTCGTTTTTCCGGTTTCCCAGGGATTCCCAACTTTGAATTTTGGCATTGACTCACGTGTTCGTGTTTCGTGTCCGTGATCCGTGTCCGCTGTCCGTGTCCGTTATGCGTTATTTGTTACTTGGCATTTCTCCTCCCGCCTCCACCCTCTCAACATTAACCTTAGCCTTTCACCTTTGTCATTTGACATTTTTGCTTCCGCCTCCAACCTCTACCCTCTAACCTTTTTCCCCTTTCCGACTGCAACACTGTAACCGCGTTCGCTCCAGGGGACCCGGCCAGCACACGGCACTGAATCCCCTAGAAAGGTTAAGAAGCTCGCATTATTACCTAGGGCCCACAGCAAACAGAAATACGCTCAGCGCCCCCGCACCCCAGCAATAGTAGGCAAAGGCGGCCAGGTTTCCCCTTTTTACCATATGCATCAATGTCCTCAGGGAGAGGTAACCTACGAGGATAGCCACAACTGTTCCCGCGCCAACGGAAAACAGCTCCTGGCTGGTCAACTCCGATGGCATTTTAAACTCCATGAAGAGGGCCCCGAGGATAGCCGGAATGGCTAACAAGAAGGAAAACCTCCCCGACCATTCCCTCTCCATCCCCCTGAAGAGGCCAAAGGAGATGGTGATGCCTGAGCGGGAAATCCCGGGAATGAGGGCAAAACCCTGACCCAGTCCCACGGTGAGGGAATCGATTACCCCCATCTCATGTATCCCCTTGGAATCGGATGACCACCTCCTGGTAAACCATAAAATGGTCCCTGTTACCATGAGCATCAAGCCGGCAAAGAGCGGAGAGGCGAAAAGGTGGGAGAAGATCTCCTCGAAAAGAAATCCCATCAGTGCCACGGGGACCGATCCCACAATGATCAATAGGACCAACCTCCCCTGGGTGGACCTCCAAAGGGCTGAGGCGTAGCCATCTGTTCCTCGGTTCCTCCCCAAGGCCGTAACAATCCCCTTTGGGATTTCAATAATATCTCTCCAGAAGACGATGACGATGGCGATGAGGGTCCCAACGTGAAGCATCACATTGAAGAAAAGCCTTGGCCCTTCAACGCCGAAGAGGCCCTGGAGGACTACGAGGTGTCCTGAACTGCTCACGGGAAGAAACTCGGTAATTCCCTGAATGATTCCCAGAATGATGGATTCAAAAAGAGTAATAGGATCCTCCTCATCTTGTGCGGTTCGTTCATTTCCCCGATAGTATGCCGCTATGGACCCATTGAGCTGTTTGTTTCCTCCTCATTGATTTGGCCTCCTGAAATCCTTCTACGGGCGACAGGAAAAGCAAAGGCCGCCTTCTTCAAGGATTCCCCTAAATCACCTTAATCAATATTCGAAAGGCTTCAACGCCGCTGAGGACAACAGCGGTTACAATGCTGCCAGCCATCAGGACCCCTATGACATTGGCAATAATAAACTTCCGATAGCCCAACCCTAGAAGATAGGCACCCAAGGCTCCGGAGTATGATCCTGTTCCCGGCAGCGGGATCCCGATAAACAGGGCCACGCCCATCTCCCCATATCGATCAACGGGCTTCTGAATTCGCCTCTGAGTTCTCTTCACGGTCCGCCCGTAGATCCGCTTCAGCCATTCAAACCTCAATAGCAGGCCCATGACCTTATCCAGAAAGAGGTAAACCAAGGGGCCCAACACGATATTGGTCACCACGCAGACGATGACAACAGCCCACCAGTGCATATCTGCCCGGAGTATCCCATAGGGAATGCTTGCGCGAAGTTCCAGGGTGGGGATCAAGGTGATAAGCATCAGGATCAGGATCGCTTTCATTTCCACAAGACACTGCAGGCTTGAGGGTTTTACCGCACAATTTCGATAGGGTATCCAAAAGGACACAAAAAGGCAAGGCTTGTGGACCACGTGCTCAAAAAATCGCCTGAGGGCTTATGTCTCCTCTCGATGCATGGAATGTGAGACGACCCGGTGATTGAAGAATGAAAGGATAGTTAAGTCAAAAATCCACCATTCACCATCGATTGCTGCATTCGAACGGATCCAATTCAACCTACCACGTGAGGACCCGGATTTCATGACAGATTGAGTATCTATTGGAAAAAACTTGAAATTATTTCACAAAATGCTCCATATTTTGCCATTTCACAAGGCAAGCCATGATTCTTATCAGAGAAATGAAATCAAGATAAATCTAATATTTCCAATAACTTATAAGTATTAGGAATTTAAGACAAGATAAAAGGCATAGCTTTCTTCTTACTACAGTTTTGGTACAGATATTGCTGTAATCGTACATAAGTACACAAAACGGAATACCTGATACATTTTTCCCGGAGGATTCAAATGAATAATGAGGTGCTTACGGTACACGAGGTGGCCGATTATCTGAGGATTGACATCCGGACAGTCTACCGATTGGCCAAGAGGGGCGATATCCCCTGCAAGAAAATCGGCAGGCAGTGGAGGTTCAACCGAGAAGAAATCAAAGGGCTTGTCGGCAGCGGCCTCCCTAACAGGGATAATGGAAGGTCCGATCTTCCGTAACAGAAATGAAATATCCCAATTCACTTTCTGGGACATTTTGAGAGAATATGGCATCTAGCCCATGATTGATCAGGAAGCTCATATACTGGATTATGTCGGGGTTTTACTGAGGAGAAAATGGCTGATTATCGTCTTTTCGGCCATTTTAGTGGGAGCGGCGGCCCTCAAGAACCATCGGGTTCGCCCCCGTTATCGGGCCACAGCCACTATAAGGGTCGAAGGGCACCGAAGTCCCCTGGCATACCTGCCCGAATTCACGAGGTACGGCGACTACGGGGACCCCGACCGAACCATTAACACCCACCTGCGGATGATCACGAGCTACCCCATCGTCCAAGAGGCCGTTGAAGCAGTGCTGGGACCCACAACTCATCCCTCTGATACAGACCAACCCGACCCTCGGGTCCTGGCCGCCCAATCGGCCATAACCGCAGAACCCGTGGAGGAGACAAACCTCATTAATATCGAAGGTACCCACTCTGATCCAAATGTGGCCATGGAGCTGGTAAACGCCACTGCCCAGGCGTATCAAGAC
>JBGVTJ010000362.1:0-2281 GCA_041862515.1 Thermodesulfobacteriota bacterium | reverse complement strand
TGTTTGGAATCCTCCCTGGTCTGGGAGGACCGCAGGTACTGGCGCTCTTGCTTCCCATTACCTATGGCATGGACGTGAACCTGGCCATAGTACTCCTCGTTGGAGCCATGTCGTCAATAGCTTTTGGTGGTTCTATCCCCGCCATCCTCATCAACACGCCCGGTACCGGTCAAAGTGCGGCCACGTGCTTCGATGGCTTCCCCCTGGCCCAGCAGGGAAAGGCAGGCATGGCCATTGGCGCCGCGGGGACGGCCTCTTGCCTGGGTGCCATATTCGGTGCCTTGGTCCTCACCATGATCTTGCCCATCGGCCGTCACGTGGTTCTGGCATTTTCCTACCCGGAGTATTTTATGCTGGCCCTGATGGGGTTGAGTGTTATTGCCGTGGTGTCCAGAATCTCTTTATGGAAGGGTTTGATCGCAGCCTGTCTTGGCCTTATCTTTTCTACCATGGGTTACGATCCCGTGACCGGGTCCGTTCGATTCACCTTCGGCAGCGACTATTTGTGGGACGGCATCAGGCTGGTCCCATCCTTTATCGGCCTCTTTGCAGTGGGTGAGGCCCTGGACCTTTTTCTCAAGCGGGGAAAGATCGCCCAAGTCCGTTACAGGGGAAAAATAGGTGGGGTAACGGAGGGTATAAAGTCGGTCTTTCGCCACTTTGGCCTCTTCTTACGCTGTTCCATAGTTGGAGTATTGGTCGGCATTATTCCCGGTGTGGGTGGTGCGGTATCCAATTTCCTGGCCTACGGTCATGCTGTGCAGGTGTCAAAGGATCCCGAGAGGTTTGGTACCGGGGACATCCGAGGAGTGATTGCTCCGGAAGCAGGAAATGATGCCAAGGATGGCGGTGCCTTGGTGCCCACATTAATCTTCGGTATTCCCGGGAGCCTCGAGATGGCGGTGTTCCTGGGCGCTCTCATCTTATTGGGGCTGGAGCCGGGACCCCGGCTCATGCTTGACAACCCCGAAGTGGTGTTGGTCCTCATTTATACCCTGGTCGCGGGAAATATTTTGGTTGCCATCATTGGTCTTTTTGGAGCAGGTTTCCTCGTTAAGATTACCTATATTCCGACCGGTCTCCTGGCCCCGGTTATCTTCATGCTGGCGCTCATGGGGGCTTATCTCACAAACGGGATGTTGGCCGATGTGATTGTGGCCCTCATTTTCGGTGTATTGGCTTTCGTCATGAAGCGGTTTGACTTCTCCCGGATTGCAGTGGTTATCGCCATAGTGCTCGGGGGACTGGCCCAGAAGACGTTCCACCAAACCCTGATGCTTTGGGGGTTTAAGGGGTTCTTCATCCGGCCCATCTCGCTGGGGCTCTTTATCGTCACGGTAGCTATGGTACTCGTACCTTACGGGCGCGGAATGTTGTTCAGGCGAAAGGCTTCAAATAGCGCATGAAACCGCGACTCCGGAGATGTGAGGAGACGAATAAAGATGGCCAAGAAAAAGGGTGAAAAGCGCATAACACTAAGCGATGCTGTTCTGTTTGACCTGATCATTATGGGTTTCTTTCTGCTCCTTGCCATAGTGTCCTTGAACTATAACCCCCGTGCTCGCAGCATTCCCTTAGTGTTGGGAATCGTGGGGTCGGCAATGATGTTTTTGCAGCTTCTGGTTGATGCTCTGCCCAGAGTGAGATCCAAACTCCGCTTCATCAGCCAAAGCGGTCTCTTAGCGGATACACGGCAGTTCCAACATCGAGGGTTAGTTACGCCGGGAGCGGAGGCTGTAACAGGTCCGGATCAAACTGCGCTATCTCCTCGGGAAGAGGAAGAAAGCAAAGTGGTTGAGTGGTGGCGAGTCTTTCGCGTCATTCTGTGGCTTGTGGGGTTCATCGTTTTGCTCGGGCTCACTCACTATTTGATCGCGGTGGGTGCGTTTGTTATCTTGGTAACGAAGGTGGAGGCTAAGGAGAGCTGGAAAAGGTCAATAACGCTTGGCAGTTGTGTTATTGCAGCTTTCTACCTTCTATTTAACGTAATCCTTAAAGCTCAAATGTAATTGTGACAGCTCACCGCGTTGATACTGGTGAGTTGAGACCTTTGCGTACGCTCCCCAAAATGGTCGGGAGAAACCTTTCTCAGTAATCACACCACATACATCCTCGGCTATACAACGACAGTGGAAGACTGAATCTCATGAGGTTTTTTAACCAAAATTTTGAAATTGTAATTTTGATGATCTCGTAAAAAGTCAAAATTCGATGGCAAAGTAAAAAGCTCCAAATTCAAGGCGCGCAAATCCTGAGGAATGAGGCGTACTTACAGTACGCT
>JBGVTJ010000361.1:0-2734 GCA_041862515.1 Thermodesulfobacteriota bacterium | reverse complement strand
GGGGCAAAGGGTGTGATACGCCAGATTGGTCAGGGGACATATCTGGGGCGTATCCTTGGAAATGGCGTTGTGATCACGGGAAAAGTCCTGGGCGCGAGGCGCATTCCCGCGATCAAGGGTCAGGCGATTCCGGCTTACGATCCTCGCGCGTTGAAAGGGAACGGGGTAACCTATGTCACCTCCCCGATGGGAGCGGACCACACCGCGGGCAATGCCTTTGAAACCGCCAAAACAGTGGATCCCCTCGGTATTGAAAACCAGGTTGAGAATTCCAGAAGGCTGCAGATCCGGGCTGCCATTCTTGATACCATGGGCCTTTGCCTGTTCACCCGGCCGCCCTTTGTGAAGAGACCCGAGCTTTTCTCCCTCTTCCTGAAGGCCAGATATGGCTGGGATCTCGCTTTTGGAGATGTTCAGAAAATGGGGTTCGATGTCCTGGAGACGGAACGCGAGTTCAATCGGCGTGCCGGTGTTTCGGAGGAATTCCGCGATATACCGGAATTCATGCGTGAGGAGAGCCTTCCTCCAAGAAATTCGGTGTTTGATATTCCCCTGGAAGGGATGGAAAGAATCTGGGATGTGGAAATCCCGGCTGATATTTTTTAGGTGAGAAGGAGGAATGAAAGATGGAATTGAAGGATATGGTTGGCGTTGTTACGGGCTCGGGAAAGGGGTTGGGGAAGGGCATCGCGGAAAGATTCTTTCACGAAGGTGCCCGGGTAGCCCTATGGGACCGTTCTGGCTTGGCCAAGGGTGTGGCGGAAACGTTGGATCCTTCCGGCCAGAAGACCATCTACGTTCGGGCGGAGGTCAGTGAGGAGGATCAGGTCGCCAGTGCTATCTCCGAGATTATGAAAAAATTCGGGCGGATTGACGTTTTGGTCAACAATGCGGGTATTTCCCGCCACAAACCAATTGAGGAGATGACCCTTGAGATCTTTAAGGAGGTGATCGACATAAATCTGACGGGGACATTCATCTGCTGCCGTGC
The DNA here is from genome assembly GCA_041862515.1 of Thermodesulfobacteriota bacterium. Classification (GTDB taxonomy): domain Bacteria; phylum Desulfobacterota; class BSN033; order WVXP01. Next base: position 1,743 of record JBGVTJ010000361.1, on the reverse strand, counting down.
TGTCGCACCGATCATGAAAAAACAGGGAAGGGGAAAGATCATCAATATCGGCTCCTTGGGGGGTCGAACCGGTCGTCCGGGGGTTGGCGTGAACTACGCCGCTTCCAAGGCAGGTGTTATTGGGCTGACCCAGCTCCTGGCCCGTGAACTTGGGCCTTCAGGCATCTACGTGAATGCAATTGCTCCCGGGCCCATTTTAACAGAGCAGACGAGGCAGTATCCCCCTGAAGTATTTGCCACCTGGAATGCAGGCCGCGCAGTTCAAAAGGACGGCCTGCCCGAAGATGTCGCAGATGCGACTGTCTTTTTGGCCTCCAGCAGGTCCGATTGGGTGACAGGAGTTACCCTGGATCTTAACGGGGGCATCCTCATCAGATGAGATTCTTGGGAGGTTGTCATGTCAGAATTGAAGGTTGTCAATATTAAGGATGTGCCTGGTGAGCGGCGGGACCCACCCAGAACCTCGTGGATATTGATCTCTGAAAAAACCGTAGGGGCAAAGAATCTGGCCATGGGGGTCAATGAGACCGATCCCGGGGCAATGGTACCGGAGCACGTGCATGAAAAGGAGGAGGAAGTGATGTTCTTTCTCTCCGGAAAGGGGAAGTTCGTAACCGAAGACAGGGAGATAGCATTGGGGCCGGGCATTGCCATCTATAACCCACCCGGAAAACCTCACAAGATCATCAATACAGGGGATGAGGTCCTGAAGTTCGTGTGGATTTATTCTCCCCAATTGCAGAGCCATAGAAAAGAACAATAGAAGGGAAAGGAGAAAAGGAACATGGGAAAATGGAAATTTCCACCTGAGGGCGGGCATATGGATAGGCCGAGTGGCATCTATTTCCAGACCATGACCAAGAGAGACGCCGAAGAGCGCCTGAAAAAGAATGACATCATCATCATACCGGTTGGCTCAACCGAAAACCATGGAGGTCACGGTCCCATCGGGGAAGATACCTTCATGGTTACCCGCATGGCAGAGGAGGTGGCCAAGGCCACGGGGTGCACAGTGGCCGAGCCTATTTGGTACGGCTCTCATCCATTTCACCACCTGGGCCAGCCCGGCACCGTTGTCATTCCTGACCAGGTCCTCTCTGATTATCTCAGGGCTGTCATGGCTGGTTTGTGGAATACGGGTTTTCGGAAGCAGATTTACATGAGTCTTCACGGGCAGGAATACATCGTACCCTCGGCGATGCATGAGTTCGGGAAGCGGTATCAGGTTCCAGCGATACTGATTTTCCTGGACATTCCTCCCATTATGGGCGATGCCATGAAAGACAAGGCGCATGGGGGACCTTTCGAAACCCCATTCCGGCATGCTTGCGAGGCGGAGCAGTCCCTGGCCATGGCCCTCTTCCCTGAGCTGTGTCAGCCCGAGAATGCCGAGGACACGAGCCCATGGGGATTCTTGCCAGAAGGCCACATAGACAAAGGCGGGGATATCTACCACTATCCTATTCCAGGGCACTGTCAGGTGGGTTGCACGGGGATCGAGTGTGTGGTCTATCCCGAGGGGGCGATTGGCAAACCTTCCCTAGCCACTGCCGAAAAAGGTCATAGAGCCGTGGAGGTTTTTCTTGACTATCTCAAGAAGCTGCACGATGACATCTTGGCAAAATTTCCTCCGGGTGTTTTACCGGAAATTCAGTACATGACACAGAGAAGCAAGGAAGACATGGAAGCCGTTCTCAAGGGACCCACAAAGGGCGGAAGGCACCTCTATACTTTAGGGTTTCC
>JBGVTJ010000360.1:0-2891 GCA_041862515.1 Thermodesulfobacteriota bacterium | reverse complement strand
CGCACGCCACTAGCCACTACGACATAGCTGCAGGCTTGGGATGCAAATGCTCGCGAGAGGAGGAGCTGGCGTGGCCAGAGCGAGATGGGCGGTTCTGGGGCGGTTTTTGGCTCCCGCCCGGGCCATGCGGCCACGTGAATCTGGGTTCCCTGTGCCATTAAGGCATACCCGGGAAGAACCATATTGTGCTCCCAGCAGTTCAACCCGCTGAGCCTACCGTACGGCCGCTCATAGACTTTGAGGCCAAGCGCATCGCCCTCACCCCAGGTCGCTCGCTCAAAGTGGGTTGGTTTGAGTTTGCGGTGGCGTCCCAAAATCTTGCCCTCGTTGCTGATGAAAAGGAGGGTGCAGTAGACGGTACCTCGCGTCCGACTATCAAGTTCGACCACCCCAATTACTACATCGATTTCCGCTCGGCGGGCCGCAGCGCAGAGCCGATCGGTAGTCGGACTGGGAATCTCGACTGCATTGGCCAGATACTCCGCAGCGGCTTTCCACCAGAGCTGAGTCGTAGAACTTCCGAAAGCGAAAAAGGGATAGCCCGGCAGCCAGGCCTCGCCAAAGGCAGCAAGAGTAGCACCCTGCTCCGCCGCCTCCTCGATGAGCTGACAGGCCTTCTCCGTTGAAGCTTCGCGGTCAAAGAAAATGGGGGCGGCCTGCACGGCGGCGAGTGTGAATTCTGGATACCTTGTCATGACATACCCTCCTTTGTTCTTTGCATTGGTATTAGAGGGGAGAAGGTGAGAAAAGTCAACAAAAATCCATAGGTTGCTTTTAATGGATGCTGATTTCCGTCTGAAATCTAGGATGGACCCAGGATCCGCGAGGGTCCATAAGTTAGCATTAACCCACACCGGACCTGGTGTGTGTTATGTCAGAAAGAAACTCAACTCCAAGATCAACGGAAAATCGATGACCTAAAAGTTCATTTTCTTAGGGGGAACATTTACTCTGGGATTTTCACGTTTCTTACGCTATTAGAGATCTCTTCATTATGTTTTACACATTAAAACACATTTTAGTGCCTTCTTGACAGGATTGTCTAGAGCACATACATAGATATTATTTTAGGATAAAACCAGACCCAAAGGAGGTGCTCTCATGAAACATAGTGTGATCAGGCTTTCAATCAAGGTATCAGCAGCCCTGCTTATACTTAGTGTCGGAGTTCTTTGGGAAGTTCACGCTTTCGGAAAAGAATGGTCGGCAACCCAAAAAGAGATCTGGGAAATGGAAAAAGCATACTGGAAGCTTTGGAGGCAAAGAGATCTAGACGGATTTATGACATTGCACCACAAAGACTATGTCGGTTGGACTTTCCCCGCAGAGCCGGCCTTCAACTCCGAGGGGCCCGTTAACAAAGCTTCGTATGGAGACTTAGTGAGATCAAAAATAGGAATGTACTCTAATATGGATCTTGATACCTTTGAGGCGATCAGACCGCTTGAAATTAAGATCTTTGGCAACGTTGCTATTGCATACTATCTTTGTAACATAATGCATGGGCGTGGGCGGGCGATGCAGTATGAATATTCGATTCGTGTTACGCACATCTGGATGAAGCAAGATGAGAAATGGAAAGTAATTGGCGGTGTGACCGCTCGGTGATCAGTTCTTCCTCCCTGTCCATGAACGCTCGTTTACTTGCTATTATTACCGTGGGGGCCCATTGCAATACGAGGTATTAAGGCTTGTGGGAATGATGGTGAGGATATTATGAACCGATCCCAGAGACAGCCTCGGGGCCTTGGTTCTGGACGGATCGATTGCCTATAGGTAAAAAAATAATCAAATCAGTTTCTAAAGGCGAGGGCCGCAATGGCTCTACTTTTTTCTATTTCAACATGCAATCTTGCTTGTGGTTATAAACGAAAAGCACTGATTCGCGACTGAATTATTTCCCGGTGATCTCCTTCCAGGGAAAAGCCCCTGAATCACTTATCCACTGCAAATCAATCGGTATAGAGCCGCCACTATGGGCTTCCGCCGGCCCTCCTCATTCTTTTTTTCGATCTCTTTCGGGCTGCAAGGGCCTTTCTCTTCTTCCTCACGCTGGGCTTCTCGTACTGCATACGCCTTCTCATCTCCCTCAGTATCCCAGCTCTTTCCACTTGCTTGCGAAACCGCCTCAGGACGTTTTCGAAGGATTCATCTTCCCTTACTCTTACGCTAACACCACTCATCGGGTAATACACCTCCTCGTGTCTTTACCATGCTGAATGGGTAAAGCAATCGATCATCGGTCCCCCCCTCTTTTTGCCGTTAAGGTCCACCTCGTTTGCCCTTCGCCTTTTCCGACGGGCTGAACAAAGCCTCGTGATCTGAGGGATTCCAGGCTGCTCAAAACCTCCTCTTGGGTCATATGCTCGACTGACCCGTTACATTCGCCGAGCTCATACCAGAGTTGCAAGAGGTCCAAATCATCATATTGGGAGAGGATCCGCAAAATAAGGCGATCAATTGGATCCAAATTGTTATGTCCCTCCATTGATGCACCTCGTCTGCCCAATGATCAAGGGTGAGCCGGTTCGTTCGCCTCTGTCAGGTCTTCCTCTGGACTGGGTCTGCGGTCATGAGTCCCCGCGCCGCCTTGGAGTTCTATAAAGGCATTCCCCGAAGGAGGGAAAGCGCCACAGTTCCCTTCAAGGGCCGTGAGAACGCTCATAGCCACAATCATCCTGTTCACCTTGGTATCCTCTGGCCTGACCTTCCAGCAAATCTCGCCCCCAACCTTCTCCTTAATCCAGGCCTCAAAATCCTCCCACGTATTTGAAAGGAAGTTCCCCTCTGTCATCTCCATCGCTCCCATTACCTGATGAAAGGACCCATTCTTCTGACGAATCGCTCAACTCCTCGAGAAAGGGTGCAAAAAGGGCCTTTCGGCAGTCTTC
>JBGVTJ010000359.1:0-3132 GCA_041862515.1 Thermodesulfobacteriota bacterium | reverse complement strand
GCTGCATCCTTCGTCATTGCAGCGTACTGTAAGTACGCCTCATTCCTCAGGATTTGCGCGCCTTGAATTTGGAGCTTTTTACTTTGCCATCGAATTTTGACTTTTTACGAGATCATCAAGAATGGTTTTCGAAAAAATCTCAGCCCTGTTGTTGCGAAAATGTTGACATCAGCAATAGGAAAACTTTCTGATATATGCAAGGACCTTCGAGAAAGCAATCTCCATTTTAATTCAACTGCGGGGTAAATCCGCGCTGTGAACTTTCTTTTCCGGCTTTTCGGACCTCTCTCTTCTTCCCCTTCTCGACTCATGGTTTTCCATAGATGAAGAAGCCTCTTCCCGCCTTCCTCCCGAGATATCCCGCATCGACGTATTTTTTCAGAAGGGGACAAGGACGATACTTGGGGTCTCCCAGGCCTTCCTGGAGAACCTCTAATATGGCCAAGACCGTATCCAGGCCAATGAGATCCGCCAAAGCCAAAGGACCCATGGGGTGGTTCATCCCTAATTTCATCACGGTATCGATGGCATCGGCCTCTCCCACCCCCTCATACAGGGCATAGATGGCCTCATTAATCATGGGGATGAGGATTCGGTTTGATATGAAGCCGGGGGAATCATTGGCCTCAACGGGGGTTTTCCCGAACTTTTCTGCAAGGTCTCTCGTCGTCCGAAAGGTTTCCTCCGATGTGGCAAGACCTCTGATGATCTCAACCAGTTCCATGACCGGGACTGGGTTCATGAAGTGCATTCCAATCACCTTTTCCGGGCGTGTTGTGGCCGAGGCGATCTTGGTGATGGAGATGGAGGAGGTGTTGCTGGAAAGAATAACGTCCTTGCGACAAATACCATCCAATTCCTCGAATATGCTCAATTTCAATCCTTCATTTTCTGTGGCGGCCTCTATGATGAAATCAGCTCCTATCATTTTTCCCATGTCCGTAGTACCCTCGATCCTGTCCATGACCCCCCTTTTTTGAGAGGGGAGAATCTTCTCCTTTTGAACCATTCGGCCAAGGGATTTGGAGATGTTGGATTTTCCCCTTTCCACCAATGCCTCACTGATATCGGTCATGATCACATGGAAGTGGGAAGTGGCGGCAACTTGGGCGATACCGCCTCCCATCTGTCCCGTGCCAACGATTCCGATTGTTTTGATCGCCATCGTAATCTTCTCCTTTTCACCTGTTTTTCGGTAGTCAAACGGATTAGTCGCTACGTTCAATGATCAGGGATACCGCTTCGGCTCCTCCCCGTCAAAGGAAATATTCATGAAGTCTCATCATCCAATTTTGTCCTGATCCTCTCCTGATAGGTCAAGATTTCCGATCTCAATTTCTCCAGGTTTCGGAGCCTCTCCTCGATCTTCTCCACGTGACCCTCCAGCAGTTCTAATAGCCTCGGTAGCACCTTCTTATTGGTCCGATGAATCTGGTAGATGTCCTCCAACTCATGCATCTCGGCTAAGGTCAACCCCAGATGTTTGAGTCTCTTGATAAACTTGAGCCTTTGATAATCCTGATCCGTGTAAACCCTTTCCCCCCCTTCCATCCGTCTAATGGAATTGAGGAGGCCTATCTCCTCATAGTATCGAATGGTTCGTGGACTGACCCCAATGAGGTTGGCTAACTGTCCAATCTTGAAGTATTTCATACCGTTGTCCCCATAGAGTCGATCACTTAACGTAAACTGGAAGCTTACCCCCAAAAAAGAGATATATGAACATCGTGACGTTATTAGACATATAATTTACCATAGAACCAATAGTTACAAAAGACGCCCTGAGAAGGGCCGGAAACTGCGCACAGGGAAGAGCTGTCATCTGTCGTTGCTATGCGATCGTTGAGCGTGACATGAAGGAGCACTACAGGGAAGGCCATTTGGTTACGTTCATGATCTCATAGCCGGCCTTTTCGAGCTCTTTTACAATATTCTCGTACTCATGGGTTTTAATCCGTATGACTAGCATTCTTTTTCCCTCGAGGGTTAGCGTAGGACAGATAATACTGATGACGTTTAGGTTTTGGTCCTTGAAGATCCTGAGCACGCCGAATAGTTTCCCGGGCTCGTCTTCCAAGAGCATGGTAATCCGCGTCCCCTTCACGTTGAGTCCTAACACATCAAAAAAAAGCTCCAGAATGTCCGTTTCAGTGATAATTCCCACCAATTTGTTTCCGTCCACCACGGGAAGCGAACCGATTTTGTTGTCGTGAAGGAGCTGGACCGCCTTTTCTATGATAGTGTCGGATGTGACGGTGATGAGTTTTTCCGCAGGGGTCATGAATCCTCCCACTTTCAACTTGCCCAAGAGGTAATTGATCTCCTGAGCACTCAACAGGGTAGCGTCCGATGGCCCAGCCTCTCGGATATCCCGGTCCGTAACGAGCCCGACCAATTTCTCCTTCTTGTCCACCACGGGAAGGTGACGGATACCTTCCTCCCGGATGAGTTTTCGGGCTTCGTAGAATGAGGCTTCCGGACTAATGGTTATGGGGTTTCTTTGCATTTTCGATTTGACAAACATCTCAATGTCCTCCCTATTATATGGGGTATCCTAAATAGTTGTTCATAATTCAAACAAGGATTAAACGCTAAATCGACTCGGCCGAGCCTTCGACCCGAGCTCAGGCCGAGGGGCTCGTCGCGGGCCGAAGCACGAAATACTAAACAATAGCTAAATCCAAATGGCCAAAAGCTTATCTTTCCTTTTCTACTATAGCACCGAAGATTTTTATAAGCTCTGTAGCTTCGTTAATCAATGATTGCTTTCTCTTTTCTGCATCTTCTCTCCTTACCTCGATAAGCCTCAGCCAATATCTGCTCTCCTTGGCTTCCTTGCGACAAATCTTTACCCTCATAGCAAAATCTTTTTTGCTTAAGGCTTCATTGGCTTCGATGTAATTCGCACCCACTGAACCAGAAGATCTGATAATCTTCATTATTTCAGTGGTTCCCATTGTTTTCGGAAGAATTTTTACAAACTGTGGTACTTCTTTGGCAAATCTTTGAGTTCGCTCTTCTAAGTCATACTGTTTTGAGTTTCGGTCATTTGAATTTATTTAGAGTTTGGAAATTAATATTTAGAATTTGCCTATATCCTTTCGTATTTACCCCCAATCCCTTCTGTCCTCG
>JBGVTJ010000358.1:0-31333 GCA_041862515.1 Thermodesulfobacteriota bacterium | reverse complement strand
GCTCCAAAACAGTCAGAAGGGCAGCAATTCCAAAAAGAAACAACACCCATGGGATGTAAAGAAATTTCTTCATGATTGATTTCATGGTAATTGACCCGCTGAATCTTCAAACTCCGTTTATTTTACTGGCATTTTTTGTGCCAGTTTTTCATATCCAAGTAAATGATATGTTATAAGTATTTAAAAATATTTGATTATTTTTAAAAAAAAATAGGCATGAAAATATGCCAAAAATTGAAAAAGACAGAACAATTAGGGAGACAAGTGGTAATTATTTTCACTAAAATCTTTGGTCAAATTATAAGTAATTAAAATAGTTAAATTTTTTTAAAAAAATGATTTTTCACAAAATGGCAAATTCTTACCACCATTATTGGCCAAGCCTTAGATTTTCTCAGGATTTCTTTGATTTTCTCTCAATTTTCCCCATTTTCTTTTTTCCGTTTACTTAAATCCAGCAAAGGGGGCAGTTTTTTTCTGGTAAACGCCGTTTTACACTGATAATATGGCCCATGAGGCAGACTACCAGACCACACCTTCAAACCCACCCCAGATAGATTTTGTGAAATAGTGAAAAAAAAGAGATAGTCAAAGGAAATTTACGATTTGGCGAAATTCTGTAACTTGGGATTTATCGCAATAGCATGAAATTACAGGTATTTGAATACATACAGAGAAAAAGGAAATAGTATCTAATTTTGGGTTATTCTCTTGAATAAGACTCAATATCCTCCATTTATCGATTATTAAATATTCTTCCTTATTAAGCGCCGTTTTGGCCACCTATATGTTGTTGCGTTATTGTGTGGATTTGGGAGCATACCGCAATGAGAAAGATAAACTTCATTGGAAATTGTTTAATGAGGATAAAAAGGAAGCAAATGGCCCCCTATCACTTATTCTGTAGTTTTCGGAAAGTGGGATCATATCACGTATACAATAATCTTCATGTTTTTCTCTTGGTTAGGATGCATTTGCTTGAAGCTGAGTAATTTCGATCCCTGGCACATCTTCTGGAAGTCTCTTCGGATCTGCACAAAATCTGCAATCAAAAAGTGTTATTCCTTGACAATCTGTTAAATTTCCCCATCTTGGCCCCTATATTGTGGAGATTGCCTCCAGTGGTCACAAAATAGGGGGGCCAAATGGTCCCCCTTCCTGGGAAATAGCAAGATGGTTCAATCTCATCGAAGTTTATTGGTTGGGTCACCTTCGGCCATCATCTTGGCGAGGACTTCTCTCTCGCGGGCACCGGGAATAAACCCGGTAAGGGTAGCTTCCAGAACTCTTTGGCCATCCCGATTCGTAAATATTCCCTCCGCCCTGGTGAAGTTCCGCTGATCTACCTCTTCGATGACTATCCTGCAGGTAATCGTCTCGCCGATATAGACAGGGTGGAGGAACCGGAACTCCATTCCCGAAGCGAGCCACCCAACCTGTCCCCCGAGCTCGCAGACCATGCTTCCAACCAGCAACCCATGGCAGATAAGGCCTGAATATCCCTTAACCCTTGCAAAGCGTTCCTCATAGTGGACTGGGTTATAGTCCCGGGTGATGTCACCGAAAACCTCGACGTCTCTCTGGGTAAATGTACGCGAAAAGGTAAAGGTCATCCCCAGACTGAGCCCCTCTATTGCGCGTCCCCTCCATTCGGACATTCTCTCTGCTTCTCCTTCGTGCAGGATTTACGGTTTTGGACCGTTCGGACTCTTTTGGTGAAGCCCCAATCGGATTCATCTCCTTTTACCCTAAACAGTACAGGTGGTCAAGGGTGCGGTGGAAGGCTTTGACTCAATGCCTAAGGGGGGACAATTTCAAGATTGCCATTGGAGCCGAATATCGTTGCAAAACACCTCCTAATACTTTATATTGATATCGATTCCCCCTTTCCCTGAACACTTGGAGTACTTGGCGAGGTATTGATCATGAAATGTCTAAGTTGTGGAGCGGTCAATAAGAAGGATTCAAAGTTCTGTAAACGGTGTGGTTCCAGCCTCAACATCAACCTCACCTGTTCGCGTTGCCACTTCGAGAACCTTCCGGATTCTGCCTACTGCACCGAGTGTGGGACGAGGCTGTCTGTTCAAAGAAAGCCCAGGGGAACCCAAAAGCGTTGCCAGAGTTGCGGCTTTCTGAACGATATTGATGTCGCTTACTGCTCCTATTGCAATCAGAAGATAGCGGAGGATTACCTGGAGTAGGCACCACAGCACCGCGGGGAAGGTCATTATGGAGAAGGAGAGACTTCTCATCCTTGGGGGTCATTGACGAGAGAAAGGGATGTTCTGGGCAGTTTGTCTCGGTAAAGTTGTGTGGGGTAGAGGATTTCACAAGGACGAACGGAGGGAAAAGGGGTGAAGGGGAAATGGTTCTGGGCGTTAGTTCTTTTCTTTTCCCTATTGGGATGTGGGGCAAGTCGGACCTATTGGATGGATATCCAGTACCTCTCGGGTCCTATTGCGGAGAATGTAGAAGGGAAACGGGTCGTTGCAGTCAATACCTTCAAAGATATCAGGGAAAACAGGGCGCGACTTGGAGCTTGGACGCGACCCAGGGATCGGTTGGATACTTTTATGGCCTCCAAGCCAGTGGATCAGGCGGTCACCGAGGCTATATCGGACTATTTCCTTTTGCGAAAGTATCGAGTTATTAACTATACGGGCTGGGACTTGAGTCCTGAGAGTCTTTCGCGTATTCCGGCCGATTTGGTAGTTGGAGGGGAGATTATTCATCTCGAAAGCGATGCCTGGACCAACGTCCGAACGAAGGTGACAGTCCACGTCCAGCTTCAGATTCACGTGGGCAAGGTAAGCGACGGGAAGGTGTTGCGCCAAAAAATGGAGATTTCTAAGGAGATAGTGGGGGTCACCTCGAGGCCGGAAAGGATCGAGGAAACGCTCAATCAGGAACTTTCAGAGGCCATTGATAGGGTCTTCCAAGGCGTACTGTAACCTCCCGGCTTTCCACTGTTCGGGGCAATTAGATGGAGCGGAAGTATTTCGCATCGATGCTCATCATTGGTCTCATTGTCCTGTCCTTCTACCTCTTCTATGTGGTTTTCTCTCCTTTTTTGGTTCCTATTGTCTGGGCCACCATCTTGACCATTGTATTCTACCCCGTTTACCGAAGGTTGAACCATCGGCTGAAGGGAAGGAAATCCCTGTGTGCCCTGGTAATGACGATCCTTATTGTGCTGCTCATCGTACTTCCATCCACGTATATCCTTTCGATGTTGGCCAACGAAGCAATAAACGCCTATGTCTTTTTCGAAAGGGGATTGGAAACGGGCCGATTTCAATCGATTCTGGAATTGAAGGATCACCCGATTATCCAAGGATTGTGGGAGAGGCTCAACCAGCACATTGACCTCTCCGAACTCGATCTCAATTCTCTTCTGCTTGAAAACCTGAGAAGGATAAGCAGGTTTGCCATCAATCAAACCTCGAGGATCATAAAGGGATTTTCCTCCATTATCATCAATTTCTGCTTGGTGGTCATTTCGTTGTACTATCTCTTCAAGGACGGTGATCAACTTCTCAGGAAAATCCGCCAGGCAATCCCGTTGCCATCTCAAGATAGGAATCTGCTCTTTGAACGTTTGGGAGAGATGATCTATGCGACCCTGTACGGCGGGATACTCGTCGCCCTTCTTCAAGGCTTTTTGGGAGGATTTGCCTTTTGGTTTTTGGGGCTTTCGGCCCCGATTTTTTGGGGCACGGTTATGGTCTTTCTCTCCTTTTTACCCATCGTCGGACCCGTTTTGGTATGGGGGCCTGTTGTCGTCTATTTCTTTTTCCAGGGGTCGTTCTTAAAGGGGATTATCCTACTGATCTGGGGGGGAGCCGTGGTGGGCTTATCGGATAATTTCTTACGCCCGATGCTCATCAGCAAGAGGACGAAACTCCATACCATTCTGTTGTTCTTCGGGGTGCTGGGGGGCATAAAGGCCTTTGGATTGCTGGGATTGATGGTCGGGCCATTAGTGGTGACCATCTGTGTCACGATCCTCGATATCTATTCGGAAAGAACGGCTCAGCCTACCCCAGCGCGAATTTGAATAATCTGGAGGTAATGGATGAGGAAAGCGCTGATCTTTTTTCTGGTCCCTATAGTTCTCATTGGATGCGCGAAATTGACTAAGGAGGTGAAGATGCCCGAAAGGGCCTTGGTCCTGCTGCAGGGGGGCGATATTCCCTCCTTTGAGAATGATCTGGACAAGGAATCAATCAGGGTTGCTATCAATTGGAGCATAGAATATTTCCGGAGGCTGCCGGAAGATCGCCTCTTTCAGTATGGAGAGGATCAATACTCAGCTGGCCATCTTATCCGGTCCATGGAGACCTTTTCATACCTCCTAGATAAAGCCGAGGATATGGAAGAGCTGACGGATATGGTTCGGCAGCGGTTTAACGTTTATCAATCTGTTGGTTCGGATGGTCGTGGAATCGTTCTCTACACCGGGTATTACGAACCCATTCTTGAAGGTCGTTTAACTCCCGATGAGCAGTATCGGTGGCCTCTGTACAGGAGGCCGGAGGATTTGGTGGAGGTTGACCTTGAACTCTTCAGGCCCAAGTTCAAGGGAGAAAGGATCGTTGCCCGTTACGACGGCGGCCGGATTGTGCCCTATTTTAGCCGGGAGGAAATCGATAGCCATGGAATACTGTCTGGAAGCCAGTTGGAGATCGTTTGGTTGAAGGACCCCATTGATGTCTTCTTTCTTCAGATACAGGGATCGGGGCAGATCATTCTTGAGGATGGGACCCGCCTGAGGGTCAACTACTCGGCAAGCAATGGCAGGCCCTATCGAAGTATTGGGAGTTTATTGATCGGTAGGGAAATCATTGAGAGGGAGGAGATGAGCATTCCCCGATTGAGGGAATACTTACGGGATAATCCCGACCAAAGGGAGGAGATCCTCAATCACAATGAGAGCTATGTCTTCTTCAGGGTCGTGGAAGAGGGGCCATTGGGCAATATCGAGGTTCCCCTCACCCCTGGCCGTTCCATTGCGACGGATTCCAGATTGTTCCCCAAGGGTGGCTTGGTCTATATCTGTGCGGAAAAGCCTGTCTTCGACGATTCCGGCGCTGTCGTGGAATGGGTACCCTTCTCGAGGTTCGCCCTCAACCAGGATACCGGGGGTACCATCAAAGGCCCGGGACGGGTAGACCTTTTTTGGGGAAGTGGTGAGGAGGCGGGGGCCCCGGCTGGACTGATGAAAACCGAGGGGAAGCTCTATTTCCTCGTGGAGAGATAATATGCTGGTTTCCCTCTCATCGGTTTTGGGGATTTGTGATTCTTAAATTACCAACCCCTTCACTTTATTCGAGGTTCTATACGTGAACAGTTTGTCTAAATTGGAGAGATAAAGGCAATTGATTATCAGCCATTTTTGATCACTCAGTGTCATATCGGAATATCCGCAGCATCAAAAGAGATTAGAGGGGACATATCCGATAGAGAATAAGCGCGAAACATTCCTTTTTTAACCTCATCTTAACCTCCAACATTTCCTGGCACTTTTACCATTGCACCTCGATGGGCCATACTCCTCCTTCGCTTTGATGTCCCAGCCCCTTGATTATCCGCGGAATTATCGAAAAGAGACATGCTTGAGCTCATTTTCCGTGTGATCCATCTGGATTGGCATACGAATTGCTAATTAATTCATGCCAGGGCATTCCGAAATGGCACTCCACCCCTGCATTTCCCTCTAGCCGGGTTGACGGCAGGGAAGAGCAAGGGCCATTGGGACTTTTTTCAGACGAGGTGATAGATTTTGTAATCGGTCCTAAGGTAGCGGGTGGGATCACAAGCAACCAGTTCTCTAGGAGGAGGTCGATGAGGTTCAACATCGGGGATAAGGTTCGCCATCGGGGTCTCAAGTGGCTCTGGGGAACAGTAGAGGAGATCTACGAGGCCTCAAGGACCCATTCCGATGATGGCCGGTACTATCTCTATAGGGTATCCCTCAAGCAAGGCAACCATTACATCGATCGAGGATGTGAATGGGAACTTATTCCAGAAGGAGAGGAGAATTCGGAGGGTACATCCCCTCGTGGGGTCGATTCCGAGGGCTCCATACCGCCCGAATTGGATTAAAGCCATTGGGATTTATCCCTCGACTGATTTAAAGGGGATATTCTTGGGGCTTCCTTCCATATCTACCATTTCCCTCTGTTTACCTGAACACATTAACCCTATCTCACCGTTTTCACCATGACATCTCTTCTGAAATGGATGGGCAGAGTCGAAACCTCTGCATTTGACGGGCTGTTGTCCAAATACCCTTCCGCTCTCTGAAAAGAATTTTTGACCATTCCAGAGTTCGCTTCACTGCAAACCCAAAACTCGCGTTTCAGGCTCAGATATTGGGTTTGCGGCCGTTTCGCTTCACTAACAATGGTTACCAAAAATTCTTTACTGTTCGCTCCAGGGATTTCGGCAACAACCCCTTGAGATGTGACCCAAAAAACGATATGAAAATTTCAAGGGCCTTGATACACTCCTGAAGGTACATAGTGCCGGGTATTCTTGGGATTTCGGTTTCCATACCAATCTGGCACATTCGATTGATTTTTTATTGACTCAAGGGGAAAGATCTTATAATATTTTAGTCATTGAAGCACGGGGTCGAGATTGAGATGGTTTTTTTTGTAACTTTACCACTTTTTGACTTGATCTTCTCGACAAATAGCTATATCATAACGGTAACACTGGAGAGGGGGATAGAATCTCAGAGAAAGGAGGGATGAATGGTTATGATGCGGAATTTTTCCTTTGCGAGGGTATTCGCAACCGTAGCCATCGCTGCACTTGTGGCTATCTTCGCCTTCGGCTGTGCCACAACGGAACAAATGAAAAAGGCTCAGGCAACTGCTGATGAAGCCTTGCAGAAGGCTCAAGAGGCAATGAGCAAAGCCGATTCAGCAGTCGTAAAAGCCGCAGAATGCGAGGAAGCTGCAAAGCGGGCTGGGACCGCTGCCGACCGGGCTGAGGCGGCTGCGGACAGGGCGGAAGCTGCCGCCGATCGTTCAGAGAAAGCAGCCAATAGGGCGGAATCTGCTGCCGATCGGGCTGAGGCGGCTGCGAGTAAGGCTGAAGCGGCCTTTAAAAAGCGTATGGTGAAATAGTGGTGCGGGTGGACCTTTAAGGGTTCATCGAGGTTTGAGGTTTGCCGGTAAACTCCCTTCCCAGGAGAAGGATGGGTTTATCGGCAAACTCATTTTCCGCGTTTGGCCTCGTAATATCAGTGGGAATCCCCGTCCGCTCAACGAGGGCCATGGTGAATTTCTTGAGGTTTACCCGATCTTCCAGTCCTTCTTCTTTCAATTTAGCAAAGCCGTAGCGGATGAGGTCGGGGATTCGATGATAGATGTCCTCGTGGACCTCGACGGAGATCCTGTTGTGTCTGAATCCGAATTTGATGGGTTCATAGATGATCTCCACCGGCATGCCAATTCTGACGAAAGGATAGAGATTCTCGATATCCTCCGGATAGAGCCTAATGCATCCATGACTCACCAATCGGCCCACACCCCAGGGGAAATCGGTACCGTGAATTCCATAGCGGTTAAGGGAAAGGGAAATCCAATGGGTTCCAAGGGGATTTTCCGGCCCAGGAGGGACAGATACCCTTCCATGCTTCTTCTGGAGACTGGGTGGAATGTACCATGTCGGATTCTCTGATTTCTCGGTGACGTGAAAGGTCCCAAAGGGGGTTTTCCCATCCAATACCCCGATTCCCACGGGATACGTCTTCACCATCTGTATGGATTTGATGAAGAGGTAGAGCCTCATCTCCGGGACATTGATTACAATACCTTCGTACCGGGTTTTGGGGAGGACCCACGCGGCGGGGATTTTGAGCTTTAACCCTTTAGGTGGAACCCATGAATCCAGTTCCCGATAAAGGGATTTCAGTTCCCAGAAACCGAGATTGAAGTTCCTCGCTATATCCAGTAATGTCTCCTTTGGCTGGATGATGTGATCTCGTTTACTGCCCACTACTGTCAAAGCCTGTGAGTCAGTATTACCTTTCCCTTTGGGCATGAAATAGGAGAAGCCCCCCGAGGCCGATAATGAGGATACTAGGCCACACCAGGAGATGGAACAGAGAATGATTCCGAAAAGAGATTTTCTTGCTTTCATTTCAACTATGTATCATATATTATCACGGATAATTCTCGGCTTCCAGGGAAATTTCCTGAGGCTTCCTGCTCACCCTCGACGGGTATCCCACTTCCCGGCAGACTACGCTCAGGGACAAGGGAGTCCCTCAGAAAGGAGAGAAATTCCAGGAATTTATCAGGTGTGTGGAAATGTATGGTTTAGATTATTATTGATGTGAAAGGGAACGAGGAATGAAAGGGAAGGGAACAATCCATTACGGATGGATCGTTATAGGTATGGGGACCCTTACAACGATAGGGGCCCACGGGTTTGGTCGGATGGCCTTTACCCCCATTTTACCCCACATGATAGACGGACTGAAATTGACTTATACTCAGTCGGGTATTTTGGGCACCGGAAACTTCTTAGGGTATCTGACCTTCGCCCTCATCGGCGGTTTTTTGGCGGCGAAATATGGAACCAGAATCGTCATCTCCTGCTCATTGGTGGTGATGGGAATCGCCATGATTTTGACAGGGATTTCAGAGAGTTTCGAATTTGCCCTCATGATGAGGATCTTGACTGGTCTGGGAAATGGAGGTGCCTATGTTCCGGCAATGGCACTCGGTTCTGCGTGGTTCTCCATGGACAGGAGAGGATTGGCCACGGGTATCGTGACGAGCGGAATTGGCTTGGGTACCTTAATCTCGGGTTTGGTCGTTCCGTGGATTCTGCAGGTATACGGAGGAGAAGGTTGGAGATTTTCTTGGTACTGGCTGGGCGGAACCGTTTTGGTTATCGCTGGGATTTGTGGCTTATTCATTAAGACCAGACCTGAGGAGCTGGGATTGGCTCCCGTTGGATCTCGATCACCGGAGGAGAAGCTCCCTTATCACGCAGGGCCGAATTCTCTGAATTGGAAGCTGATTTATAGGGTAAAAGAGGTATGGCATTTGGGGCTCGTTTATTTCATGTATGGGTTTTCTTACATTATTTACATGCACTTTTTCTCGACCTATCTGGAAAAGGAAATGGGCTTAGCTTCAGCACAGGCCGGTATTTTGTGGGCCTGGGCTGGCGGCCTTAGCATATTTTGCGGGATCGTATGGGGAGGCATCTCTGACCTCGTTGGGAGAAGATATGGGGCAGCTTTGGCCTATGCAACACTAGCCCTTTCGTATTTCTTTTTCGCCTTTTATAAGTCCATGGTGGGATTTACCCTTTCCGCGGTCGTTTTCGGAATCACTGCGTGGAGTATCCCCACCATTATGGCCGCAGCAGCAGGAGACTATGTGGGCCCGAGGTTAGCGCCAGCTGGACTGGGTTTTATCACCGTATTCTTCGGGATTGGACAGGCCATTGGCCCATATGTGGGTGGTCTTTTCGCGGATATCACCGATTCCTTTACCCTCTCTTTTGCCCTAGCTGCCGGTGTTTCGGTGATCGGGGCAGTGGGATCTATTACCTTGAGAAAACCCCAATGGAGAGGCTTGAAACCATAAAAAAGTTTGACAAAAAAGGCTCAAATCAATAATGTTGATGAGGAAGAATACAGGAAGGTGTTATCTCTCAGGGGGCGGTTATGAGCGAGAATCAAGTCGATAGGAGAAGGGGTAGGCGGAGGCAGTCCGATATCTTCATCAAGGACCTATCGGATGAGCTGGATATTATCATCGATATCCTAGATGGTAAACTCGATGCTACCGCAAGGGATATCCTGGAGGTGAGGAGCCTTCAATTTCAATTGGGTCGGAGAAGAGATGATCGAGAGACCGAAGCAGAGATCATGAGGAAATTGGAGAGGATTTCCAAAAACCTCTTGGACTTGGTACAATCGAGAAGGTGAACTGCCAGTGTTCGGGGAATTCGATTCCCTGATTATTTTTCATGACCGAAACTGCCATCATGGGTTCAGCTTTGAACTGATGTAATTATCGACGGGTTGGAGCTAAGCAATTCATGGAGAAAGGGATAACCTTTTACAGAAAACCCCATCTTGAAAGACCAGATTTCATCGCTGCATGGCCTGGAATGGGGAACGTGGCCTTGAAGGCCGCCAGTTTTCTGAGGGACAAGCTGAAAGCAGAGAAGTTTGCGGAGATCGAACCCGGCGATTTTTTTCCATTATCCGGTATTATTATCCGGGAAAACCTGGTTGAAACGCCTCGTTTACCCAAGAGCACGTTTTACTCGTGGAAAGGATCTGCCCCTTGCAAAGACCTTTTGATCTTTATCGGTGATGCCCAGCCTTCATCGGGGAAGGAATATGCCTTCGTGGATCTGGTAATGGATGTAGCCATGAAGGTGGGTGTCGAAAGGCTCTATACATTCGCCGCCATGCCCTCCAATATTGGCCATAAGCAGGTTCCAAGGGTATGGGGCGTAGCTACCCACTTGAAACTGATAGAAATCCTCAAAGAATTTGACGTTCGCATTATGTCGGATGGCCATATCAGCGGTTTGAATGGTTCCCTTCTCGGAATGGCGAAGATGAGGGGAATCGAGGGAACCTGTTTGTTGGGAGAGATTCCCTATTATGCCACCCAAATTGAGAACCCCAGGTCTTCAAAGGTTGTTTTGGAGGTGTTGGGGAGTATGCTCAAGATTGACATCGATATGACGGAATTGGAGACACTGGCCGAATATACGGAGACCGAGATTGAAAAGTATATTCGCCAAATCAGTGAGGATATCCAATTCGAGAAGATGCTGAGGAAGGGAGAGAGAGGCCCGGGATATGTTCATTGAACCTATGCCCATTGCCTCGACAAGGGGAGCGCTATGGAATTGGGTAGGCTTAGGCAAACGGTGAGATCAAGATTCGGATTTGCTGTGGCCATTGCCATCATCTGTTTTGTCGCCATCTTCGGTTTTGGATTTATGGCGTTCATGGCAGAAAGGGATGTCATGATCAAGAATACTAGCATTCGAGGATATAGTATAGCCAAAATTTTGTCCATCCTGAACGAAGATGCTGCCGTTAATCGAGATCCGAAATTATTGGAGAGGTATACAGGAGAGATTGGAAAGGAAAGGGACATCGTCTTCATCGAGATCACCCAGGGGAATAAGCTCATCGCCAGTTATCGAGATACAAGGGAGATCCCCGAGAGGAACATTCGGAGAGTCTCCCGCCCATTGGTTTTCCATGGGGAGAACGTTGGGGTTACCTCGGTCGGTTTTTCCATCGAGCAGGCCAACGAAAATATGTATGAGATCAAGAAGATCACGATAATTGTGGGGATACTGGCCCTCTCCTTCTTTATCAGTTACTTCATCTTACTCTTATGAGAGATTTCGGGGCAAATGGGGGAACACGATGGATAAGCTAACAGAGGTTCAACTGAAATTGCAGAAGGTGGGATGTCCTCTGTGTTTCAACACTCGGCTGGAATTGGTGCTGAGGTGCGACCTTGGTCAAGACGAATGTATTTATACGGCCAAATGTCTGCATTGTGGAAACGTGTTTGAGGTGAACACGAAGAGTGAAACCATGGAAGAATTGGAGCCTGCATTGCAGGATAAGATAAAGGAGAGCGGGTGCTCCAAATGCGGGGGTCATGACCTTCAGGTGAACTTTCGTTGTGATTTAGCGTCTCAGGATTGTTTCCATGTCCTGACCTGCGAGACCTGTGGCCATGTTTTCGTGGGAGAAGGCTAGGGAGACGGATCAATGGATGATGGGCCTTGGGCATTCCTACACGGAGAAGATGGGAAGGAAGACGGGGGAGGAGGCAAGTAAGTCATGAGCTTATGATATCTTGAGGAGGTCGATGGGAGATGCTCGGGGGCGGTTGTCATCCCGTCGAAGTTAGAGGGAGTACCAATATCCCTGCAATTTATGGATGAAAGCACGGATGGTCATTTTTTCCCCTTTGTTTATTTTCTTTTACATTGATAAACCAAAATTTATTGACATCGAAGAGAAAGAGGGTTGAATGGGGGACTTCATTTGGTCGCAGAAGGAAAATTTCCCCGTAATCAGGATGGCTAAACGTGGGCCCCGTTACCTTTTTCAGATTTTCCAGATACCTCTTTTGTACCGTGTTATTGGTGCCGAGGCATGGTTGTTTTGCGACATACCGTTGATCCACTATTTCCGCTCTCTTCATCATGGCCTTCACCCCTTTGGGGCGAAGGCCACCTTCGCCGTGAAGGGTTAAGTGATTAGCATCCCCTTTTCAGGATTGGTCGTTGTAGTTGTTAAAATTGCAAAACGCATGCCACCTGCTTGAGGGCTAAGATTATAGGGATTCATGCTCACTAACGGGTGAAATGTCGCCCGGTGCAGCCGAAGAAGGAAAAAATATAGGCAAAGGGTGACATTTTTTGGCAAATGTTGTCCGTAAAGAGAAATATTTCCCCTAAAACGATGCGCGCGGTTGACCCTTGGGGAAAACTTTGCAATAATGACATCGAAGAGCGCCTTGTGAGTGTGAGGGAGAAGGGAAGAAGTGGGGTGTTATGTTCTTTCCTTCTCTTCTTGCTAGGGCTCTCTGGATGTTTCGCTGTTTTTCCCGAGGAGCCCTTAAGAGACTGCTACGTCGAGGTTTCCTTAGGACAAATGAGGCTGCATCCTGAAAAGTACAAGGGGAAGAAAGTCTTGCTCGGGGGAGTGATACTGACGTCGAGACATTTGAAAGAGGGAACCGTTATCGAGGTCTTGCAAAAGCCTCTCACCTGGCGGAACGCCCCCAAGGATGTGGATCAGTCAGAAGGGCGATTTTTAGTCGTATCGGCTGGATTTTTGGACGGCGAGATATATCGGCGGGGGAGGATGATTACCGTTGTTGGAGCGGTGTTGGGCATCCGCAGCCAAGTCCTTGGCGAGATAGATTATCGATATCCGCTGATCTCCATGGATAAGCTCGTCCTCTGGAACAAACCGGATCCTGGCCCGCGGATTCGCATCGGGATAGGTGTCATGGGGACCATGTAAATCTGCGAAGATAGTGAGGAGGCGGTCCTCAAATAGGGCTAGACATGCAGCAACCGGTTGAACGGAGAATCGATGGCGGAGCAAAGGGGGGTGGTTTGGAGATGGGTAAACTTGCTGATGAGGGGGATATCGACCTAAATCAGATTTTTAGAGGAAATGGGAGGGATTTAAACCGCCTATTTCCCGATCGATCCCTCAAGAGATTGCTGAAGGAGATTGAGCAACATAAGAGGGAGGTGAGGACGTTTCTCAAAGCCTTGGAGATTGAGGATGAGGGGAATGGGTGATGCGAGGAGGAAGTGGAATTCGATGCCCGAAATGCGATTACCAGTTTCCAATCTCTCTTTGTGAATCCTGTGGTGCCAAAAATCTGAGGGAATCTTCTTACTGTTGCCGATGTGGAATGGAGCTTGTTGAAGAAGAAACATCGCTTGATTGGGAAAGCAGAAGGTTGTGCAGCGATGGAACGTGCATTGGCGTCATCAATGAGCAAGGGGTCTGTAGCATTTGTGGGAAGGCCTATAGCGGCGAGCCCGAGTGAAGGGAGGCAAATAGGGTCTCCATTCCAGGTTGAATGAACAGGTGGTGGATATTGACAGGGAAAGGATAAATGACTAACTTATAGGTAGGTATTATGGTGCATGCAAGGAGGTCTTCATGATCGTCGTACCCAGTGGTGCCGACAAGGTAGACAGGGAGAAGGATGGAAGGGTCCACGTTCCTCAAGAGATTCCCATTTTACCATTGCGAGGGACAGTTCTATACCCCGAACTGATACTGCCCATCATGGTCGGCAGGAAGAAGTCGGTGAAGTTGATCGATGACGCCATGGACAGGGATAGAATCATCGGGGTCGTGACTCAAAAGCGGTCGGAGATCGAGGATCCAAAAGAGGACGAGCTTCACGGATTCGGTGTTGCGGCTCTTATCCTCAGGATGATCCGGGAATTGGATGGCAGCCAACGGGTCATTGTGCAAGGCATTTCAAGGATACGAATACATGAATTTATTCAGAGGAATCCCTATTATAAGGCGAGGATTGAGGCGGTTGAAGAGGAATTAATCAAGGGCGTCGAAGTCGATGCGATGATGATGAACTTGAAGAACCTTTTCCAGAAAGCTGTTGAATACGCACCTTACCTTACCTCGGAATTGGGGACGATGGTCAGTAATATTAAGTCCCCCGCCATTTTAACCGACCTCATTGCCTCGAACCTGAACATCAACGCATCGGAAAAACAGCGACTCCTGGAGATGGTCGATGTCCATGAGAGGCTCAACCAAGTTCACCTGCTCCTGAACCGGGAGGTTCAAGTTTTAGAATTGGGCAATAAGATCCAGTCTCAAGTGAAGGAGGACATGGATAAGACCCAGAGGGAATACTATCTCCGGGAGCAGATGAAGGCTATCAAGAAAGAGCTGGGCGAACTGGATGAACATACCGTCGAGATTAAGGAATTGAAGGAACGGATAGCTAAGGCCAAGATGCCACCAGAGGCCTTAAAGGCGGCCGAAAAGGAGCTCGATCGGCTTTCGAAAATCCCTCCTGCCTCGGCCGAATACACGGTTGCACGAACCTACCTGGACTGGCTCGTTGAGCTGCCCTGGTCGAAGGGCACCAAGGATAACTTGGAGATTTCCAACGCTCGGAACATATTGGAAGAAGATCATTACAACCTGGAGAAGGTCAAGAAGCGAATCTTGGAATACCTGGCCGTGAGGAAACTCAAGGACGACATGAAGGGACCCATACTCTGCTTCGTCGGGCCTCCGGGGGTTGGGAAGACCTCCCTTGGGAAATCAATCGCCCGGGCGATGGATCGTAAGTTTGTTCGAATCTCATTGGGGGGAGTAAGGGATGAGGCGGAGATCAGGGGCCATCGAAGGACATATGTTGGGGCATTGCCCGGGAGGATTATTCAAGGGATCAAGAGAGCCGGTTCCAATAATCCCGTCTTTATGCTGGACGAAGTGGACAAAATCGGAATGGACTTCCGTGGTGACCCTTCATCGGCCCTATTGGAGGTTTTGGATCCCGAACAGAACTTTTCTTTTTCGGACCACTACATCGACGTGGGGTTCGATCTTTCCAAAGTGATGTTCATCACGACCGCCAATGTCCTGGAAACGATTCATCAAACCCTAAGGGATAGGATGGAGGTACTTGAGCTGCCGGGATATACCGAATACGAGAAGTTGATGATCGCGAAGGAGTTTCTCATCCCTAAACAGCTCAGTGAGCATGGCCTTTCGGAGGAACACATAGAATTTCAGGACGATGCCCTTATTATGATCATCACCTCTTACACCCGGGAGGCGGGAGTGAGGAACCTAGAAAGGGAGATCGCCTCTGTGTGCAGGGGGGTTGCCAAGGAAGTGGCTGAGGGGAAGAAGGAAAAGACGGTTATCAATTCGGATGCACTCCATAAATTCCTGGGACCTGTGAAGTTCTTCCCAGAAGTTGCCGAGCGGACATCCGAGGCTGGTGTGGCCACAGGCCTTGCCTGGACTCCCACTGGGGGGGATATCATTTTCGTCGAGGCGACGAAGATGAAGGGAGAGAAGGGGCTGACCCTAACCGGACAATTGGGAGATGTGATGAAGGAATCGGCTCAGGCTGCCCTGAGCTTCGTTCGATCAAAGACCAAAGAGTTGGGCATTAAGGAGGATTTTTTCGACAAAGCCGACGTGCATATCCATGTTCCCGCCGGGGGGATTCCCAAAGATGGCCCCTCCGCAGGATTAACCATATTTATCGCATTAACCTCCCTGTTTACCAACAGGGCCGTTCGAAGCGATATCGCCATGACGGGGGAAATAACCCTTAGAGGCTTGGTCTTACCTGTGGGAGGCATTAAGGAGAAGGTCTTGGCGGGAAGACGAGCTGGGATAAAAACGATCATCCTTCCCAAGAAGAACGAGAAGGACCTGGAGGAAATTCCCGAAAGGATCAAGAAGGAGATGGAGTTCAAGTTCATCCAGAAGATGGATGAGGCCATACCGCTTGCCTTTGCGTAGTGATTTCACCACGGGAATCCCTTCAGTTTGCTAAGGGGGAAGGTTCCAACCACACTATTCAGCGTAATTTCCACAAAATCCAATCCTTTCACCGGAATCCCACAAGTTTGGCCCCGGCTTTTTCTGTTGAACGCCGGGGACTTTCTTCACTCCCAAATCGGCTGTCATGGAAACAAAACAGTATTCCTTGATCGATACCCACGTCCATATCGACGAGCTTCGCGATCTGGAAGGTTCAGTTCAACGGGCCCGATCGGAGGGCGTAAGGGCCATTATCGGGGTGGGGTCAGATTTCGTATCTAATGAAAAAGTCTTGCGGATTGCCCAAGCCTTTCCCGATTACATCTTTTCCGCCCTCGGCTTTCACCCATGGCAAATTGTGGCCGGCCAGGTCCACGCTACCCTTGAAGAAATGGATAGGGTGTGTGAGGGGTGTGTAGCTTTTGGGGAGGTGGGGTTGGATTTCAAGGTGGAGGCAGACAAGGAGCTCCAAATTCGGATTTTTCGGAGCATTTTGGAGCTTGCTGCTTATCGGGATAAGCCTGTCATCATCCATGCCAGGGCGGCATGGGAGAAGGCGCTCTCCATGGCCTGTGAGGTCGGTTTGAAGAAGGCAGTCTTCCATTGGTATAGTGGTCCCATGTGCGTTCTGAATCGAATCATCGAAAAGGGATCTCGATTTCGGCGACTCCAGCCCTCGTATATAGCCCCCAACATCGGAAAGCAATCAGGCGAATGCCCATGGAGGGATTGCTCCTTGAGACGGATGCTCCTCAGGCCTATCGTGGGATCGAATCGGAACCTAAAGACCTTTTGGCCTCCCTCTTTGCGGTTGCCGATCTGAAGGGGATGGAGCCCGAGGAGGTTGCGCATTGGACAACCCAAAATGCCCGGGAACTCTTCGAATTGAATCTGGCGGTGTGAGAGATGTCCCATAAACCCGGTTCTTGCCAGGGAAGAAACCGAGAAATGCCGCCACTGTGGTTTCTTTGAGGAGTTTCTCCGTGGGTTCGAAAGGTCTACCAGTAGTGGAGAGAACTCCAGAGCCGCACTCGGTTGACTCCCCAATCCATTCCATCTATAATAATATTCCTCGGGTTTAACATGTGCCCGCCATGCGACCCCAAAAGGGTTTTTTTTGTTTTTTTACAGTGGAAGAAAGGTTCATGAGGAGATGGTAGCACGTCATGGATTATCCCAAATTAAGGGGCGTTAATGCCTTCCCCACTCAAATCCAAGGGCAGCAAATGATCTGTATTCAAGACCCGGAAGGGTTCAGTCAAAGGGCGGTATTCTTGCCGCTTCCCCTGTTCTTTATCGTAAGTCTATTCGATGGGAGACATTCTATCCTCGACATTCAGGCGGAATATATGAGGAAGTATGGGGAGCTCATATACAGGGAGAAGATCGAAGAGACAATCGAAGAATTGGATGCTCAGCTCCTGCTGGATAGCGAACGCTTTAGAGATACACTCGAGAAGGAGAAGGGGGATTTTCGGCTGTCCCCCATCAGGGAGGCCGTTTTCGCCGGGACGAGTTACGATCGAGATCCTCTTGCATTGAGGGGACAGATCGAGAGGTATTTTTCCCTTCCCGATGGGCCCGGTCAACCGCGCATGGAGAATCCATCGGGGAAGCTGAAGGGAATCATCGCCCCACATATCGACTTTCAAAGGGGTGGCCCGTGTTATGCTTTTGCCCACAAAGAGGTGAGGGAAGGATCCAATGCCGATCTCTTCGTCATCCTGGGAACGGCCCATCGTGAGATGAAGAATTATTTCAGTCTGACCCTTAAGGATTTCAGGACCCCCCTGGGTACGGTGAGGACTAACAAGGCTTTTATCGAGGTACTATCAAAGGCATGCCATGGGAACCCCTTCGAGGATGAATTCGTCCACAAAAGGGAACATTCCATAGAATTTCAGTTGATCTTCCTCCAATATCTCTACCCAGCCAAACCTTTAGAAATAGTCCCCATATTGTGTCGATCATTTCACGAGGCAATCGAGAGTTCCATCTCCCCGCGGGAGATTCCCCAAATCCGGGAGTTCATAGAAGGCTTAAAAGAGGCAGTGCGGACCACTGATAGAGAGGTCTGCCTGATAGCTAGCGCCGATTTGTCCCATATCGGGTTGCAGTTTGGCGACCGGGATCCCGCCTCATCCATGTTGAGCGAGACGAGAGTGAGTGATTTAGAAATGTTGGCCTATGCTGAGAGAATGGATGCGGAGGGGTTTTATGATTCGATTCGAAAAGCGGGGGACCGTCGTCGAATTTGCGGGTTTCCCCCTATCTACGTTTTATTGAGTATCAGCGCGTTCAAGAGAGGAAGACTTCTGAAGTATGCCCAGAGTCAAAACCCAGAAACTCAGTCTATGGTTACTTTTTCCAGCTTGGGTTTTTATTGAAGGTGACCCTTGATATGGAGGGTTAGGTATGGTATGAGAGAGGGCGAAGTGGGGTCCGTTACTATGATCAAAACGGTACAGATCCAAAGCGGGGCCAGGACCGAATTCATTGATATCACCGGCAAGGTTCAAGATGTTGTTCGTGAATCCAAGACTCAGGAGGGGATCTGCTATCTCTTTGTTCCCCATACAACTGCCGCCATCACTATTAACGAGAATGCCGATCCCAGTGTCCATCAGGATATCGTAATGGAACTGAATAAGGTCATTCCCTTTGATGATCAGTATAGACACATCGAGGGAAACTCCGCCGCCCACATAAAGGCAAGCATCATCGGGTTCTCTGAAACGGTCTTCATCGAGTCGGGGAGGTTGCTCTTGGGAACTTGGCAAGGGATCTATTTTTGCGAATTTGATGGACCGAGGAACAGAAGGCTTCACGTGAAGGTGATAACCTCGCATTAGGTCCCCAAGCTGTGTTCGCGGATGTTGAACGGGACTGCATTGGAACGGAGGCTATGGAGAAGGAGGAACAATCCTTATTGGAAGAGGCGGAAGAGGTATTCCGGGGAGAGCCCAAGTTGATCCATCTGCCAAATACCGGTAAGGCCATCTTCGTAGGGGATACCCATGGCGATTTGGAGGCCAGCAGATCGATACTGGAGAAATACCTCTCAGATAATCAGAAGGTGGTTTTCTTGGGCGACTATGTCGATCGAGGGGAAGCTTCCCGGGAGAATATTCACTACCTGCTTTCGATGAAGTTGCAGTTTCCCGAGGATGTCATCATTCTTATGGGAAATCATGAGGGATATATCATAAAGGAATTCTACCCTGCCAACTTTTGGCTCAGTCTCACCGAGGGGGAGAGGGAGCGGTATGGTCAGACCCTTGCCCAGCTCCCCTATGCCGTTACAACTCCCAACGGGGTAATTGGAGTCCATGGATCCTTGCCCGATGTGGAAAAACTCGAAGATATCAATGGAATCCAAACTGGGGATGAGAAATGGGATCAGATCGTGTGGGGGGACTTCCAGGACCGGCCGGGAAATGACTTGGGTGAGTTTTGGGGCCGCCCTCAGTATGGGCGAGATTATTTTTACCGGATCATGGATCAATTCGAAAGACAGGTGCTCATTCGATCCCATCAGCCTAACGCCAATCCCATTATGTTTGACAAGCGATGCTTGACCATCTTTACGTCTTATGCCTATATGCCCATTAGGACGGTTGCCCTGGTTGACTTGACCCAGGAAAAGATGGAGAACATCGATGATATTGTACTAGAGATGGTCTGATTCCGGGGGGAGAACTCCCATTTGCCCGAATGAGGATGAAAGATGACTCCGGAAGGGATAAAAATTGTCTCCTTTGACCTAGATGGAACCCTGGTTGGGCTGGAATTTAGCGAATGGGTATGGGGTGTGGGGATTCCCCAGCTCTTTGCCGAAAAGAGCCGTATTCCCTTTGATGAAGCCAGGAAGATCGTGGAGGAAGAATACCAGAAGGTGGGTGATGAATCCTTACAGTGGTACGATATCAACTATTGGTTCAATTTTTTCCAGCTCAATGGCCATTGGAAACCATTGCTGAATCGTTTCTCCCACAAGATCAAGATTTATCCAGAGGTCTCAAAGGTGCTCCAAGGCCTCTTTTCCACCTACAAGCTCATCATCGTTTCCAATGCCGCACGGGAGTTTATCGATATCGAAGTTGAGGTGGCAAAACTCCGGAGATACTTCTCGCGGATTTTTTCGGCTACCTCCGACTTCGGGCAAGTCAAAAAAACCGGGGAATTTTACGGACGTATTTGTCAACTCCTCGGCATCAGCTTCCAGGAGATGGTCCATGTGGGGGATCACTGGGAGTTCGACTATGTCGTTCCCAAAGCCCTGGGGATTCAAGTCTTGTATATCGATCGGTCGTGGAGCCGCAGTGGAGATGATGTGATCAGGAATTTAGAGGAGGTGGGGCAGAGACTGGGGTTGCGGGGATAGTGTACCATTTCCTCTTTCTTATGGTCTCTTGGGTTTTTCTTGGGGATGTCGGAAGGTGCGATGCCAACGGTTCTATTGGAAATTGAGGATCTTCATGCTGCCCGTTATTGTGGCTCGCTGCCGAATAGATTATTAAATCCCGGGAGATCGATGGATATCCCCTAAAAACAGGGCAAATCGCAAAGGAGGGTTTTACATATGAAAGGGAAGAGATGGGGCTGGATCTTCTGGTTCGGATTTCTGCTCCTGTTGGATTATACCGTTCCCTATACGGTACTTTCGGGGGTGAATAGAGTCTACGGGGCCTTCCTTTTTTGGAATCTCTTTGCGTTGACGGCTATCGCCTCCATTTTTGTCCTCCTGTGGAAGTGGAGGGATTGAGGGGAGAGGACATGAATTCTTTTTACATACTCCTGGTCGTTGCAATCTACGTGGCCCTGGCAACATGGATGGCCTATATGTCCCGAAAAGGGATGGGTGCGGGGATAACCGAGTATTTTTTGGCGAACCGTACGATAGGGGGATTTGTTGCGGCCCTCACCTACAGTGCCACAACGTACAGCGCCTTTATGATGGTTGGTTTGGCCGGCTTCACATATGAGGGTGGGGTGGGGGCTTTGGGGTTTGAGCTGACCTACCTTTCGGGTTTGGTTCTCGCTGTTTTTTTCGGTCCACGGTTTTGGCTAGCGGGAAAGAGGTATGGGTATATCTCCCCGGCTGAGCTCTTGGGCGATCGATATCAAAGCCGATGGGTTGCCGTTGTAACCACTTTGGTCTGTTTGATCTTTCTCATTCCCTATGCCGCCGTTCAGCTCATGGGGGTTGGGTACCTATTGGGGGGGCTGTCCGGAGGGATGATTCCTTTCTGGGTGGGCCTTGTCATGGCAACCCTACTTGCTATTATCTGGGCCTGGATAGCGGGGTTAAGGTCTGTGGCTTGGACCGATAGCCTCCAAGCCTTGATCATGTTGGTGACGTCGGTCCTCGTGCTTCTTTTCGTGATTTACCGGTATTTCGCAGGCTTCGGGGGGTTTTTCGCCAAGTTAGAGACGATCTATCCCCAGTGGCTGACCGTTCCCGGGCCGGGCTTTTTCAACCTGAAGGCATACATTGGCCTTACGCTTCCCTGGTTTTTCTTCTGCATATCCAACCCGCAGGTCAGCCAGAGGCTCTTCATCCCCAAGTCAATGAGTGCCATGCGGAGGATGTTGGGGGGATTTCTCATGTTTGGGTTCATCTACACCCTCGTCTCCGTCATGTGGGGTTTTTCTACGAGGGTATTGAGCCCGGACCTTACGAGAGCCGATCTTGCCACCCCAACCCTTCTCTCCCAACCCATCATCCCGACTTCCTTGGCCCTTATCGTAATGGTGGGGATTTTGGGGGCGGCCATTTCCACCATCGATTCCATTCTCCTTACCCTGTCTTCCATGTTTGCCCGAGATCTCTACAAGGGGTTTAGGCCTCGGGCATCAGAGGAGATGGAGCTGAGGTTGGGAAAATGGGTGATTCCGGTAATCTCCGTGGTGGCCATGATTTTTGGGTGGTTAAGGCTGGGGCTCATCTCAGCCCTCTCCGTTGCGGCTTCGGCGGGGCTCCTCATGACGGTTCCGGCGATATTCGGAGCCTTCTTCTGGAAAAGGGGGACAGCTGCAGGGGCCATCTGCAGCATGATCTCCGGTGGGGTCGTTACCGGGTTTCTCTATTTTTCTCGCATTAGGCCATTGGGGCACTGGCCAGCGGTTTGGGGAGGGCTCGTCTGTTTGGGCGCCTTCATCGTCATCAGTTTGGTAACAAAGCCCCCTATGGAAAAGGCAGAAGAATTTCTCGGGTATCTGGAAGATGGGCTCAAGGAGAGGAACGCCTTATAATCTTGTTCTCCGCTCCACCTCCGCTTCAATCTCCCCACGTCCAGAGGCCCTTGTTGGTCAGGCTGTAAAATTGGTCGTTCAATACCCTTTCGTGTAACTCCTCCTCCCTGGCCAATTTCTTGAACATATCCCTTCCAAGGGTGTCGGTGGTCTTTTTAGCCATCTCGTGGTAATACTTCTGGGCCTTCCTTTCCTCTTTGACGGCCATGGAAAGGGCATCGAGATCGTCAGCCTGGGAGCCTACCTCTTCCCCTATAGTCAAATCCCTGCTGACCTTGTTTCCCCTCTCGGAGAATGTGGTTCCCGAGTAGACGATCCACTTTTCCTCTCCCTTGAGGGAATCATAGAGGGCCTTCAGATGATGGAAATGATTCTTTTCAAAATCGGCCAACTGGGAGAACATGTCCCTCCCTTTAGGGTTTTTCGTTTTCTGGGCCGCCTTGGAATAGAAATTGTGGGCATCCATCTCGGCCTCCATTGCAACCCTAATCGCGTCCAACGCATCGGTCTTTCCTGATTCCATCTCTCAAACCTCCAACAGATACTCCATAATGCGGATATCCCAATGTGATTCCGCCGTATCGATTACCCCTCCACAGGAGGGGAGTAACCCCATCGGATGGCCTTTTTACTCTCTCTCTTTCAGGTTGCTGTTTACCGATGCTCTTCCAGCCTCAAAGGCCTCTCGGAGCGCTGTAGGATGGCTTCGGATATCCCCTTTGCCCTCCACACCCGTGAATAGCAGTTGTCCTGCGAAATCCACGTCCAAGGCGTCGAAAAAATATTTCACGGTGAGCATGGCACCGTCAAAAAGCCTTGCCCCCCTAGTGGCTCCCACTGAAATAAGGAATCCCTTTCTCCTCCTTCCCTTGTCCTCTGGCGGCAGCTTCAAGCGATACCTTCTCACCCATAAGGATTGAACGCGGTCTATGAGAGCCTTTGTCAATGCCGGGGCTCCATAAAAGAAAATGGGGAAAGCGAGAATGATCCAATCCGTCTCCAAAAGCTTGGGGTAAACTTTCTCCATGTGGTCATGGAGGACACACTCCCCCGTTTCGTCACACCCGCGACATTCTATGCAGGGAGAGAACTTGAGTTGGGAAATGATAATCCTCTCGATTTGCGCTCCCTCCTCCTCTGCCCCTCTGAGCATCTCTTCCAGTAGGAGGTCGGTATTTCCGCCCCGTCTGGGACTTCCGAAAAGTCCCAGGACTTTCACCTTGTCCTGCATTTCGGACATTGCCTTATTCTACCAGGTTTTCCGTAGGACTGAAACGCTTAAATGATAAGAAATTGAGGCCAAACTTACAAGGAACGGGCATGGGGAAGCTTCATGAGTTTCTCGAGAAGACCAATATCCCTTCGTTTCTCTGTTTCCGCAATGATCCTTTCGGGATCAGAGGTGTGGACTTTGGGTATTTCAGGTTATGAAGATGGGAAATATGAGAGGACGAGAGACTGAATAGAGAAATGAGCTTTTCCTATCTCCTTGGAATGGTGAGGTATCGCTCGAGGTTTCGTAGTTTTGGTTCCCCGATTCCCTCGACCTCCATCAGTTCCTCGATTTTCCGAAACCCCCCCCTTTCAGATCGGTATCGGGTGATCCTCTGTGCTAACCGAGGGCCGATCCCGGGAATGAGTGTCAGGTGTTCTTCCTCTACCTCATTGAGGTTTAGAGGGATGGAGAAGACAATACACTTCTGCGGTTCCATTCGAGTCAACTCTACGGTTAGGATAAGCTCTTCCTCTCTTCTTACGACGATTTTCGAGCCATCACTGAGAATATCATTGAGCACCTGAGGATTGCCGATTTTTCCCCTTCCGATCCCACCCGCCCCGAGGAGCGCCTGCTGGACGGTTATCTCCCTCGCGAAGGAATAGATGCCCGGATTGGAAATATCCCCCGCGATCTCGACGGCGATCTTCAACGAGTTTCCTTGGCGATTTCCATCAGGATTTAACCGTTGATAGAGGGTTAGAACAACTGAGACCACGAAGAGCAGAGAAGCCAAGGAGAGGAGCAGCCAGCTTTGCTTGGGCGAATAAGCCTTCATGGGGTCTGTGCTGAGCTCTCTTTGACAGGGGATCTTTTGTCTAAGTGGAAGGCGTCGTGAAGTGCCCTTACCGCCAACTCGGTATATTTCGATTCGATAATACAGGAGATCTTGATTTCCGACGTGCTGATCATCATGATGTTGATCCCTTCTCTTGCCAGAGCTCCAAACATGGTAGAGGCAATCCCAGAATGACTTCTCATCCCCGTTCCAACAATGGACACCTTGGCGATGTTTTCATCCGTGGTGATATCTTTGGCGCCAATTTGCCGTGCAATTTCCCTTACGATGCTCGTAGCTTTATGGAGGTCGGTCTTCATCACGGTAAACGTTATATCGGCAAGGCCTTCTTCACTCACATTTTGGATGATCATATCTATCAAGATGTTGGCATCGGCTATAGCTCCGAAGAGTTTATGGGCGATTCCGGGTTTATCGGGAACCTTGGTGATGGTAATCTTGGCCTCGTTCTTATCATAGGTGATTCCCGAGACGGCGACATTTTCCATTTCTTCATCCTCCCGGCAGACGAAAGTCCCGATCTTTTCGTTGAAAGAAGATCCTACGTAGATGGGAACGTTATATTTTTTTGCAAATTCGACCGCTCTTATTTGGAGAACTTTGGCCCCCAAGCTGGCCATTTCCAGCATCTCGTCATACGAGATTTTTTCCAATTTTCTCGCCTTTTCGCATACGTTGGGATCAGTGGTGTAGACGCCATCCACGTCGGTGTAAATTTCGCATATATCTGCCTTGAGGCTTGCCGCCAACGCCACAGCCGTCGTATCCGATCCCCCACGGCCAAGGGTAGTGACATTCCCTTTATCATCGATTCCCTGAAAACCCGCCACGACGACGATCTTCCCCGCCTTAAGATCCCTCATGATCTTATCGGGTTTCACATGAGTAATCCGAGCCTTTCCGTATACGCTATCGGTCTGTATGGGAATTTGATACCCGAGGTAAGATTTTGCCTCATGGCCCATTGACTTAATTGCCATGGAAACCAAGGAGATGCTTACCTGCTCGCCGGTTGAGATCAGAACGTCGAGCTCTCTCCCATCGGGGAGAAATACTAATTCATGGGCGAGGTTGATGAGTTTTTCCGTCTCTCCCGCCATGGCCGAAACGACGACGATAACATCATTCCCAGCTTCCTTTGCCCGAATTACCCTTTGGGCGACGTTTTTTATCCTTTCACCATCGGCAACCGAGGTGCCGCCATATTTTTGGACGATCAAAGCCATCTTCCCCCTCGATTAAGCACTGCGAACAGAATGGCAATTAATAGCATAGGACGATTGCACACAAACGCAAGCCGATTACTCGCTAGTGCCAGGTGGTCTATCCGCTTTCCAACGGGCTATATCTCCCACGATATCCCTATAGGGATGGCCGAGCCCTGTGATTCTGAATTTTCGTCGGTGCTCACAGAGGTGTGTAAGTTCGACCATAAGGCGGTTCGCGGGGAGAACGGGGAGGATCTTTTCGGCCCACTCGATAACCGTTACCCCATCACCGTGGAAGTATTCCTCGTATCCCAACTCCTCCATCTGATCCATCTCTTCCAACCGATACAGATCGATATGGTTGAGGGGAATTCTTCCGGGGTATTCATTGATGATGGTGAAGGATGGACTGGTAACGTAATACCGTTGATCAACGCCCAATCCCCTTGCCAATCCCTTGATCAAGTGGGTCTTACCCGTTCCCAATTCCCCGCAAAGACCGATTACGCTACCGGGTTTCAAGATCTCTCCGATGAATTGCCCCAGTTGAATCGTCTCTTCTGGACTGGATGTGCATAAAATAGCAGTCTTCCTCCTCAGGCTCTTTGTCACCCCGTTTACCCCTCTGGAGGAATGCATGAAAACCCAATATAAAAAAAAAGAAGGGAAATACAATATTCCTAAAACTGGCGTTTCCCGAGTCGCTGGAGAACACCGTTGTCCCTGGGCGTGATGTGCTGAAGCGGCGGGGTCCCTTTCGAGGGTGAGTAAGAAACTTCATCTCCAAGGAGTTGTCCTTCAGGATTTTGAAGATGAGTGGGGAAATAGGGCGAAGGTTAGGCTTCATGCTCGAAGTCTTCAGGTTTAAGGCTCTTCAGCCATTCCTCCAAATTATCAGCGGAATCCCGGCTCTCTTTGTCGAGCATGGAGCTTTTTGTTCGATGGAGTACATCCTCGTCCACAAAAATCGGTGCCCCCGCACCGAGAGCAATCGCAATGGCATCGCTGGGCCTGGAGTCGATGGCGAGCTGGTCTTCCTGTGACTTAATATAGATGAGACCATAGTACGTGTTTTCCTTGAGGTCGGTGACCACTACATGACTAATTTTGCAGTCAAGGACATCAATGAGATTGCGGATGAGATCATGGGTCATTGGTCTATGGGAGGAGGCCTTCTTCAGTTTGAGGGCTATGGCGTTGGCTTCGAATGGGCCGATCCAAATGGGAAGGGCATGCTTATTTTCCAAATCCATCAAAAGAACCACAAACCCGTTTGAGGACGGATCGAATGTAAGGAACTTCACCTTCATCTCTATCAACATCTTCTCCTCCCTGCTCGTTATACTATCCTTACGCCATGCCCAAAATCAAGGTCTTCCCTCTATAGGGATCATATCCCTTTGAACGTAACCAACGTATCCTTATCGCCGTAGAAGTGATTTTCCCAAATAGAGGTTTTAGTAACCGCTTCGAAACGAATTAAGCAAGAACTATACCAATCGATGTTGGGGGGGCCAGCGTCGATGGGGATTCTCCCCATAATGGGATAATCCTTGTAGAGATCCTCCCATTCGCTTTCTCCTTCAGGATAGAGGCTGAAATTTCTGAGGGCATCGGTAATGACGAGTCGATTTCGAGTCAGGATGGCCTGAACCTCATACCATTTGGGAAGCGAAGATTCCACCATGGTTATTCCGATATATCCCGCACCTTCTCCTTCAGCCAAGGATCTTATCCCTCTCTTCAGGAAGGTGAGCATCCCTTTTATTCCCTCAGGGGGTTCGCTAATGAAGACATCGAAGGAGTTATGCAGGTGATGGGGAAGAGATCGGTTGAGGTCGAATTCCATGGTTTCGATATTGAGACCGAGCTCCCCCGATTTTTCCTCGATAAAGCGGAGAATCTGTTTATCAATATCCAGAACAAAAATTCTTTGACCCATTCCCAGCATCCCCAGGTACAGACTGAAGAGGTCGTCGTCACCAATTAGGAGGATTGCACGGTCCTCTAGATCCCCCCTCTCATACATGAATGAGGCTTTTAGGGCGAGATCAGTGAATGAAATCAATCCCTGATTATAATTTGGATCAGGTGTAGGTCTCCCAGCAAGAACGGAGGTAAATTGTTGAAGGGTTTTACGGAAGATCCCCTCCACGATGATGCCCTTTCCATTACACGCCTTACACCTCGAGTCCACAAGGGGAAGATATTTTTCATTGTGCAGCAGTGCAAAGGTTTTGGTGGATCTATCGAAATGAATTCTCCCTCCGTTCATAAGACTTCCTATCGTCCCTAAGATCACGGAAAGGGTTGAATCTTGCAGGGCTACCAATTCCCAAAAGGATTTGGGACTTTCCTTCAGTGCTCTCAGTATCTGGATTTCAGTCCTCTCCATGGAACCCCGCCCCAATGGAATCATATAAATTTTCGATATGCTACTGAATATCACCGATATTGTCAAGGATACAGTTGGTGGAGTTTCCTGAGTTTCGAGGGAACACCGCTCTCCATGAGCGCAATTTGCTTGAGAAGGATTACGTCGAAACAGGCCGTTGCCCTGGTTCTCTGGAGCGAACATTAAAGAATTTTGGCTAACCATTCTTAGTGAAGCGAAACGGCTGCAAATCCAATGTCTGAGCCTAAAAGGCGAGTTTTGGATTTGCAGTGAAGCGAACCTTACGCTAGAATGGTCCACAATTCTTTTCAGTGAGCGAAAGGGAATTAGGGCAAAAGACCGCAAAGCACCGAAGCGAAGGGACAAGGGTGTTCGTTTGTGCAAAAATAGAATTTCCCATAATTAACAGGTTACAAAAATACTCGTTGTAAAACTCGGGAAACCTCAGTATGGAATTTTCTTGACATGGTGAGAGGGTTTGGTATTATTGAAGACCGTTTTACGGGTTGCCATCGCTTCCATGTAACCATGGCATCTCATTGTGCACCTTTTCCCGGAAATTCGATGGATGAGTGATTGGATTTGGTTGGATAAGGGAAGGCCTTCGTCGGAGACAACCGGGCTCCTCAACTCATCCATTAATTCGCAAAGGAGGCGGTTATGAAACAGGTCAAGGTGTTTTTGACGGAAGACGAAATACCCAAGCAGTGGTACAATATCCAGGCTGATTTGCCCGATCCCCTTCAGCCACCCATCCATCCCGCAACGGGTGAGCCCATCGGACCCGATGCATTAACACCGGTTTTCCCCATGAATCTCATAGAGCAGGAAGTGAGTCAGGAGCGCTGGCTCGATATCCCCGATGAGGTGATGGACAAATACCTCCTGTGGCGTCCAACACCCCTCTATCGTGCATATGCGCTGGAAGAATCCCTCGGTACTCCGGCACGAATCTATTACAAGAACGAAGGCGTAAGCCCTCCCGGGAGTCACAAGCCCAACACGGCAGTGGCCCAAGCCTATTACAACAAGGCTTTCGGCATCAAGAGGATGACCACCGAGACAGGCGCGGGACAATGGGGAAGCGCCCTGAGCTTTGCTACCTGTTTATTCGGCCTGGAGTGCAAAGTGTACATGGTGAGGATCAGCTATGACCAGAAGCCCTATAGAAGGTTGATGATGAACTGCTGGAATGCCAACTGCATTCCCAGCCCCAGCAAGGACACCAATGCGGGGAGGAAGATCCTCGAAGAGAACCCGGATTCCCCCGGGAGTTTGGGCATCGCCATCAGCGAAGCCATCGAGGACGCCGTGACTTCCAAGGACACCCGGTACTCCCTTGGGAGCGTCCTCAACCACGTCTTGATGCACCAGACCATTATCGGCCTTGAGGCTAAGAGACAGTTGGAAAAGTTAGGAGAGAAGAAGGTGGATGTGGTGTGCGGTTGCGCAGGGGGTGGGAGCAATTTCGCGGGTTTGGCCTTCCCCTTCGTGCTGGACAAGATTAACGGGGCGGAGATTACCATTGTCCCGGCGGAACCCACCTCATGTCCCACCATGACCCGAGCACCTTTCTCCTACGATTTCGGGGACACCGCGGAAACCACACCGCTTTTGCCAATGTACAGTCTGGGGCACAAATTCATCCCGCCTCCCATCCATGCTGGAGGACTGCGCTATCACGGCATTGCTCCACTCGTCAGCCAATGTATCATCGAAGGCCTCATTGAACCCCGGGCGTACAATCAGTTAGAGGCATATGAGTCGGCCGTCCTTTGGGCAAGGTCGGAGGGCTTTATCTCCGCCCCCGAAACGAGCCACGCCATCTGCACGGTTATCGAGGAGGCAAAGAAGGCCAAGGAGGAGGGAAAGCAGAAGGTGATCCTCCTCAACTGGAGCGGCCACGGCTTAATGGACCTCACAGGGTACGATGCCTATTTCAGCGGGAAATTGGTCGATTACCCCCTCCCCGAGGAAGAAATGAGGCAGTCCCTCAAATCCATCGAGGGACTACCTAAACCCAAAAAGATGAAGGGGGGCAAGGAGATATAAACCCCTGACGATTCCCAAAGAACGTTCAACTTCTCTCAAATGGTTCGAAAAGGGAAATCCATCGAACAATACGATCCCTTGGAAATTCGGTGTCTGCTCTTGGGACACCAGGTTCCCTTTCAATACTGTCGAAGTTCCAACCGGGATCTCCCCTGTCGCAAAATGATGGACTGCTGGTGGGAGAGGGTGGAAATCGAAACCTACCTGAAACAGCATTTCACTCCAGGAGAACTGAATCGTTCGATCTTCGCAAAACCCAAATCAAAAATAGTCAGCCTCATCGAGCTCATCGAAAAGGCCAAGAGAAACGGTCCCACGAAATAACCGACCAAGGAGTCGTTTCACGAGGAGATCTCCCGAAAAACGGCCCGGCAGGCCTCCAAGGTTCTTCCGATGTCATCCTCCGTGTGGACTACCGAGAGGAAGAGGGCTTCGAATTGAGAGGGGGCGACATAGATGGACCGATTGAGCATGCCGGAGAAGAATCGGCTGAAGAGGGTTGTATCGCTCTTTTTGGCCGTGGGAAAATCTCTTACTGGTCCTTCCGTGAAGAAAAACGTGGCCATCGCTCCAACCTGATTACAGGTGAAGGGAAGCCTTCCTTCTTCTGCGATCTCCCGGACTCCTCTGCACAGGATATCGGATTTTTGTGCCAATTGTTCATAGGTCCCCTCCCGCCGAAGGACGTGGAGGGTTATCAACCCGGCGGTCATGGCGAGGGGATTCCCTGAAAGGGTTCCCGCCTGATAGACATCGCCAGATGGGGCAAGCCTCTCCATAATCTCTTTCCTTCCCCCAAAGGCACCCACTGGCAATCCTCCTCCGATCACCTTTCCCAAACACGTCAAGTCCGGCCTCACCCCATAGAGATCTTGGGCCCCCCCATAGGAAACCCTGAACCCAGTGATCACCTCATCGAAGATGAGGACGATTCCCTTGTCATCGCATATGGCCCTCAGCCCTTCCAAGAATTCCTCCTCCGGTGGAACAACTCCCATATTTCCCGCAATGGGCTCAACGATGATACAGGCGGTCTCCTCGCCGTGGGCCTCGATTAACTTCTCAACGGATTGGAGGTCGTTGAAGGTGGCAGTAAGGGTATTCTGCGCGAAATCCCTTGGAACCCCCTTGCTATCTGGAATCCCGAGGGTCGTGGCCCCGGAGCCCGCTTTGACCAAGAGGCTATCGGCGTGCCCATGGTAGCATCCCTCGAACTTAATGATTTTGTCCCTCCCCGTGTAACCCCTTGCCAAGC
>JBGVTJ010000357.1:0-5273 GCA_041862515.1 Thermodesulfobacteriota bacterium | reverse complement strand
CAACAGACCACGAGCAACCGAAGGGACAACGGTGTTCGCTCATGAGAAATACAATCTCCTTTACAATCAATAGGTTAGAAAAACCCCGTCTAAAAAAGTCAGGAAACTCCGGTACGGTTGGTGGGCGGGTGGGTTGGAGCGTTCTTAACAATCAGCCGTGGCCAGCGGGTTCAATGGGACTAACGGGATTGGTCGCCGATTGGATGGAGGAAAAGCAATAGTTACTTGCCCTTATTCATCTCTCTGAGGACATGGGG
Source organism: Thermodesulfobacteriota bacterium (assembly GCA_041862515.1). Taxonomy (GTDB): domain Bacteria; phylum Desulfobacterota; class BSN033; order WVXP01. The sequence continues at coordinate 5,016 of JBGVTJ010000357.1, read as the reverse complement.
AATCTTCTCCAGTAAATCGGTAGCGATCAGTGCCATCTCCCCCCTTTCATCGGCGGCTAGGTCCCCGGCGAGGCCGTGGACGTAGGTTGCGGCGATAGCCGCGGATGCGGGAGGACACCCTTGACATACTAATCCGCCCATCATACCGGTCAGGACGTCCCCTGTGCCCCCAGATGCCATCCCAGGATTCCCCGAGGGATTGATGTGAATATCACCGCCCGGTTGGGCGATAATGGTTCGTGAACCCTTTAGAACGAGATAAACCCCATATTCCATTGCGAAATTCCTAGAGATCTCAATGCGGTCTTCCTGAATGGCTTTGGAGGAAAGGCCGGTGAGCCTGGCCATTTCACCCGGGTGAGGTGTGAGGATTATGGGGGATTCGATATCCTTAAGTATTTCCGGTTCAGCTGAGAGGGCGGTGAGGGCATCGGCATCGATGACCATGGGAAGACGAAGGGCCTTGACCAATTTCCGGACCAGTTGTCCCGTCTCATCCGCGGTAGAAATTCCAGGGCCAATTACAAGGGCTTGCATTCCTTGGCTTATCTCAACGATTTGACGGAAGGCATCAAGCCCGAGAGTTCGAGACTCGGTTTCGGGCAAAGGCATAGTCATAGTCTCCGTAAGCTTTACCTCCATGATTTCATTCAAGCTCGCGGGAATGCCCAAGGTAACTAATCCAGCCCCAACCCTCATGGCGGCCTGACATGCCAGTGCAGCCGCACCGGTCTTACCGACGGAACCAGCGAGGACCAGGAGATGACCGTAATCCCCCTTATGGGTATCTGCGTGTCGGGGGACAGGGAGAAGGTCCTGGATATCCTCGTATTGGATGAGATGGGATCGAATGTCTTCTTCCTCTATCAAGTCGTCCGGAATTCCGATATCGATGACCTCGAGTTCCCCGACAAAATCAACCCCCGGATGGATGAGTTGGCCTACTTTGGGTAATCCAAAGGTGGGAGTGAGGGCAGCCTTTATGCACGTACCCAAGGGTTTGCCGCTTGTGGCGTCCAACCCCGAAGGGATGTCAATGGCCACTACGGGCTTCCCCGTGGCGTTTAATGCTGAGATTACCTCCTTGTAATATCCCTTGACCTCTGAATCGAGGCCTGTCCCCAGTAACCCCTCTATAAATACATCGTGGGAAAGGAGATCATCTCTTGTTGCCTCGAACTCCCTGAGGGTTGGAAGCTCTCTTACCTCGATACCTTCCTTGGTCAATATGTCCAGGTTGGTCTTGGCATCCCCCTTGACGGCCTTATTCTCAGCCAGCAGGAAGATGTTCACCCCCAGACCCTTATTGATCAGGTGCCTGGCGATAACGAAGGCATCGCCCCCGTTGTTTCCCTTACCCGCGATGACGGCCACCCTTTTCCGTGGCAAATCCGGAAATCGACGAAGGATCACCTCCGTTGCTCCCTTGCCGGCATTCTCCATCAGGTTGATCCCCGGCACACCCCTTTCATGAATTGTCCTTCGATCCAGGGCCCTCATCTGATAGGCCGTCACCGCTTTCATGGTTAAACCTCTAATACCACCTGGGCGATCCCATAATCTTTTTCGTGGGAGATGCTGACGAAAGCTGACTTGATGTTACGATCGGTGAGGAAACCCTTGGTCTGGTTATGAACCTTGAGAGAAGGCCGGCCTAAGGGATCATTGACAACTTCGATGTCGGTCCACTTGATTCCCCCCCTGAGGCCCAAACCGAGGGCCTTTAACATCGCCTCTTTGGCTGCCCAACGGAGGGCGAAATGTTGGCCCGGGTTCGATCGCCCTTCGCAAAAGGCGATTTCACCAGGCGTGTATACCCTCTGGGTAAAAAAGGGACCCCATCTTTCGAGCATTCTCTCAATACGGTGTATTGAAACGATATCTATCCCGATTCCGTAGATCATTGAATATCCCTCAGGGCCTATTTGTCAGTTCGATGATATCTCAAACAGCCCTGTCCGATCCAACCAAGACCGCCCGGGAAACCATGCTGTGCTCTATTGTGATCGCTTCAATCTGGTTGATCTCGACAAGGCGCCTTACGTTGAGGTAACTGAGAAAATGGGCCCCATTAATGCCGAGATCCAGGTTATAGGTAATGTCAACAGCATCCAAGAGGTTCTTATGATTCCTTGTCTGTCAGATGATCGATATTGACTCCTCCTCTGGTCACCCCCTGAACCACCTCATCCTTGCGAATTTGTGTTTCCTCCCATCCTCTCCATCACCTGTCCAATGGCGTCCGTTAGTTCCCTGCCCAGGCGAATGATCTTATCCTCATCTTTACCTTCCAGCATGATTCTCAAAACAGGTTCCGTGCCCGAATAACGGGTAAGGATCCTTCCCGATTCCCCCAGTTCCCTCTCGATGGCTTTAATCTTTCGACGAATTTTGGGCATTCTCAGGACATCGATTTCCCTATCGATTTTGGTATTAAACTGTGTTTGAGGGAGAGAGATCATTGATTTTGCAAGTTCATCCAATTGTCTCTGTTTGCTCGCCATAATCGATAACACTTGAAGGGCGGTGAGGATACCGTCTCCCGTCGTATTATGATCGAGAAAGATGGTATGGCCGGATTGTTCGCCCCCCAGATTATATCTCCCGCTCACCATCTTCTCGACTACATAACGATCCCCCACGGCAGTCCGGACAACTCGGATTCCCCGTTTGCCGAGGGAAAGATCAAGCCCCATATTGCTCATGACCGTGGTGACGAGGGTCTTCTTCTTGAGCCTTCCCCTTTCGGCCATATCAATGGCACAAATGGCCATGATATGGTCCCCATCAACGATCTTCCCATTATGATCCACGAAGACTACCCGGTCGCCATCCCCGTCCAAGGCCATTCCCAGATGGGCTTTTTCCTGGACAACCAGTTCGCTGACCCTTTCCGGGAAGAGCGACCCGCAATCGAGGTTAATATTTTCCCCGTCGGGCTCAACCCCTATGGGAATAACTTCTGCCCCCAATTCCTCAAATACGGCGGGCGCCACTTTGTAGGCCGCTCCATTGGCACAATCCAAGACGATCTTCAGACCATCGAGGGTTAAATTATTGGGGAAGGTATTTTTGAGGAAGACCACGTATCTCCCAACGGCGTCCTCTATTCGGTAAGCCTTTCCAATCTCCTTGGCTGTCGGCCGCAAGGAATCGATGCTGTTGGAGAAGATAAGCCCCTCGATCTTGGCCTCAAGGGCATCGGGAAGTTTAAAACCATCCCTTGAGAAGATCTTAATGCCGTTGTCGTAAAAGGGATTGTGAGAGGCGGATATCACAACTCCAGCGTCGGCCCGCATGCTGGTGGTAATGAAGGCAATGCCAGGTGTGGGGAGCGGGCCGACCAGTAAAACATCGACTCCCATGGAGCAGATACCCGATGCCAATGCTGTTTCCAACATATATCCCGAAAGTCGGGTATCCTTTCCAACGACGATTCTGTGTCTTCCCTCACGGTTTTTAAAGATATGGGCCGTTGCCCTGCCGAGCTGCATTGCCATTTCGCCCGACATGGGGTCCACGTTGGCTACACCCCTGATGCCATCGGTCCCAAACAGTTTGCGCATTTCCTCCTCCGTCGTGGCGCCTATTGCACGGGAACTTTAGCACATTTCAAGTTCACCTTCACCTCTTCCCTGCTGACTGATTTGATGTGTAACTCCCCTAAACTCAAAGCTGCCTTTTTTATCGAGTCTTTTTTCAGTCCGGAGATATCGATCTCTTCGGTAAAAATCTTTTTTAACCTCCTCAACTCATTTTGGGCACCGACTATTTCAATGGCAGGAGGATCAACCCATACTTCGGTAATTTTGAACCCCTCAAAGGGCTTGCCAACCAATATGGCTTGTACCGGGAGGTTTTTCCTTATGAGCCTTTCGAATCTCAGCATGATTGATGCCGGGCTCACCATGGTTACCCTGAAACCCCTCGGAAGCGTGATTTGTTCGCGATGGATCACGAATTCGGCAATCCCGGGCTTCGCATTGGAGAGGTCGATAATGGCTCTTACCCCCCGAAGGGATAATCCTCTCAATAAAGTTACCGGTCCCCTTATTCGGATACTAATGGATTCCACTGGGTTCTTGATGATGATGAGGGAGGAGGGAATGTTGCGAAAATCTAAGGGGATGGAGAGGGCGGTTTCTCCACCCTTTTCGCTGATTACGAAATACCACAATACGACTGCCAAAAAAATGGAGATGAGCTTTAAAGACAGGTTTTTGGTGAAAAAGCCTTTCAAGGAATCCCTCCCCTCATTGTTGAAACCCTCTGGACCCTTTGGGCTGTAATAACCTCTCGAGGATTTTTCTCAGGGCGGTCGTATCCAGATTTCGGGTGATTTTGCCGTCGAGGGCCAGCGAGATGGTTCCCGTCTCCTCGGAAATAACGATGGCAACGGCGTCGGTTTCCCGCGTCAAACCGATGGCGGCACGATGCCTTGTCCCCATATCAGTTCTGGTCTGGGAATCCATACTGATGGGAAGGAGACAACCCGCCCCGGCGATTTTCCCGCCACGGATGATCATGGCTCCATCATGCAAGGGAGAGGGGGGATGGAAGATACTTTCAATGAGCTCTTTGGATATCCTTGCCTCCAAGTCTATCCCACCTTCAATATATTCCCCGAGCCCGGTCTTTCTTTCCAGGACAATGAGGGCCCCGATTTTCTTGCTAGCCAAGGAGGCCGACGCCATAATCAATTCCTCGAAGACATGGGATTCCTCTGCAAGGTCGACGCCGGTGAAGAACGGATTCTTCCCAAAGGTGGTTAGTGCCCTTCGAATGTCATGCTGGAAGATAACGATTATGACGAGGATGATGGAGCTCAAAAAGGTATTCAAGATCCAATGGAGTGTGAGCAGTTCTCCCTTTCGGGAGATAATGAAGGCGACGATGATCAAGGCGAGGCCGAAGATCATCTGAACCGCCCTCGTCCCCTTGATGAGAATGATGATCCAATAGATCAGCACGGAGACGATAGCGATATCTACGATGTCCTGCCATCGAACACTGGCC
>JBGVTJ010000356.1:0-2295 GCA_041862515.1 Thermodesulfobacteriota bacterium | reverse complement strand
GATGATCGAGGCGGCCAAGGCCGATGGGAACAAGGAGGCGGAGAGGACGTTCAATTTCGCCAATGACGTGGAGAAGATTCACGCCCAGCTCTATATGAAGCTTCTCGATACCCTGAGCACCTCCCAGGAGACATATCCTTACTACGTCTGCCCGGTTTGCGGATATACGGCGGAGAAGGATGCCCCTGGCCTCTGTCCCGTGTGCGGGACTCAGGGAAAGATGTTCAAGCGAGTTGACTAACCCCTAATCCGGCCGGACGGGGTAGAAGGTTTGAGGGGTCGGGTTGACCCGGTGGCATGCTGAGGCACTCCCTTTGGACAAAGGAGATCAGCGTGACGAAATCCAGCTCTAAAAAAAGGCTGGTCCTTGTTGGAGGGGGACATGTCCACCTTCTCTCCCTGAAACACGCGGAGGAATTCATCCGTGCGGGGTCCGAGGTTACCCTCATTGGCCCAGATCGATTTCACTACTATTCGGGTATGGGACCCGGCATGATTTCCCGCATCTACCGACCCGAGGAGGTGAGGTTCGACGTTCAACGCATGGTGGAATCCCGCGGTGGGAAGTTCATCAAGGACAGGGTAGTCTCCTTCGATCCGGCCGACAGGACACTCCTTCTTCAAGGAGGCGGGGAGATTTCATATGACCTTGCCTCGTTTAATATCGGAAGTCACATACCCACGGATCGCATTCCAGGGGCTGAAGGGGAAGGAATCCCGGTAAAACCCATCCAAAACCTGGAATCGGCCCGGGAAGCGATTCTGGAAAAATCTCGAGAAGGGACCGCCAAGGTGCTTATCATCGGGGCCGGCCCTGCGGGGGTAGAATTGGCGGGCAACATTTGGAGGCTCGCTCAAAGTGAGAACGCCCGTGCTGATATTACCCTGGCAAGTTCCCGAGACCGAGTTCTCCCCGGTTTGCCTGAGAAGGCCAGTCGCATAGCCCAGCAGTCCCTCTCAGGGCGAGGCGTAAAGATCCTCTCGGACTTCCGCGTCGTATCCATGGCCCATGGAATTGCCCGCTCCCAATCCGGGCAGGAGGCCTCTTACGATCTGGCCATCCTGACCGTGGGCATCGTTCCCCAACCGATCTTCGCCGATTCGGGGGTGGAGACCTCGGAGGATGGGGGCCTCCTGGTAAATGACTATCTCCAGAGCACGAGTCACCCGGATATTTTCGGGGCGGGGGACTGTATCGCGGTCAAGGGAAGGCGATTGGACAGGGTAGGGGTCTATGCCGTGCGGGAGGCGCCGATTCTCTTTCGAAATCTCTTGGCCACACTCAAGGAAGAACCTCTCATTCCATTTGAGCCGCAGAAACGATACCTCCTGATTTTCAACCTCGGGGATGGAACGGGTCTTCTGGTTTGGGGCTCTTGGGTCTGGAAGGGGAAATTGGCCTTTTCCTTCAAGAAATATTTGGATACGAGTTTTATGGCAAAATTTCAGGTCTCAGGGGAAACGAGGTACTTTCGAAGGGTGGAATGGTCATGAAATTTTCGGATCTAGTGCCCCATGTGAAGACTGTTGATGCCGATGAGGCCCGGAAATGGCTCGAGGAGAGACCCGAGGGATCATACACCTTGGTGGTGGACGTTCGGGAGCCCGCGGAATACGAGCAGGGGCACATTCCAGGGGCGATTCTCATTCCCCTTTCAGAGCTTCACGACCGGCTCTCCGAAATCGACCTTCAAAAACCCGTTCTGGCCTATTGAAAGGCGTGGGGCCGCAGCCGGTCGGCTGCAAACCTTTTATCGAACCAGGGATTCGATGCCACTACCATGAAAGGGGCGATTGATGCCTGGAATGGTCTGGTTTCCAAAACAGAGGTCGATCAGGGGATTTACCTCATTGAAGGAGGTGAAACCCGTGAAGAAGTGATATCGTTGGCCTACGGCTTGGAAGAGGGGACCTATCGATTTTATCGGGATCTCTCCGAGCAATCCAGCGATGGCGAGATTCAAGACCTCTTTGAAAAGTTGTCCCAGGGTGGATTGAAGCCGGAGGCCAATTTCGATTTAGGGGCTGGTGAGCCCACAGATTTTACCATTCTTACGAATCGCAAGAGAATACAGTGCAAGGGAAGGGTCATTGTAATCAGGGAATCTAGAAATAAGGTCCAGGACAGGTTGCGTTTCACTCCAACCTCGGATTGGGAGTGTGGGAGATTGTCGGATTACCTGCATGCCCTTTCCCGGAGACTCTATAAAAGGGGGGTGACTGGTGACCGGGCTTTATTACTGTGGGGAACAACGAGGCATGGGATGATGAAGAGAATAAAGTGGGTAAGAAGTA
>JBGVTJ010000355.1:0-7224 GCA_041862515.1 Thermodesulfobacteriota bacterium | reverse complement strand
TGTCTGGTCTGTTTGGTCTATTTCGTCTATCTCGTCTGTTTGGTCTGTTTCGTCTGTTTCGTTTATTTGGTTGAGAGCGTTTAGATCGTTAATATCGTTAGGATGGTTTGGATCGTTTGGATCGTTGAGAGCGTCAATCTGGTTTGTCGGGTTAATTGGGTTTATAGGGTTTATTGAGTTCCTGGAGAAAAGCGTTGTCGCTCAGGAGGTTAGAGGTTAGAGGTGAGAGGCTGAGGAAGAGGGGGGGGAGGTAAGAGGTGAGGGGGAGGAGGTTAAGGCTGAGGGAAAATGAATAAGCTCAAAACGCGGTCATAGATAATTGACAGACAGCCAGTGACGGTCTACAATGGGCAGCCTGAGAAGGTTCCTACACCGCAGATATCGCGCACTGGTAGGAACATGATGCGCCCCAATGATTGCCAAAGGTAATCGCAGCCTCGTATGACCAATCCCGCGTATATCATCCGAACGTATCGTCCCAAGGACCTCGATCTGTTGGTCCAGTTGGTGGGTGAAATGGAGAGAGGAGGATGGAGCTCGTTTTCCGTCTCGCTGCAAGACGTGATCGAGGGCTTGGATCGGCCAAATCATTTCCCTGAAAACAATCTGTTTATCGCTGAAAAAGCCGGCAATATCGTCGGCTACGTAAACGTTACGGCGGAGCTGAAAATCGGACGAGTTGTGCTCAATTGCCTCATGCACCCGGAATATCGTGGAAACGGTGTCGCGACAAAGCTCATTGAACGAGCCATAGACCGTGCGAGAGAGCTGCGAGTAAAAAGAGTCCACGTTAATATTCCGGAAGAGAGCATGACGGCCCGGGAACTGTTCGCGAACATGGGTTTTAGATTCATTCGCTGCTTCCTTGAATTGGAGCTTGATCTTTCCGGGGTTCATGGGCCGAATATGAAAAGGATTGGTCCCCGATGCCGCCATATGATGCGGGGTGAGGAGGATAAACTGGTTCACGTTCAAAATCGTTCTTTCGCCGAAACCTGGGGGTTCAATCCCAACACAGTTGAAGAGATCGTTTACCGTATCAGTCTTCCCAACTGCGCCCGGGAGGATGTCATCCTCGCCTGCGATGGGGATACTGTCATCGGCTACTGCTGGACGAGGACATACCGTGGAGAAGGCAGTGTCACTAGAGGCGGTAAAGGGCGTATCTATATGCTCGGTGTAGATCCAGATCACCGAGGCAAGGGGATAGGCAAGGAGGTGCTTCTGGCTGGATTATCCTATTTGAAAAGCAAAGGTCTGGAAACGGTTGAATTGACGGTGGATAGCAAAAATGAGGCAGCCCGCGCTCTCTACCGTTCTGCAGGGTTCCAGATTCGAGCGCGGAGTTTATGGTATGAGAAGGTGCTGGGCTAAGCTTACCCGGCTGATACATTAGTGACACCCCCCAAATTCTTTTCTTTTAACATACCTCTGCGGAGTAATTCCTCAGCACTTCCCCGTATTCGTTCACTATTGCATCAGCGATGTTTGACCAGCTAAACCCGGTTACCGATGCCCGGATGGATTGAGGGGCCCCAAGCTTTCCATTGGACAGTGAAAGGAGTAGAGCGATCTTATCCGCAAGACGACGAGGTGTATTATCCATGACCACGTATCCGGTTTCACCATGTCGAATAACACTTTCGATACAGCCCACCCTGGTGGCCACCACAGGTGTTCCGCAAGCCAGGGATTCCAGAGCCACGAGGCCGAAGCTTTCGTAATGCGATGGGACAACACACAGATCGGCAGCGCTGTAAAAATAAGGCAACATCTCCTGCTTTACCAAGCCATAAAAAGCGACTGAGTCGTGGATCTGCAAGCTCCGTGACAGGTCCTTTAACCTTTCCAATTCGGGCTGGCTCTGTGCATCGCCACCGATTACAACGAGCTTAAGCTTTTGATTCTCCAGGTAAGTAATTGCCCTCAATAAATTATCTATGCCCTTGAGGGGATCGATGCGTCCTACAAAGAGGATGATCTCTTCGCCGTCGAAACCGAGATGGCACAGTGCAATTGCCTTATCAATCGGCCTGAAGAGATCCAGATTCACGCCACAGGGAACGACACTGATAGCCTTCGGGGAAGCATCATAATAGTTGGTGAGGGCATCTCTTTCCTTATCGGTAGAGGCAATAATCCGATGGCAACCCTTGACCAGCTCTTTTTCGGTGTTGAGGCGAAGCTCGGGTTCGGGCTCGCCTATGGCGATTGCGTTCTTGACCGCACCCACGGTATGGAACATGGTAATATGGGGAACATTCCACCATCGCTGTAGCCACTTACCAGCCCAGCCCGAGAGCCAGTAGTGGCTATGTATCAGGTCATAGTGAATACCGGTGTGCTTCCTGAAATTCTCCAGGTCGGATGCGAAATCAGCAAGATGGGGGTAGATTGCCAACTTGTGTATTTCCTCGCCTTCTCCTGCTTTGAGGTGGATAATGCGGGCATTTCGACCAAATTCCACGATCTGATCATGTACCGACTCATGAGCACGGGTATAAACGTCCACCAGATGTCCCCGCCTCCCGAGTTCACGGGCAACCTCTCGGATATAGACGTTCATGCCGCCGGTGTTTTTCCCCCCCAGCTTTCCCAATGGACAACTGTGAACACTCAACATAGCTATCTTCATGTCCGCTTTGCCTCCAGACTCCCCTTTTGCCTCTCCGAGACCCCGGTGAAACCGTTGTGGTCGTGCTCATTTCAGCACTATCTGACAACCGTACAGGGGAATTTCCTTGCCCCCTAAGCGATATTTGTAGTCCTCGGCTCCCTTGAGAAAGTCGAATGTTCCCCTCCCTCTCTCGATGCTCTCTTTGATGGAGAAGATTTTGGAGATTACCCCTACGCTCAAGGAGCCGTATCGGGGATCGTATCCGCTATTATACAGATATACTCTCCTATTATAATCAAAACACATCACCACTGCTATGGGTAGTGCCTCGAGCTCCAAGATTCCAAACCTCAGGAGCTTTGCTTGGGCCATAGCCTTTGCCAATGACCTGAAGAAGGATTCCCTCTGGGCAGTCATATAGAATATCTTCTCCGTCCTGCCTTTCCGAAAGAGCTCGAGGAAAATATCGAGGGCATCCGGAACATCCCGAGTATCCTCAATGATGCGATAGTTTACCTCCCCTGCTTCTCGCATTCTCCTTAGTTTGCGCCTCACTTCGTGCCGCTGCTTTTGGTTGAGCATTCCCAGGTATTCGTCCCACGTAGGAGGCAAATCCAGTTCTAAAGAGACATCCTCCGCCTCACAAGAGACTTCATATCCCCTTCCCCGTGCAATGTCCACAAGGTTCGTGAGTGCCGTGGAATTGGGTCGTAACGGTCTCAAATTTAACAACCTGAGACCTTTCCCGCTCAAATCGTCAAGGAGGATATTGAAAAAATCGTGCTCCCTCCCTGGAGCAACGACGAAGTCCAAATAGTCACAAACATCGTCGCTACCGATAAAGAAGGCCTCTCCATCCCTTAAGAGAAGGGGAGCGATGCCGATAACGGCACCGGCTTCTCTGACGGCGCATAGGTAGAGATCCCCCGGAGCCCCAAACTCCTTCCACCAGATTTCTAGCCAGGTAGGCAGAACGAAGATGCAATCCCACCTTAAGGGATAAGGAGGCTTGAGCCAATAAGAAATGAGGCTTTCAAAACTCTCTAACGTAACCCTATGATCCGACGTTAACTTCTCCATGTGAGCCATAGCTCGTTGAAGATTGTGATAGTATGTCCCCTTTTTTTTCCACAACTACCGAATCGAAGGGGACTTAGTCAATAGTATACAGCATTGGTTCATCTGGTCTATCTCGTCTGTTTGGTCTGTCTGGTCTATTTGGTTGAGAGCGTTTGGATGGTTAGGATCGTCAATCTGGTTTGTTGGGTTCATTGGCTTTATTGAGTTCTTGGAGAAAAACCGCTGTCCCTTCGCTTCTGTGCCTCGTGGTCTGTTGCCCAAATTCCCTTTCGCTCACTGGAAAGAATTTTGGACCACTCTAGAGTTCGCTTCACTAAGAATGGGTAGCCAAAATTCTTTAATGTTCGCTCCAGGGAACCAGGGCAACGGCCTGTTCCGACGTGATCCTTCTCCAGCAGATTACGCTCAGGGAGACCGGCCTTCACCTTGAAACCCCAGAATTTCATTAGTAATGAATATGTTACACAAATGTTAGTTTGAAAATCCAGGAAACTCCAGTATATAAGGTACAAAAATGTCAATATGGGTGGTCTATCTGGTCTATCTCGTCTATCTGGTCTATTTGGTCTATCTGGTCTATTTGGTCTGTTTGGTCTGTCTGGTCTATCTGGTCTGTTTGGTCTATCTGGTCTATTTGGTCTGTTTCGTCTGTTTCGTTTATTTGGTTTTTCCGTCCAACCGCAAAACTGCAGCACCTGTTTTTTTGCTTAACCTTAACGCGAGCCTATTGCCTTTGGCCCTTAGCCTTCAGCCTCTAACCTCTAACCTTGAGCCTTTTGCCTTGACCTCTACCCTCTAACCTCAACCTCCTGAGCGGCGGCACGCCGCAAATTATGCAACCTCAGCGCCCCGGATAGATATTACCCCAAAGTGTATCTATTTTCATCGATTGATGAAAAATTGGCACAAAAAATGCATAAATTTTACGTTGGGGATGGTGTGGGATGGTAACGGTTCATCTCCATGAAACCAACTTTGAGGAAACTTATCTATATTCCATGGGTGCTTCTCCTTTTTCTCATTGCAGCTATTCTGACCCTTTTGGATCTGGTTTTGGGGAGAAAATACACTATTGGCTCTCAATAGTACTCGAGAATCACCATTGGTCCACCCATTGATAGGACATATTCAACAAATTAAGGAGGGATCCGATGTTAGCCAGAGATATCCATAACCGTCGGGAGAGGAGAAGGTGTTTGAAATGCAATCGTTCCTTTGTCTCTAAACATCGGTTTAACAGGCTGTGCGAGCATTGTGCCAAGAAAAATGCCACCGTTAATTTTGGACAATACGTTTTGCATACCGGAGGTTTATCCGGAAGGATCCTTGATGACCGAGGATAATTCGAACCCTTAGGGGCCCTCGATAAGAGACGGAGCTCATTTGCGCTCCGTTTTTTTTATTCGCTTTGTCTGGTCTATCTCGTCTATTTCGTCTATCTGGTCTGTTTGGTCTATTTGGTCTGTCTGGTCTATCTCGTCTGTTTGGTCTATTTCGTTTATTTGGGTTTTCCGTCCAACCGCAACACTGCAGAACCTGGTTTTTTTGCTTAACCTTAACCTTGAGCCTCTAACCTCGAGCATATTGCCTTCAGCCTCTAACCTCTAACCTTGAGCTTTTTGCCTTGACCTTAGCCTAAACCGCTATCCTCGCCCGATTGGGGTGAGCTCCAGCACCGCAACACTCCATAATTTTGCGCTCAGATCCCGTTTCCCGAGTTTTTCAGGCGTCTTCGATCACCACCTTGACATTTACCCTTTTGGTGGTTAAGTTTCCGTAAACGGCGTGGATTACGGTAAAAAGACGACCTGGAGGGTTCCCTTGGTGGATTTCGATGGTAATCCCATCGAGGGGTACAAGCAATTTGAAGCCACTTCCATCTATTGCCCCCGTTGCAAGGAGGCGCTTCCCGTAAGGAAGAGGTTACTTCTGATCTTGCCCGAGGGGGAAGAGTATGAATACCTCTGTGCTCGGTGCGGATCGTCCGTTGCAATCAAACTCGAAAAGGGGAAGGAAGAGGTTAAGGTTCTTATCGAGCCATAGGGAAGTATGTGGGGTGGGTCATCCCTTGCCTCCGAGGATCTCCTGAAAGTAATCGTATAAGATATGGAGGTTATTTTCGTCCACGTCCAAAAAGGCGATTCCCACATTGAATCTTCCGTCGGCAGAGGGTTCACAACGGACCACCTTCCCCCGGGCGTTAAATAATTTCTCCCGTATGGCCACCGTTAGGTCCAATGTCTCGTTCACCGAGAAAGTGGAGTATGTTTGAATCCTTAATCCATCCGGGCTGATGTCCACGGTTCTGACCTTCTCCTCTTCACATTGTCTCCCTTCTTCATCAAATCGGATATAGGAGGCCAAGTGTGAGCAGGTAAATCGGAGAAAGTTTCTCCGGTCTCTGATGACAAACATGTCCATCATTCCCCCCTCTTTGAAACGCCTCGGAAGTTCTTGCCCTCCCTTTGAGACTTCACCCACTGAATCAGTTCCCGCCGATTGAATAGCCTTTTTCCTCCTATCTTATAAGAGGGAACGATCCCCTTGCCGATCATCCGATATAAGGTCACGCGACTCACCCGGATCAATTCACATGCTTCCCCGACCGTGAGATACATCTTTTCTTTCATTTTATTTCAATTAGATAAAATTAATTGCAAATTATATCAAATTATATCAATTTGTCAAGTAAGTATTTCGGTCTTGTTAAGTATTTCGGTCTGGCAATTTTTGACATTCCCTTTACCAATAATCGTCACTTTCCCTCTTCCCGGTGTTGCGGCATGAAAAAGCATTGAGTCCCCAAAGTGACAATGTCCTTGATTATGGGGTGTAATTTTGAATTCACTCCTTCTCGCAGGCTATTGGCATGGAAAATGATAGATGGGTAAACCGGGGCGACAGTGAGGGAGGAGGCAGGTTATGTCTTTGGGAAAGAAAGTGTGTCCGGTTTGCAGCAGGGAGGTGAAATACATCTTCAGTGAGGACGGAAGGGTTCGCCCGCTATGCCCCAAGTGCAATACCTATTTGGATCAGGGGAATCTCCGTCCATTGATTTACGGTTATGAAAGTATGGATGATAGGGAATATTAGCCCCCTTATGGTTGAGGCGTTCAACGAAAGGAAAGAGGGGATGGGTTTTACCCCAACCCCTTGAAAATTGCCCCTGGTTCTCCTCTTGGGCCTACCGCGAATGAAGGCATACAGGAGGATTCACACGGCCTTTTGGGCTTCTACCAATTCACCCCGTTTGGCCTTCTCTATGAGTTCATCCTCCCTCTTGATGTCCTCCATGGTTTTGGGTTTCAGCTTGTCCGGCATCGGCTCGATTCCGTACTTCCATTTCAGGAATTGCATGCCCGTGGTGGGGTAGAGGGCGTAAATGAGGACATCCTGAATGTTCTTGGCAATTCCCTTGGTTGCCTCCTTGGCCTTTTCCAGTTCCGGCTCCAAAGTATCGGCGGGCCGACAGGTGATGGGGGTTTCACCCCTTTTATATCCCTTGAGGATAATCTTCTGAATCTCCT
>JBGVTJ010000354.1:0-4463 GCA_041862515.1 Thermodesulfobacteriota bacterium | reverse complement strand
AAACCCATCATCCAAGCTATGATTTGGAACAACAATATTGTTGTCTCGCGCCGCTCAGGTTCTACCGGCATAACCCCTCCAGCAGCACCCATGAAGTCGATCTTTAATTTGCTCAATAGCCGAATGGGGTGTATCTCATCGAGAAGAACGACCAGGCTTATAATTAGGGTAGCAATCCCTACCAGAAGAGGTACGAGCCTCTCTTTCGGCCGGAAGCTGTAAGAATTCACGCATATAACCAGGACGAATATCAGCAGGAGTCCGATGAATGCTATACTCGACTTATTAACTCTTTTCACTCGTCTCCCTTCTCATGGCCCTGAAAAATGGAAGGAGTATTGTTGAAATCAAAAGCGCGAATAATATCAAGGAGGTGGGGCGGGTGAAGAATATCGCGTAAGAGCCAGAGGAGATCATTAAGGACTGATGAAATGCCGTCTCAGCCATAATGCCCAAGATATAGCCAATAACCAGGCAAACGATGGGAAACCCAAACCTCACCATTCCATATCCGAACAGACCGAAGAGGAATGCCACCACCACATCCCAGAAATTTTCCCTTATGGCATACGCGCCCACAAAGGAGACCACTATAACTATGGGAGCTATGTAGCGCACGTTGATAACCGTTATTCTTACGAGGAGATTAGCCGTTAACAATCCAAATGTGCTGGCAATGATGTTGGAGCACAGAAGCCCCAAGATGAGCGTAAAAACGATGTCCAGATGTTCCTTTATCAATAGGGGACCGGGAACCAAACCGTGGAGTATGAATCCTCCTAAAAGCACTGCCATTTCGGCACTTCCCGGGATTCCAAAGCCCACAGTTGGCAGCAGTGCGCCTCCATCCTTAGCATCATTTGCCGCCTCCGATGCTATAATTCCCTCGGGATTTCCGGTACCGAATGTTTCTGGCTCTTTAGAACTCTCCTTGGCAGCGACGTAGGCAACGAAGTTGGCAACTGTCCCTCCTACTCCGGGTATTATCCCGATAAGAGTGCCTATAGCTGAGCTGCGCAGGAAGCAACGCTTGTGCCTAAGCACCTCTTTCACTCCTTCTAATACGCGCCCCCCGCTCGTCACCCCTCCAGCAGCTATCGTACCTCCTCTGATGTAGTAGTTCATGACCTCACTGATAGCAAACAAGCCTATGACAAGGGAAATGAGCTCAATTCCGTCCCATAAATAGTATTCGCTTCCGAAGTTAAATCTTAAAATCCCGAAAACGGGACTGAAGCCTATGAGCGAAAGTAATATCCCTATACCTCCTGCGGTGACGCCTTTCACAAAGGTACCCCTGGCAGCAAGGGCCACGGTGACCAAGCCAAACAAAACAAGCATGAAAAACTCTGGCGGACCGAAGAGCAGCACCACCCTCCGGACCAACGGCATAAGGAGGATGAGTATAATGAGACCAAAGATCGCCCCCAGTCCACAAGCAGCAGCTGATATCCCCAAGGCCTTATTCCCCTCGCCTTTGCGAGCCATGGGATACCCATCGAAGCATGTCGCTGCATTCTGAGAGGTCCCCGGGGTATTGAGAAGGATTGCGCTCACTGAGCCGCCGAAGGCGACTGAGCCCATCACGCCGGAAAAGAAAAGCATTGCAGCGTGTGACTCCATGCCGAAGCTAAAGGGGAGAGCAAGGGCTAGGGCTACCACCCCGCCCAATCCAGGCAAGATCCCAAAGATGAGTCCAATAATAGACCCTAAGAAGAGATATGCCAGGTTGACCGGAATAAATAGGTAACCAACGGCTACACCCATCGCTTCAAGCATGACGAAATCCTTTTATCCAGACGCACTCGGAATCTGATTCTTCAATTTGTCGCTAACTCAACCCTAACCCCTTCTTTATAACCTTGATCACCGGGTTTAAGAAGGACCCTCTTGCGTTAAGCTATCTTGTGCCTCCAGGAATTGCTAACAAGGGATTCTGCACGGCTGCTCATATGAAAGACGCACTTTGAGCTCCGACACATTTCCCCCGCTCCTCTTTTACTCAAAGAAAGGCCTGCCCCTCGAATAAAACCACCTCGCAGTAGGCTTAGGCTGCCAAAACCTTCCTGGACGAGCACCTCTTATTGAAGAATGTCACTATATTTCTTGTAGGTATTCGTGAGCTTGACGGCGAGTTGTGAAACCTCCTTACCCGAAAGTGGGCTAAATAACATGCCCGTCTTTTTGCTCCATGCTTGAGTTTCCGGGTCATTCATTGATTTCAACAACGCCTCCTCCAAAATCTTAGCTACGTCCTGAGGTACTCCCGGGGGTGCTGCAACGACACGATCCTCCCCCACTAATCTCATTTCTTCATAGGGTGTTCCCTCTTGTATAGCAGGCACGCCAGGTTGCAACTCACTGGGCCGAAAATTTATGACGGGCCTTACTTCCCCTGCTTTGACAAAAGGTTGCCCTGAACCCACACTTATATAGGCCGCGTCGACATCACCCCTTATCAGTCCGGTAATGTAACCAGTGCTTCCGCTGTAACCGGTGACGATCTCTGCTGGGATCCCTAAAATCGGCTTTGCAAGTTTGGGCGCAATCCAGCTTGTCGACGGAGGACCCGTTGCACCAAATCTAACCTTCTGAGCCCGCTGTAAGTCTTCCAGCGAACGAAAGGGAGAATTGGCTGCCACGACTATGGAACCTGGATCCCTGAGAACTGCTCCAAGGTATGTGAACTTGGTAGGGTCAACGCCTTTTTTCCCCATAGCATTGATAACAGCCATACCCTGCAGGCTCACCATTCCCATGGTGTGGCCGTCCGGTTTTGAGCGAAATAAAGCGATGGTGCCCGTCATGCCGCCTGCCCCCGGAATATTGCGCACGATGATATTTACCTTCTTGGGTAAGTATTTCGGCAAGACCCTTGCGATAGCCCGAGAATACGTGTCGTAGCCACCACCTGGGCTATAGGTTACGATCCACGTTATTTTCTTTTCCGGGAAGATCACCTTTGGAGCCGAGTTGGCGCATTTTTCAGCCAGCGGTGCTACCAAGATCCCCGCTGCCATCAACACGGTTAGGCAAATTCGCCCAAAAAGGACACATGCTCTCTTGTGAGGTACTCCTTTTTTGTCTGACATGGCATATCCCTCCTTGTGACCCGAGATCCCCTCCTGAACATTGGCTACTCTCAGGCCATCCAGTAGCCTCAGTCTTCTCCTTTGCTGTTCCCTCTCGAACCGATAAAAGAGATCACCTCCTTTCTCATTTCACCATTGGGCCTATTATTATTCATCATCTCTCGGCATTAACCCATTCCCGTGTTAAGTTCCCTCTGGTCTGAACATATTTCACTTGAGGCGAATAAAACACCGTCCCCTTCTGGAAGAGATTCGTAGGGTCACCAGTATTAATACTAACCGCTAACCCTCCCCGCTAAAGAAGTCTCCTCATAAGATGGTAAGACCTATCTTTTCCGCCTGTTTCACGAGCTCAGGGTCATGCCACGACTTCTCGAATGCCTCCCGAAGTATTTTGATGCGGTCGGCGGGGATATCAGGGGGACCAGCATAGGGTCGGTTGAATACCACAAGGAAAAGCAGAAGGTCAATCAATGTCTTATACTCCTCCCCAACGAGGTTCGGCAGAAGGGGAACATCCTCATAGCCTTTTATCGGCTTATCGGAATTAAACATTACAACCCTGGCCTCACCAGCCTCAACCATTCGCCTCGCTTGGCTCCACGACATAAACTCAGCACTTATTTCCCCTCGCATCATGGCGGGCTCGCCTTCACCCCCCGCCGCGTAGCCGGTTACGATCTTGCAGGTCTCGGCCCCAAGCATCCTTGCCACCAATAAGGGATCGATATAATCCATACTGCCTAGGCCATGAGCCGTGAAGGTAACCTTCTCCTTACTCTTCACCACATCGTCCACGGTCTCATACGGGGTATGCTTGGAGGCGAGTAAATCTTGGAATTGCAGTCTCCTCCTCCGTGTCCCTCCTAATTCTTCTCTGTCCTTTTTCCCCTCACCTCCCTCCGAACCCTTGTTGGGGGATAGATTTTCTTGCTGTCAGTTCCTCCTTCCAGGAAATCCCCAGCATCCTTCATGTAAAGAGCCACCTTCGTAGCAACCGTGAAGATGAGATGAAGATGAGATTAATCGGAAGCCAGATACCTGCATGTAAACATATGCTGTAAATACCGTATCAGCGGAAAAAGTTAAAATAATTTTTTCTTATGTAATCCATAAGAAAACATTATGATTTCAATCCAATGAAAACACAGGTTCAATTCACCGCCAAGCCCCGGTGGACAGCAGGTAGCACCGCTGCTCACCCTGCAAGCAATTCACTTCCGGGTGAGACTTCCCGGATAACGGACTGGTTCAAAAAGGCAGTTCCCGGCCTCCTCAAGCGAACCTAGATCAATACCAAGCATAACACCATATCAATTTTCCCCTGGTTATGCTATACATAAGAAAAAGTGATACCTCTCACAATCTAAC
>JBGVTJ010000353.1:0-6306 GCA_041862515.1 Thermodesulfobacteriota bacterium | reverse complement strand
GTAGCGGGGATGGCTGCCAATGCTACCTTCGGTTCCTACCGAATGGGACCCATCTTCGGGGGAATGTTGATTTCGGGAGAGAAGGTAGCAAAGCTCTTGATCGAAAGGCTTAGTCCTTCGATTCATAAGTCCTAAGACGAACTTATTTAGACTTCGGCTGAGCTCAGTCGAAGCCCTCAGGACTTAGTGCTGCCTTCGGCCATGAGCAGTTCGGCCTTGAGACATGTCGACGAGCCACTCGGCCTGAGCTCGGGTCGAAGGCTCATGTCGAGTCGCTCACTGCCGAAAGGCTCGGGCCGAATGGAGTGAGGAATTTCCTAGACGCAATTTGGCAAAATACGTCACCGTATTTGCGAATCGAAGCACTTAGCCACGGGGAGGAAAGGAATAATGAAGAGGATATTGACCATTGCCGGATCAGATTCCGGAGGAGGGGCGGGAATCCAGGCCGACTTGAAGACCATTACCCTCCTCGGTGGATTTGGCATGAGCGCCATCACTGCCCTAACGGCCCAGAATACCGTGGGGGTCCAGGGAATTGTGGAATCAGATGCGGAGTTCGTGAAAAAGCAAATCGACTCGGTACTCTCCGATATAGGGGCCGATGCAATCAAGACGGGGATGCTTGCCAATTCGGAGATCATAAGGGTCGTCGCGGAAGAAATCAAGGAATACAGCATCGAAAAAGTGGTCGTCGATCCAGTGATGGTCGCCAAGAGCGGGGATGCGCTCCTGAAAGAAGAGGCTCAGGAAACGCTTAAAGGAGAGCTCCTTCCCCATTGCTATTTGGTCACCCCGAATCTCCCCGAGGCATCCGTACTTTCCGGTCGTGAGGTGAAGGGACTCGATGATATGAAACGGGCGGCTATGGCTATTCGCCAACTGGGCGCCAGAAATGTCCTGGTAAAGGGGGGACACCTACCCGGCAATCCCATCGATCTGCTGTTTGATGGCGAAAGGTTTCACCAATTTGAAGGCGAAAGGATTCAAACGAGGAATACCCATGGCACCGGATGCACGTATGCAGCGGCCATAGCCACGGAACTCGCCAAGGGTAAACCATTGGAGGAAGCGATCAAGGAGGCAAAGGCCTTTTTGACTGTTGCCCTCCGTTTTTCCCTCAATCTCGGAAAAGGTCATGGTCCAACGAACCACTACGCAATGGCTTCCCGGGAAATCGAGCGATATCGAGTTATCGAATCACTGAAGGAGGGGTTTTCCCTGTTACAGAGGGCCAAAGTGGGGAGGCTCATCCCGGAGGTTCAATCGAATCTGGGGTACGCCCTATCACACGGGGAGAAGAGGGCGGATATTGCCGCTTTCCCGGGGAGGATAATCCGGATTGATGATTCCGTCGAGACCATGAGGGCCCCCGAGTTCGATGCCTCCCAGCATATCGCCAGCATCATCTTAACGGTGATGAAGCACCATCCAGAATACCGATCCGCCATGAACCTCCGATACTCGGAGGAGATCCTCCAGGCCTGCTCGAAATTACAGTACTCCATAACGAGTTTCGATCGAAAACGGGAGCCAGAGGAGATTAAGGCAACAGAAGGGTCGTCCTTGGAGTGGGGGATGGAATGGGTTCTCCGGACAAGCGGAGGGGTACCGGATATCATCTATGATGAGGGGGACCGCGGGAAGGAGGCCATGGTTCGAGTGATCGGCAGAAATCCACGTGAAGTCGTGGACAAAGTCGTAAGAATTAACCAACAGGTAACCAACCTTCACTGATGCCGGCCTCCTAGGGATCCTTTTCCTGTCGTCATAAGGAGGGGAGATGATGCGGAAAACGGAGGCATCGTTCTCAAGGGAAAGTAAACTGTCACTCAGGGAGATCAAAAAGAGCTTTTCAAAAGACGGATCTTCACTGGCTGTTCTCCTGGACATTTCCCTCTTCGCCCGTCAAGGGGAGTTCATCTCCATCCTCGGTCCCTCTGGATGTGGCAAGAGCACGCTCTTTAACGTGGTGGCGGGCTTGATTCAGAGGGATGGAGGGATCATCTCCATCCAATATCGTGAGGTGGAGAGCGGATTGGGGGACGTTGCCTACATGCAGCAGAAAGACCTTCTTTTTCCCTGGAGAACCATCCTGCACAATGTCCTCTTGGGACCTGAAATTTCCAGGAGTGTCCACAAGGAGACTCGAAGGGAAGCCGTGGATCTCATGAATCGGGTGGGGCTCAGGGGGTTCGAGGGGAATTACCCCGACGAATTATCCATTGGCATGCGGCAGAGGGCTGCCCTGGTAAGGACCCTTCTCTTCCACAAGGACATCCTCCTCTTGGATGAGCCCTTCGGAGCCCTCGATGCCATGACTCGATCGGTGATGCAGCACATCCTGCTCGATCTTTGGATGGATTATCGGAAGACGATTCTCCTGGTCACCCATGATATTGAAGAGGCTTTGCTCCTCTCGGATCGTATCTACGTATTGACGGCCCGCCCCGCCACCGTTAAGGGGGAGATCAGCGTGGATATTCCACGGCCCAGGAAGGTTACCGATTCGAGCTTCGTGGATCTCAAGGGGATTCTCTTAGACATGCTGCAAGGGGAAATTGAGAGGGTATTTACATGACCAAGCGACTACTCTATCCCGCTATCCTGTTGATCCTTTTCGTCATCTTTTGGGAGCTGATGGTGTGGCAGTTTCAGGTCCCCCATTATATCCTACCCGCACCCAGTCGAATCCTTCGAACCTTGGCCGTTCAACAATCCCTTCTGCTCCATCACACCCTCATTACCTTGGAGGAGGTCATCGCGGGGTTCCTCCTGGCCTTTGTTGTAGGGGTGGGGTTGGCCTTCCTCATGTTTCAGTTCCCCGTCTTGGAGAAGTCTTTCTATCCCATTGTGATCGGGTCCCAGACGATACCTGTCTTTGCCATCGCCCCCCTCCTGGTGCTCTGGTTTGGCTATGGGCTCTCATCCAAGGTTGTCATGGCAGCCCTGATCGTCTTCTTTCCCATCGTCGTCAATACCCTGGATGGGCTGAAGGGGGCTGATGCCGATTCGGTGAATCTCCTGAGGATCCTGAAGGCCAATCGGTGGCAGATCCTCTGGAAAGTAAGGGTCCCCTCGGCGCTGCCCTTTGTCTTTTCCGGATGCAAGATAGGAATATCCGTATCGACTATTGGGGCCATTATCGGCGAATGGGTGGGATCGAAGGAAGGGCTCGGTTACCTGATGCTCCATGCCAATGCCCAACTTCAGATCTCTCTCATCTTCGCCTCACTCATCTACCTTACCATTGTAGGAGTTGGGCTCTTTTACCTTGTCGTTTTCATGGAAAGGTGGGCGATGCCATGGAAAAGATTTTCCGAAGTACGGTAAGGGCGTTTTTTACCATCGGTTTTTGCTTGGTCATCCTTTGGGGTTCGGAGGGATTTGGCCAAGGGTCCGCGGTTAAAGTCTCCCTGATGTTGGACTGGTTTCCCAATGCTGATCACGTCCCCGTCTATGTAGCCCGGGACAAGGGGTTTTTCACGCAAGGGGGACTTGAAGTGGAGATCCTGGTCCCGGCCAATCCCAATGACCCGCCGAAACTCGTGGCGGTTGGTAAGGTAGACTTTGGGATCAGCTATCAGCCCAGCGTCACCGTCGCACGATCCCAGGAACTTCCCATAAAGGCTATCGGAATCCTCGTGGAGCATCCATTGAGCACCATAACCTTTTTGAAGGAGTCGGGTATTAAAATCCCCGCTGATTTAAAGGGAAAAAGGGTTGGTTATTCAACGGCTCCCACGGAGGTCATCCTCTTCGAGGCCGTGGCCCAATCCGCTGGCCTTGCCAGGGAGGACTATGAATTGATTAATATCGGTTTCAATCTCACCCCCTCCCTCTTGACGGGAAAAGTTGATGCCGTTGTAGGGGCATATTGGAACTACGAGATCAACGAACTGGCCTTGGAGGGAAAGGAGGCCGGGTACTTCCCCGTTGAGAAACATGGGGTTCCGGACTACTACGAATTGGTATTTATCACCAGCGATGGGACCTTAAAGAAGAGGAGGAAGATGGTCACCCGATTTATCACCGCAATGGATGAGGCCTTTCGTTTCACCAAGCGACATCCCGAAGAGGCCCTCAAAGTCTATTTCCGGGCCAACCCGAATGTCAGGAGGGATCTGGATGCCCGTGCCTTCAGGGATACCCTGCCGGTTTTCGCAACCACGCAGGTTCAGTCTCTGGAGAAGTGGAAGGGTTTTGCGGATTTCGCCTTTCAGAAGGGGCTCATTCAAAAGCGGCCGAATCCCGAAACGCTCTTCGAGAATGTGGTGAAGTAATCCTTGTCTTCCCCTTCAATTGCGGCGATCAATATCCGCTCCGTTGCAGAAGGAAAAAATGGATTGACAAAGGGGAGGATATGTTATTAAATTGCTTGCATTTATTCCCTCGTTAGGAGAGGAACCCCACTCCCGGGACAGATTACATGCTAGAAGTGAACTCTCTGGAGAAGAGCTTTGGTGGCCTCCGGGCCGTAGATGATTGCAGCCTTGAGGTCAAAAAGGAATCCATTACCGGGCTTATAGGGCCCAATGGGGCGGGTAAAACGACCCTCTTCAACCTGGTGACGGGCTTCCACAAACCCGACGGTGGCGAGATCCTCTTCAAGGGGAACCGAATCGACGGCTTGCCCCCCCACAAAATCTTCCAAAGGAAAATCTGCCGCACATTCCAGATTACCCGGGAGTTTGGCCATATGACCGTACTCGAAAACTTGATGCTGGTACCGGTGAACCAGCGGGGGGAGCGGATCTGGAATACATGGTTTCGGCCTGGGTTCGTAAAAGAGCAGGAGCGGGAGATAAGGGATAAAGCCGTAGAGGTGTTGGAATTCGTTGAGCTGATTGATCTGAAGGACGAATACGCGGGTACCCTTTCGGGCGGGCAGAAGAAGTTGCTCGAATTGGCGAAGACCATGATGGCGGACCCCGATCTAATCCTCCTGGATGAGCCCGGTGCCGGAGTGAATCGAACGTTGATGAGAAAACTGGTCGACAATATCAGGGAACTCTGTGGGGAGAAGGGGATCACCTTTTTGATTATCGAGCACGATATGGACTTGGTCATGAGCCTCTGCAACCCCGTCATTGTGATGAGCGAGGGGCAGAAGCTGGCAGAGGGGACCCCGGAGGAGATCCGTTCAGATGAACGGGTCTTGGAAGCCTATCTCGGAAGTCAATATCGATGAGGATTTTGGAAGCCAGAAACCTGACTTCCGGCTACGGTGAGACGGACATCCTCCACGATGTCTCCATAAAATTAGATGAGAAGGAGATCGTCTCCATCATCGGGCCAAATGGGGCGGGAAAGTCAACCCTGCTCAAGACCATCTTCGGCATTCTGACGCCGAGGCAAGGAGCCGTCGAATTGCAGGATAAAGAAATAACCGGGTTGAGCCCGGACAAAATCGTCCGTAAGGGGATGAGTTACGTTCCGCAAGTCGACAACGTCTTTCCCTCCCTCACCATTCAAGAAAACCTGGAGATGGGGGCCTTCGTCAGAACCGATGACTATCGTGATAGGCTCCAGGAGGTGTATGACCTCTTTCCGCTCCTCAAGGATAGGAAGAACCAGAAGGTGGGTAGCCTCTCGGGTGGGCAACGTCAAATGGTGGCCATGGGGAGGGCGTTGATGCTCGATCCCAAGGTGCTGCTCTTGGATGAACCTTCCGCCAGTTTGGCCCCACTGCTAGTGGGGATGATCTTCGAAAAGATCGTCGACATCAATAAAACGGGCGTCGCCATCATAGTGGTGGAACAGAATGCCCGAGAAACCCTGAAGATATCCGACCGGGGGTATGTCCTGGCCACGGGGCGAAAGGTATTCGAGGATACGGGAAAGGCCATCTTGGAGAACGAGGAGGTCGGCAAGCTCTACTTGGGAGGCTGAAGGTGCCCGAACTGATCGTATACGGAATTGTCCTCGGGAGCATCATTGCACTGGGTGCTATCGGCCTTACCCTGGTGTACGGCATACT
This sequence comes from Thermodesulfobacteriota bacterium, assembly GCA_041862515.1. GTDB lineage: Bacteria > Desulfobacterota > BSN033 > WVXP01. The sequence goes on along the minus strand of JBGVTJ010000353.1, from coordinate 326 downwards.
GAGATTTGCCAACTTCGCCCATGGCGACCTGATGACGGCCGGGGCTTATATCGCCCTCTTTCTGGTCACGGGTATCTTCCCCTGGCTTGGCATCCCGGATACCACCTTCGGTTCGCTTTCCTTTGGGTGGCGGATGGCCCTCGCCTTTCCCATCGCCATGGCCTGCGTAGCCGCTGCCTCCATCTTCTTCGATCGTATTTTATATCGTCCCCTCCGCCTGAAGCGCAGTGGCTCGGTGATACTGGCCATGTCCGCCCTGGGGGCATCCTTTATCATCCGAATGATCATCCTCATCCTGTGGGGTGGGGATTACCACTTTTACCGTC
>JBGVTJ010000352.1:0-4311 GCA_041862515.1 Thermodesulfobacteriota bacterium | reverse complement strand
ATAATCAGGCTCGATCCGGATCGCCTGTTTGCAAGCGTCAATTGCTTCCTGGTACCGACCAAGCTGGATATAACAATTTCCAAGATTACAATGAGCCTCGGCAGAATCAGGCTCTAGCTGGATGGCTTGCTTGAAGGATTCTATTGCTTCTTGGTATCGATCATCTTGGAAATATGACAACCCCTGATTGTACTTTTCATTTGCTTTAACATCCATACTCTTCTCTCATGATCCAGTTTTTTATCTTTCTTTAAGGCTCTAACGACCATACTTGAAAAGACGAACCTCTGCTTCTTGCACTCACCTAATTACCGAATCCGCGTATTGGTGGATTGAAGTTTTTTGCAAGTGTGCATTTTTTATGCCACCTAGGTGCTCATATCTAACTATTTGAAATCATAGAAAAAAGCTTGATATTCCAGTGATAATTACAAACAATTTTTGATAGCACTGGAAAAAATTTTCACAATGTGAGCTTAAGGCGGGATTCTGAGCATTAGGCTGGACAACTTGGAGGGAAATTTGATAGGGCAGAAATCAGAGGTTAGTCGGGAATGTCCAATGTCAACGGGTTGTTGCCCAAATCTCCTGGAGCGAACAGTAAAGAATTTTTGGTAACCATTCTTAGTGAAGCGAAACGGCCGCAAACCCAATGTCTGAGCCTGAAAGGCGAGTTTTGGGTTTGCAGTGAAGCGAATTCTGGAATGGTCAAAAATTCTTTTCAGAGAGCGGAAGGGTATTTGGGCAACAGCCTGTAAACATGAGATCCTTCAGGGCCTCATGTTTCATGGAAAATGAGAATTGAACTGATCAACCCAAATAATCCCGTCAACGCGGCCAACGTCCCCTTTCTCCAGAAGGGCCTCTTCAATTCCCTAAAAGCCAAGGCCTATTCCCCGCCGCTCAATTTGTGCTTGATTGCAGGCTATACTCCGGATAATATTGAGGTCTCTATTACGGACGAATGTGTCAATCCCATCGATTTCGATAAGAAAGTCGACTTGGTGGGCATTACATCCCTTACTACCACTTCTCCCCGGGCTTATGAGGTCGCCCATGCCTTCAGGCAACGGGGAGTAAAGGTGGTGATGGGTGGAATCCATGTTTCAACCCTTCCCGACGAGGCTCTACAGCACTGCGATTCCGTCGTCATCGGCGAGGCGGAAGGGGTATGGGAGCAGTTGATTCAAGACTTCAGATGCGGGAGGCTCAAAAGGAAATACCGAAATGGAGCTTTTGTCGATTTGAAAGGTCTTCCCCTGCCGAGGAGGGACTTGCTCAGTCCAGGGGACTATGTGACCATCAACACCGTGCAAACCGCCCGAGGATGCCCCTACAATTGCAACTTCTGTTCGGTGAAGCTCTTTAATGGGGGAATGTATCGTTTCAGGCCCATTGAGGATGTGATAGAGGAAATCAAAAGCCTCCCTTCAAGGAACGTGTTTTTCGTGGACGATACCATCCTGACCCAGAGGGAGAGGACGAGGGAATTGTTAAAGGCCCTCATTCCCCTGAAGATCCGCTGGGGCAGCCAATCAACCATCTTGATCGCCCAAGACGATGAACTCCTGGAAATGGCAGCAAAAAGCGGATGTTTGGGGTTTGCAATCGGCTTTGAATCCTTCTCGCCAAATACCCTGGATGAAATGGGGAAGAACTTCAACAAGCCGGAATACTTTCATAAACTCATCAAAAAAATAAAGAGCTATGGGATGATCGTTTGGGGTTCCTTCGTCCTGGGCTTCGATCGAGACGACGAAAAGAGCATTCGCTACACCCTTGAAATGGCGCGGAACTCCAAGCTGGATTTTGCCTGCTTTAACTTTCTCACCCCGTTGCCCGGAACGGAGGTATACCACCAGCTGGTCACGGAAAAGAGGCTCACCGATTCGCATTGGGGAGATTACAATATGGCGAACCTCGTCTTCAAACCAGCGAAGATGTCAGGGGAAACCCTGGAGTTTGAGATGAGGAATGCTTGGCTCGATTTCTACTCGCTGAAAGCCATATCTAAGAGATTGGGGGTTCGATGGAAGAAATTTCATCCTTTCATTTGGTTGATTAACCTCGCCCTCTTCTACTATACGCGGAAAAAAATCAAGCGGATGAAACCCCCTGCCCAAGATCCACAACCGTGATTGGGTTCAATACCGGTTACCTCACTAACTTCTTGTAAATCCAGCCTTCCACCCCACTTGAAAGCTTTACGTTGAACCAGGAGAGCGTTTCGCCCTGCACTTCCAGCTCATCTCCCCTTCTTACCTTGGCAATAACCTTGTTTGTGGTGCCGGGTCCGTTTCTGATGTTTACCACTGATCCTCTAACGGAGACAATCTTGGCCGGAGGACCAATGGTCTCAGGAGTTGGTTTAACCTCTTGACGGGCGACTTGGGAAACGGCTTCCTCCTTTGCCGGCTCTGGTTTGAAAACTTCTTCTTGTTGCGTTTCCCCTCTGACGGGCTTATCTTCCCCGCTGAATTTCTCCTTCACGCCTGTGCTGAATTTCTCCACAGCACCGCAGCCCAGGATGAATACAATTAAGGTTACCATGACGATCATGTTGGTCTTCATTTTTTCCTCCAATTTCACTTCTTGGTTCGATCCTTTTCCTTGAAGTCTCCTTGCCTCCTTATGCTTCCATAGACATCCCCCCTTTTATTGGAATCATGCTCTCCGAAGAGGCTAGCATAATCAGTGCCAAATTCGTTAAGTTGCATAGCTATGAAAAACTGGGTTAATCCCAAGAATCTCGCCGTGGGTAGCCCGGCCATTCGAGCTGGAATGAAAAAAATTACACATTGATATGAAATAATTTCACGGGTGGGGGTTCTTTTTGAGGTGATCTCCCTGTATAATTTCATATCACGTCTCTTGATCTATTGGAGCGTCGGGCTAATCCCACAACTTGAGGAAACGACCTTTGGTGATTACCAGGCAAATCTTAAAGGGGAAAAGCCATGGAAAAGAGATACGTAGTAGAGATAGGGATGGGAGTAGACCAGCATGGCCACAGGGGTGATCCCACGGATGCCGCAATAAAAGCCGTACGTAATGCCATATCCAATATTTCCCTCTGCGGCATCTCGGAGATATTAAACCTCAGTGATCCAGGGGAGATGATCGTCGATGTGCTGCTCGGAACCCCTTTTCCCCAAAATGTGGACGAGGAGAAGGTGTTGGAGGCGATTCCTTTTGGGAGAAAGCGGTTGAAGGTGGTGGGGGGAGGGTTGAAAGGCCGAGGGGTACAGCTCAAATCCCTGGGCGATGATTCCGAAGACATATTAATCGTCAATGCCGCCGTCACCGTCTCATTCGACGTATGAGAGAAGGGTTTCATCCCAACAGTAGCCTCTGGGGATCGCAATATCCCTCATTTTGTCGCGAATTCCAACGAATATCACCCTCGATCTTTACCCGTTATCTCTCGTCTTTCAATGGCCGAAGCGCAATGCCTAAAATGCTGTGCATGTTTTGGACGGATGGGTGATTTTCCCCTAACCTACGGAAATTCTTGATATAGGTATGATGAACCCCCAATCTTCAACTCAAACGGATTCGGTAAGGATTTTTGGATTAACTCTTCAACGGGGGGCGGAATTGCTATAGGCCCTTTGAACTGGGGGAAGCGATCATGCTGGTTATAGATTTTCACCTCCACGTCACCACGGCGGATGAATACAACGAGTGGTTTCTGGACTGGATGAGGAGGCTCCATGGCGAACGGGGTTTGTCTCACCTCCGGGCCGTTTTGGCCTCTCCCGAAAGCCTGCTCCAATTCATGGATGAACAGGGGATCGATTACGTCGTAGCCCTCGCGGAGATTAATACCATGGTCACTGGCGTTAGCATCAATGACCGGGTCGCTGAGTTCTGCCGAAGGAGCGAAAGGCTTATCCCCTTCGCAAATATCAACCCCTACGTCACCTTCAACCAGGTGGCGGAATTGGAGAGATGTGTTACCAAACTGGGGGTAAAAGGCCTCAAGCTCTATCCCACCTACCAACACTTCTACCCCAACGACAATAAGCTTTTCCCCATTTACGAGAGAGCACAGGAGTTCAGCATTCCGGTTATGATCCATACGGGATCATCGGTATTTCCGGGGTCCCTCATGAAGTATGGAGACCCCCTTTTCCTGGATGAGATAGCCGTCTTCTTCCCCAGATTGAAGATCATCCAGTCCCATGCTGGCAGGGGTTTCTGGTACGACAGAGCCTTCTTTCTGGCTGGTTTGCATGAGAACGTGTATATGGATATAATCGGCCTTTCTCCCCAGAACCTCCTCAAGTACTTCCCAGATTTGGAGCGGAA
>JBGVTJ010000351.1:0-4097 GCA_041862515.1 Thermodesulfobacteriota bacterium | reverse complement strand
AACAGCCCAGGAGATCCGCGGAAAGGCCGATGCCGAGGCAACTCGGATTTACGGGTTGGCTTACAATCGGGACGCGGATTTTTACACGTTTTACAAAACCCTGGAAACGTACAAGGCCGCTTCCAATGACAACGCCTACATTATCTTGAGCACGGACAGCGACTACTATAAATACTTGAAGAAAATCTGGAAATAAGACGCACAACGAGGGCCCGGAACAATCCGGGTCCTCGTTTGGCAGAACCACTAACCTACTCTATTTTATCTCGCTCCATTTCCCGTAGCGTTCCCTTAAAACCCGGTGCAGGATTTTCCCGGTTCCCGTCCTGGGCATCTCCTCTTCCTTGATAAAATCGACAGACTTGGGGATCTTATAGCCGGCAATTTTACCCCGACAATGCTGGATGATCTCCTTTTCCAATCCTTCCGATAGGGTGTGACCCTCGTGGAGGATAACCACCGCCTTGACCGCCTCCCCCCACTTTTCGTGGGGCACCCCAATGACGGCTACATCCTTTACTGCTGGATGGCTCCCGAGTACGTTCTCAACCTCAGATGGGTAGACGTTCTCCCCACCCGTGATGATCATATTGGCCTTTCTGTCCACCAGATAGTAGTAACCGTCCTCATCTATCTTCCCCATATCCCCAGCCGTGGACCAATCGCCCTCGAAGACTTCCTTTGTCTTCTCCGGATCTTTCCAATATTCCTTGAAGACGATGGGGGTCCTGACAAAGATTTCTCCTACCTCACCAGGGGGAACTTCCTTTCTGTTCTCGTCCAGAATCTTAATTCGGTCTATGCCAAAGATCTCTTTTCCAATGGAACCGAGTTTCTTCATTTGATCCTCGGGCCGCAACAGGGTCATCAGGCCCTGTTCCGTCGACCCGTATGCCTCCCAAAGCTCGGCATTCTTGAAGTATTTCATAATTGCAATTTTGGTATCTTTCCTTGCGGGTGCCGAGGAGATGAGAAGCTGGCGAATCGAGCTTACATCGTACTTCGCCTTCACCTCATCGGGAAGAGCTAGCATCATGATGTAGTGGGTAGGGACCAGTGAGGTGAAAGTTATCTTCTCCAGGTCGATGGTCCTGAGAAGATCCTCGGGGTCGAAACTGATCATGTTATAGACGAAACAGCTTGCTCCCACGTAGGTGTACGCGAATGAGTAGAAGATGGAGTTGATATGGCACATGGGCATGACCAACATTACCTTATCATCAGACCTAACCCCTATATTGATATCATTCAATATATACTGCGCGATATTACTCTCGTGGGTTCTTACCACGCCCTTTGGCCGTCCGGTAGTCCCTGAAGTATACATAATGTTCCAGATATCCGCGGAATCAACAAGCACATCTGGTTGGCTTGGCGCCCCTTTTTCCATGAGATCCTCGTAATGGAGATATCCGTCGGGCGTCTTGCCACGCCCCATATAGACGTAATTCTCCTTGGGGAGAGGTAGCTTATCCCGCATGCCATCTATCATTTCGACGAACTGCTCTGCCACCAGGAAGGCCTTGCTCTCGGAATGGTTGATGATATACTCGATTTCAGGGGGAGCCAGCCGGAACATAATCGGAACGGTAATCTGCCCCCCCTTGGCGGCGGCGGCATAGATCTCCATCCATTCGATGACATTGTAGGCCAGGATTGCAAAGCGGTCGCCCTTCATGACCCCCAGATCGCATAGGGCGTTGGCCAAACGATTTGCCCTCTCGTCCCATTCCTTGAAGGTGGACTGCCTGAATGTATCCTTGATGGCGACCTTATTGGGGATGTTTATGGCGTGCATCTTAACCACATCTGCTGCGTGTAACCACTTGCTCTTCAATACCATTTTTCCTTCCCCCGTGGTCTTGTGATTTTTTTTGCATTCTAATACCTAGGCTAACCCCTGTCAATCCTTTTTGACCTCTTCCAATAAGGATTGCTCCTTCCCCTATGTTGGAATCCAGATACCTCGGGAAACATTCCCGGCAAACTCGGCTCGGGGGCCACGAATTCTCCAGATAGTCAAAAACTAGCAATGTAAGATTTAACCATTTATTCGTCTTTAATTTCAGAAGGTTGCGACATATTTCTTTAGACATTTTCTTCGAATAATCTCCCCATTATCTCCAACAAAGAAGTACCGATGGAGGAAAAGAAGAATAGGGGCGAACGAAAAATGGCAATACCATGAGGCCAATTATGTCAAAGATTGACGGCCTGTTGCCCAAATACCATTCCGCTCTCTGAAAAGAATTTTTGGCCATTCTAGAGTTCGCTTCACTAAGAATGGTTACCAAAAATTCTTTAATGTTCGCTCCAGGGATTTCGCCAACAGCCCCTTGAGCTCTGAAGTCGATACCAGGTTGTTCTATCCCCTCCGATCAAAGGACCATGCTGCACGTGCATGAATCAGGAAAATCAGGGAAAGCGGAGTTCTCAACACATTCAAGAATTCCGACAGATCCACCACCTTGAAAAGAACCCCGTGATCGGCTATCATGCATTTCGATGTCCTTGCACTTTTCCTCGGAGGTGAACATGGAAATCCCTATGGAACCCAAGACCTTTGCCCTTCTGGTCGCCACTTTATTTTTCCTCATATCCCTGCTAATGAATTTATTGCAACACCATTACTATAGAAGACGGACCGATCGCTTCCTCAACAAGGAAGAGTCGCTCTTCCATTCCCTTACAGGACTCCATAATTCTTTGGGTAAGTTAGAGACCGCGTGTGCCTTGGAAATGGAGCTGACAACTTCCCTGAAAGACATGGGGAAATCGATTCATATTGCCCGAGCTCACCTCAGCTCCTCCATCGCGGATATCCAGGGGAACCTGCTTTCTTTTCGAGAGTACCGGGCGAGGGAAAAAGCACGGGAAAAACATAGACGAGGAATAGAAACGGCACGAGGGAAAAAATCATCCAAATAGACAATATATGAAACCAAGGATCCATCAACGTGCGAGTTTTATGGAGGGACTCGAAAATCCGCAAGAATCTCCTTGTCTTTTCCAAGGGATTCAGTTATAGAACTAGTGGCCTTCAGAAAAGGGGAGGAATTGCCATGGAGATAGAGGGGTATCACTTTCCTGATGATCTCTATTACGACAAGGAGCACTGTTGGTGTCGTGTGGAAGGAGATGTGGTCGTGACGGGGACAACGGACTTCGCCCAAAAATTGGCCGGGGAAATCGTCTACGTTCAACTTCCGTTGATTGGTAAATCAGTTACACAGGGTAAACCCTGTGCTGCCCTTGAATCGGGGAAGTGGGTAGGTCGAATTTACGCGGTCGCATCGGGAAAAGTTGTGGAGGTGAATGAGGAGCTTGAGGATAATCCCAAACTAATCAACGAAGGACCTTACGAACAGGGATGGATATTTAAGATCGAACCGAGCGATCTCATGGGGGAATTGAAAAACCTGATGCAAGGCGAGGATCTTGTTCGATTCATCAAATCAGAGATCATTCGAGTAGCAGCAGAGAGGTAATCCAAGCACCCGGCTTCATGCCTGAAAATCTCATCAAGGCCATCGCTCAGCCCAGTTCAGAAGGCCCTCATAATACCCTCCCCCTCCCCGAAAAGAATTTTTGACCATTCTCAAGTTCGCTTTACTGCAAACCTAAAACTCGCCCTCTGGGCTCAAACGTTGGATTTGCGGCGGTTTCGCTTCACTAAGAATGGTTAGCCAAAATTCTTTAATGTTCGTTCCAGAGAACCAGGGCAAAGACCTGTTTCGACGTGATCCTTCTCAAGCAAATTTCGCCTCTGGACAGCGGTGTTCCCTAGTACAATATAGCAAGCTCCAGAATCAAGACGCTTGACGGACCCGAGTTAACGTGTTAAGAGGTCTTGATAAGAATTTCACAAGTCGATTGTTTGATGATTAGGACATAAGCATCCAGGGAAGAGCGTAGTATGGAAAGGCAAGAGCAGTGATACAAGGGGCCACAATACTTCGTTTGGCATTACCCCGGTATTCACCTCCACATTCAATTGTCAGGTAGGGGGTATCATGGATTACATCGAAAAAATCGAGGGAATTGTGGGAGGAGAAAACGTTCGAAGAGATGAGATCGAGAGGCTCTGTTACTCAAGG
>JBGVTJ010000350.1:0-6845 GCA_041862515.1 Thermodesulfobacteriota bacterium | reverse complement strand
TGGAGAGGGTTCTCATCACTGGAGCCAAGGGGATGTTGGGCCTCGATCTGACCGAGGAGCTCAGTGGGAGGTATGAGGTTTACGGCCGAGACATCGATGATTTCGATATTACCAAGGCCAAGGAGACCATGGATGCGATTATGGAAACTCGACCGGACATCGTCATCCATGCTGCGGGCTACACAGACGTGGATGGATGTGAAACCCATGTCGAATTGGCCCATTCCGTCAATGGTGTGGGAACGAAGAATGTTGCCTCCGTATGCAGGGAGCTCGGGTCGAGAATGGTCTATATCAGCACGGATTACGTCTTCGATGGGACCAAATCAGGAGCTTATTCCGAGGAGGATCCAACCTGCCCGATCAATACCTATGGACGGTCGAAGCTGGAGGGTGAGCAGTGGGTGCGGACGTTGGTGGGTCAATTTGCCATAGTGAGAACGGCTTGGCTATTCGGGAGCGGAGGAAAGAATTTCGTGAAGACCATTCTGAAGCTGGCCAGGGAAAAGGGGGCTTTGTCCGTGGTAAATGATCAAGTCGGCTCACCCACGTATACCGTGGATTTAAGCCGGGCCATTGATGTTCTCACGGAAAGAGGGGGTAAAGGGATTTACCACATAACGAATGACGGAACCTGCTCTTGGTATGAGTATACCCAGGAGATTCTGGCGATGTCTGGCCTGGGAAACATTTCGGTGCATCCCATGTCCTCCGACCAGTTGACCCGGGCGGCCAAGAGGCCCTGTAACTCTGTGTTGGACCGTGGGAAATTCGAAAGAGAGACGAGTTATCGGATGAGGCCATGGAGGGAGGCACTGAGGGATTACCTGAAAAGAGAGGCTCAACAATGAACATTTGTATCGTGGGAACAGGGTATGTAGGATTGGTGACGGGGACATGTCTTGCTGAATTCGGGATGAATATCATCTGCATCGACAAGGATTCCTCGAAAATTGGCATGTTGAACAAGGGCAAGATACCTTTTTATGAACCGGGTCTTGATAACCTTGTCGGGAAGAACGTGGCCCAAGGCCGCCTACGATTCAGTGCCGAAATCAAGGAAGGGATCCAATCGAGCTTGGTAATTTTTATCGCGGTGGGAACTCCGGCCAATGATGATGGGACGGTGGATTTGCGGTTTGTGAAAGAAGTCGCCGAGGATATCGCCACGTATATGAATGGGTATAAGGTGGTTGTGGTAAAGAGCACAGTTCCCGTCGGTACGTGTCAGCAGATAAAGGCAATCATTCGGGAGAATAGGCCTGAGGCTTACAATTTCGATGTAGTTTCCAATCCAGAGTTTCAGAGGGAAGGCTCGGCCATAGAGGACTTTATGCGTCCGGACAGGGTGACCATTGGCGCCGAAAGCGAACAGGCAATTGCCGTCATGAGGGATATCTATTCAGCCCTCTACCTGAATGAAACCCCTTTCGTCATTACGAACCTGGAAACGGCGGAGATGATCAAGTATGCGGCCAATGCCTTTTTGGCAACAAAGATAACCTTTATCAACGAGATCGCTACTCTCTGCGAGAAGGTGGGGGCTGATGTTCACTTCGTAGCAAGGGCGATGGGCTTGGACGGACGCATCGGCCGGAAGTTCCTCCATCCCGGCCCGGGATATGGTGGATCCTGTTTTCCCAAGGATACCTTGGCGTTACTGAATATCGGGCGGCAAAGAGGGTGTGAAATGAGGCTGGTGAATTCGGTGATAAAGGCCAACGAGGAGCAACGGTTGAGGATGGTGGAGAAGATCAGGGAGATGGTTGGGGAGTTGCATCGGAAGACCATCGGGATATTGGGGCTATCCTTTAAACCCAATACCAGTGATGTTAGGGAATCCTCGTCCATCGTTATCATCCAGCGGCTTAAAGCGGAGGGGGCAAAGGTTAAGGCCTATGACCCTGCAGCCATGGATGAGGCCAAGGCTATCTTGCGGGATATAGACTATTGTGCCGACCCATATGAGGTAGCCGAGGGGTGCGACGCCCTGGTCTTGCTCACGGAATGGAACCAATTCAGGAGGTTGGATGTGGATCGACTTAAGAAATTGATGAAAACCCCGATATTTGTGGATCTGAGGAACGTTTATGACCCCAGGAAAATGAGGGAGGCTGGCTTTCAGTATTGCGGCGTGGGAAGATAGAAAGGAAATGGAGGCCAAGGGTAGCAACATCCAAAGGACGGGAAAAGACTGGATTTTTCTATCAGATGCCCATTTCACGGCGGAAAACCGGGATGACCAGGACAGGCTCATACGGTTTTTGGAAATGGAGCGGGAGAACTTGAATACCCTTGTCCTGTTGGGGGATCTCTTTGAGTTTTGGTTCGGCTTCGAGGGATATATCTACAAGGAGTACCTGCCCATCTTGGAGCAATTGAAGTCCTTGAGCCATGGAGGGGTGAGGATTAAATACGTCGAGGGGAACCATGACTTCTGCCTGGGGTCCTTTTTCGAAGAAGATTTAGGGGCAGAAGTATATGCCGATGAGATGGAGGAAACCCTGGACGGAAAAAGGATATACGTCGCTCATGGAGATCGGGTGAACCCCCGGGATTATGGATACCGCCTTTTTCGAAGAGTCGTGAAGAATCGGTTGAGCTATACCCTGATACGGTTGGGAGGGCCGGGACTATCCATGAAGATTGCAAAACAGCTCAGCGCGAGAAGTCGGCAAAAGAACCACGAGCAGTTACCGGGCCATATCGCCATATTCAGGACGTTTGCTATGGATAAATTTCGAGAGGGGATTGACATCGTCATACTCGGCCACTCCCACCATCCCGAGGAGATGGTGGAGAGAATTGATGGAAGGGAGAAGGCCTATTTCAACGTGGGCGATTGGATGAGCTTCTGCTCCTACCTGAGATATAACCGGGAGAGTGGCTTTGAACTCTGTTACCATAAGGATCAGCGCTAAATTTCCTCTGTGTCCACCACATTCCCCCCTTGAGCTTTGTTCATTCCGAGACCGACTCACTTTCAAGAGATCTCCTGAAAATTCCTTGACAAGGCGCGGAAATATCAGTACTAATATATGAATTTCAGACCCATGATCGTTGATACAATGGCATTTCCCAATAGGGCCGTATTTCTCGATCGGGATGGAACGATCAACGAGGAGATGGGCTATATCAACCATGTCGATCGATTTCATTTGCTACCCAGGACGTCAAAAGCCATAAGATTGATAAATTCCCATGGTTTAAAGGCGGTTGTGGTGACTAACCAATCGGGGGTGGCAAGGGGAATGTTTCCCGAATCATTGCTGGGAGAGGTCCACCGGAGGATGGAGGATATGTTGAGGGCCGATAAGGCTCATATCGACGGGATATATTACTGCCCTCATCACCCCGACTTCGGCCCATCCAAATATCGAAAACACTGTAATTGCAGGAAACCGGCCACTGGGATGATTGAGAGTGCTTGCAATGACTTAGGCATAGATCCGAAAAAATCATACATGATCGGGGATCGAATCATCGATGTGGAGTTCGCCCGCAAGATAGGGGCGAAGGGGATTTTGGTATTGACGGGATATGGGAAAGGTGAGTTGACATATTGTGATGGCCAGTGGAAGGAGGAGCCCAATTTCATCGCCCGGGATTTATACGATGCCGTTCGATGGATTATCGCCCAAGAAGCATCGAAATAGGTGGAGGGATATCATGGCGATTGATAAGGAATTGTTGGAGATTTTGGCCTGTCCGAAATGTAAGGGCGATATCGTCGTGGTCGAAAAAGGGGATGGATTGATTTGTAAGAGCTGCAAGCTGCTCTATCCCATTCGAGAAGATATTCCCGTCATGTTGATCGATGAAGCGCTTCCGTATGAAGGTGAGTAACCCTTAGGGTTGGGACAGATGGTTCAATATCTCATTTATTTGGTTATTCGCGGCTTCGGTTTTTTCATTAATCTCTTCCCCGAGGGGATCGCCCTGTGGATCGGAAGACAGCTCGGACGCTTGGCCTATTTTCTCGATTTCGAACATCGGCACGTGGCCGTCGAGAACTTGGAGCTTGCATTCGGAGGGGAAAAGACCCGGGAAGAAATCAGGGGGATAGCCTTCCGGACGTTCGAAAATCTCGGGATGAACTTCGTTGAATTCCTTCGATCCCCCGGGTTAAACACCGACAAGCTCTTGGAAAAGGTGGAGCTCGAGGGGCGAGCCCACGTAGAGGCGGCCTTGAAGGGAGGGAAAGGGGTCATCTTCCTCCTTGGCCATATCGGCAATTGGGAGCTTCTGAGCCGTATGGCCGGTTTTTTTGAAGGGAGTCTCATGGCCATTGCCCGGCCCTTGAAGAAGAACGAGAGATTAGATCGATTCATCGAAGACGTGAGGAGATCGTCAGGATTAGAAGTACTCAGTTCGAAACGGGCGGCCCGTCAAGTGGTGTCGGCACTCCGAGAAAATAAGATGGTGGGCATTCTCATAGACCAAAGGGAGAAGAGGAGCCAGGGGGTCGAGGTCGCGTTCTTCGGCAAAAAGGCCTCAACCACCCCGGCTTCGGCGTTCTTTGCCCTCAAGACCGGGGCAGCGGTAATTCCAGTTTACGCCCTCAGAGTGAAGGGGGGAAGGCATCGATTTGTGGCTGAACCCCCCGTGGAGTTGATTAAGACCGGTGATAAGACCGAGGATATCCGGGCCAACACTCAACGCCACACGGAGGTTTTGGAATCAATCGTCAGACGCTATCCCGATCAGTGGTTTTGGATCCACCGGAGGTGGGAAAGAAAGCAAAAGGATCGAACTCGATCCAGGATGCGTCGCTATGGCAAGTTAGTCCGTGAATCCAGGAAGCCGATACTCCTGAAAGACGGTAAATATGCGAGATCCCCGAATCTATCTCCACGTGGGAGATAAGGTTTTCCACAGGCGGTTTACCTCTTGGGGTCTGGGAATGGTAGTCGAAGAATGGCGCTCGGATGTCCCGGGAGGTTTGTGTTTTGTCCGTATTGAATTCCAAGACGGCAGGAAGAGGGTTTTCGATAATAGTCTCGGAAGCCGTTTTTGTTGTTACTACAGTGGGTTAACGTTGTTGGATCAGCGATAGGCTCAGCATCTTATCTATGGTTCTGGTCCCTCCAGTATTTCCTCCCCGCTTTCCTTACCAACCTTCCTGACAGACGCCCACCTGCGTCAACGATTAAGAAGCCCAGTCTCTCCCTCCAAACCGAATTCAAGGCATCAGCCACTCCCAAGAGAGGATCAAAGAGGTCACCATTGTCCCTTCGCGGTTTGCTTATGGGGCTGTTGGCCAAGTTCCCTTCTGCTCACTGAAAAGATTTTTGGACCATTCTAGAGTTCGCTTCACTGCAAATCCAAAACTTGCCCCCCAGGCTCAGACATTGGATTTGCGGCCGTTTCGCTTCACTAAGTCCTTCGGTTCATAAGTTCGATTACGAACATATTTAGACTTCGGCTGAGCTCAGTCGAAGCCCTCAGGACTTAGTGCTGAGTAAGCATTTGCTCAGATCCTGCTCTAGAAAATAGGTCATTGTATTTGCGAATCGAAGCACTAAGAATGGTTAGCTAAAAGTCTTTAACATTCGCTCCAGGGAACCCGGCCAACAACCAGTTTCGAAATTACCTCGAAGGGTCAGACGGGGTTATTTCTCATTGTTTGTACCGTCTAAGGGGCAACCTCCCCCGTCCTGTTTACCCTCGATGGGTAGCCATTTCTTTAACGCGATAGGCTCAGAGATAATGGTTTTCCCAGGAAACTCAGGAAACCGTGGGTAGAATTCTATTGAATCTCCCTGGGGTTTAGGGGTAAAATAGACGCGTTGATAATGGAAGTCAGTGTCCCGATGGGCCCTTGACAGTTTTTCCGCAAAGAGGGCGATTAGCTCAGGTGGATAGAGCACAAGCCTCCGGAGCTTGGGGTCGGGGGTTCGAGTCCCCCATCGCCCTCCTCTAAGATTTCCTCATACCGCCGACAAAAGCGCGCTTCCGTGCTCGAAAAGTTCGAAATTCACATTGGATATCCGTGCTGAAGGGGCTTGTTCCATTGCGGACGGCTTCTACTCACCCAAGGAGGCACGGATTTTACTCAGTTCTCAGGACTCCCAGTGTCCTGATCCCAAAGTCCCTCGATTCTGTTCCGACGCAGGAGGCTAATGGATGGGGAGGATATGCCATCGAAGGGACTAAGGAGGAATGGTGGAGGAGGAGAGGATTTTCTTCAACGCAAAGCGGATGAGAATTGAAGGCCTTCTCTCGGTGGATAAGGAATTTGCCAAGGGAGGGGTGATCATCTGTCACCCCCATCCCCTTTTCGGCGGCACTATGTATAATAACGTGGTAACGGCCATTGCCCGGATTGCGACAATGTGGGATTTTACCAGTCTCCGGTTCAATTTCAGGGGAGTCGGAGAAAGTGGCGGCACATTCGGGGGCGGGACCTCCGAACAGGAGGATGTGAGGGGGGCCATCGACTACCTGGAGGCAAAAAGAAAGCCTCCCGTAATTATATTGGCAGGATATTCCTTTGGTGCCATTGCCGGCCTTCCCGTTGGAGTAGATGACGAGCGGGTAAGGGGACTTATTGGAGTAGCCCCTCCTCTGGAGATGTTCGATTTTGGGTTCTTGAGGAAATGCCCAAAGCCGAAGCTCTTTGTCTGCGGCGAACACGATACCATCTGTCCTCCATCAAAAATGGAGGAGTTTTTTGAAACCTTATCCGGGCCCAAATGGCTTCGCATTTTGCCCGGCGTCGACCATTTTTACTATGACAGGAAAGGCCTGCTCGAAGGGGCCATGGGCGACTTCTTGGAGCGAATGGCTCAACCGTAGAGGAGGCGTTCAATGGCCCAGCCTATGCTGTATCTCCTTTTGCGGCG
>JBGVTJ010000349.1:0-7800 GCA_041862515.1 Thermodesulfobacteriota bacterium | reverse complement strand
TGTCGACGAGCTCATGTCGAGTCGCTCACTGCCGAAAGGCTCGGGCCGAATGGAGTGAGCAATTTCCTACACTCAATTTGGCAAAATACGTCACCGTATTTGCGAATCGAAGCACTAAGTAAAACGGACACGGAAATCGTTCCACGGATTACGATCTCATCTCCCCATCATCTTCCGGATCTTCAGCCTCAAGGCATTCAGTCTAATGAATCCTCCCGCGTCCCTTTGATCATAAACGGTGTCTTCTTCAAAGGTCGCGAATTCACCGCTATACAGGGATTTCTCCGATTTGCGTCCTACAACGATACAGTTCCCCTTGTAGAGTTTCAAGCGAACAGTTCCCGTCACATCCTTCTGGGTTTCATCGACGGTCTTTTTCATAACTTCCATTTCAGGGGAAAACCAGTAACCGTAGTATATCAACTCCGAGATTTTGGGGATCAGGGAATCCCGGAGGTGCATAACCTCCCGGTCCATGGTGATGGATTCTATGGCCCTGTGCCCTATGTGGAGGATCGTCCCTCCGGGGGTTTCATAAACTCCCCTCGACTTCATCCCCACATACCGATTTTCAACAATGTCCACACGGCCAATGCCATTTTCCCCTCCGATCTTATTCAATTTGACCAACAGGTTTGCCGGGGAATAACCCTTCCCATCGATTCTCACCGGAATGCCGTCTTCGAAATCGATCTCAATATAACGGAGCCTGTCTGGGGCCCGTTCGGGTGACACGGTCATAAGGAACATATCCTCATTCGGTTCCAACCATGGGTCTTCCAAGATTCCAGCTTCAAAACTGGAATGAAAGAGGTTCCGGTCGCAACTGTACGGTTTTTCCTCCGTGACCGGAATGGGAATCCCGTTCTGCTCGGCATAGTGGATGAGATCTTTGCGAGAACTGAAATTCCAAAGTCTCCAAGGGGAGATGATGACGATTTTGGGATTCAGGGCCACGTACGAAATCTCGAACCTCACTTGATCATTCCCCTTTCCCGTGGCCCCATGCGCAACGGCATCGGCTTTTTCCCTTTCGACCACCTCCATCTGTTTTTTGGCAATGAGAGGCCTTGCAATGGAGGTCCCCAGGAGGTATCCACCTTCATAGATGGCGTTGGCCTTCAAAGCCGTGAAGATGAAGTCCCTCACAAACTCCTCTCGCACATCTTCGACATAGACCTTCCTCGCCCCCGTTGCGAGGGCCTTGGCTTCCACCTCCTTGAGGTCATCCCCTTGACCCAAGTCCGCAACAAAGGCAATGACTTCACAGCCGTATTCGTTCTCCAGCCATTTCACGATGACCGATGTATCTAACCCTCCGGAATAAGCCAAGACGATCTTGTTTATACGAGATGCCATGGTACCTCCTCACGGCTCGTTTCCGCTATCCGTTTCTGCCCGCCGCTGCAAAACCCTCGGCCTTAATGGCCTCCCGGCTTGAGGGATACTTACCCCATCAACCACTCCAATATGACCTTCTGGGCGTGGAGCCGATTCTCCGCCTGATCCCAGACGATGGAATGGTCTCCGTCCATCACCTCATCGGTTATCTCCTCACCCCGGTGAGCGGGCAGACAGTGCATGACCCTGACCCCGGTTTTCGCCGCCTTGACCAAACGGGAGTTCACCTGATAATCCCTGAATTTTCGAAGGCGTTGGGCGTGTTCATGCTCCTGTCCCATGCTCGCCCAGGCATCGGTGTAAATGACATCCGCCTCCGAAACGGCCGCGTAGGGATCATCGACCAGTTGAATCTCCCCCCTCGACTCCCTCCTTGCCCGTTCGAGGATCGATGGATCTGGTCCATATCCCTTTGGACAAGCCAGGGAGAGCTGGAAATCCAACCTGGCGGCACAATTGATCCAGGAGTTAGCCACGTTGTTCCCGTCCCCCACATAGGCCACCTTCAGCCCCCTGTATCCGCCCATCTTCTCCACAATAGTGAACACATCGGAGAGAATCTGACAGGGGTGGAGCAAGTCGCTGAGCCCATTGATGACGGGAATGGTTGCATACCGAGCTAGCTCCTCTATGGTCTCGTGGGAGAAAGTCCGTGCCATGATTCCATCCACGTATCGGGAAAAGATCCGCGCTGTATCCGAAACGGTCTCGCCCCGACTCAGTTGCATATCTTTGAAATCGAGGAAGAGGGCGCACCCCCCCAGTTGGTACATTCCCACCTCGAAGGAAACCCGAGTTCGAGTGGAGGCTTTCTCGAAAATCATCCCCAGGGTTTTCCCCTTTAACGGGGTATACGCGACTCCCCCCTTCAGTTTCGCCTTTAAGATGGAGGCCCTCTGCATCAAATGATCGATCTCATCCCGGCTCAGCGAGAAGATGTCAACCAAATCCCTCTTCACGACTTGGCCCCCTCCTCGCATTCTCCGAAGATCCCATCCAGGGTTCCGATGAGCTGGTCCACCTCCTCAGAGCTTATGATCAGGGGTGGCAGGAATCTGAGGACATTGCCCATGGTACAGTTGATGAGGAATCCCTCCTCCATGCAACGGGTCACGATCTGGGCCCCCTCAAAATCCAGCTCCATGCCGATGATCAGGCCCCTCCCCCTCACCTCATTAATGAAGGGATGCTTCCCCTTCAAATCCATGAGTCGCTTGAGGAAATAATCCCCTACCCTTCTGCAGTTTTCCAGCACTTCATCCTCCAGCAAAACCGATAGGGCGGCCACTCCCGCTGCCGTTGCTAGGGGATTTCCCCCGAATGTGGATGCGTGGGTCCCGGGAATGAAACTCTTGGCCACCTCCTCGGTGGCCAACATCGCCCCTATGGGAACGCCTCCTGCCAGGGACTTGGCCAAGGTCATGATATCCGGATACACTCCTTCGTGTTCATGGGCGAAGAGCTTTCCCGTCCTGCCCATGCCAACCTGGACCTCGTCGAAGATCAACAGGATCCCCCTCTCACGACAAAGCTCGCGAAGCTCCCTCAAGTACCCCTCGGAAGGACAATTCACCCCACCCTCGCCCTGGATCGGCTCCACCATAATGGCACACGTATGGGGAGTAACCCCCCGGAGAAGGGCGTCCATATCGTTGAAGGGAACGTATTTGAAGCCGGGAACCATGGGATCGAACCCTTTCTGAATTTTCTCCTGTCCCGTCGCGCTCATGGCGGCCATGGTTCTCCCGTGGAAAGATTTTTCCATGGTAATGAATTCGAATCTATCCCCTCGCCCGGCATCCTTTGCGTACTTCTTGGCCAATTTCATCGCGGCTTCATTCGCCTCCGCACCGCTATTGCAGAAGAAGACCCTATCGGCAAAGGAGTGCTCAACCAGCAGCCTGGCCAGCTCAATCTGAGGCTCGATGTGATAGAAGTTGGAGACATGGATGAGCTTCCGAGATTGATCTTGAATAGCCTGAACCACCCTTGGATGGCAATGACCGAGATTGCATACGGCCAAGCCAGCCACGAAATCGAAGTATTCCCTTCCATCACTGCTCCACACCTTGCATCCTTGCCCCCTGACCAGAACAAGGGGAAATCTGGAATACGTGTTTGCGATATACTTCTGAGAATCGGCAATGAGCGTCTTCGTATCCTTCATTGAACTGGCTCCGTCATAACGTAAAAAGGGGGAAAAAGCGGTGAAATTGCCCTAAGAGAAGCATCCCCTTCACCCCCACCTCGTCTCCTCTCAATCCCCTTTTTCCCTCTCTATCTGGGTTCCTATCCCTTCGTCGGTGAAAATCTCAAGGAGCAGGGTATGCTCCACGCGCCCATCGATAATATGGGTTTTGATTACCCCTTCTTGAAGGGCATCTAAACAACAGTGAACCTTCGGAATCATGCCTCCCATAATCACACCCTTTTCAAGCAGCTCCCTGGCCTTCGTGACATTGAGGGTTCGAATCAATTGATCCCCTTCACCCAAGATGCCCGGAACATCAGTCAAGAGAATCAGTTTCTCTGCCTTGAGGGCGGAGGCAATCTTTCCAGCAACTAAATCGGCGTTTATGTTGTAGCTCTCCCCCCCCTCCCCCACCCCAACGGGGGCAATAACGGGGATGAAATGTCTCTCTTCCATGGCTAAAATGATGGATGGGTTGATGGAGGCTACCTCACCCACCATGCCGATATCGATGGCTTCAGGGGGGCTTCCATTTTCCCTCCTCCTGTAGACGTTCATCTTCCTTGCGAGGATGAGTTGGCCATCCTTTCCGCTGAGTCCCACCGCCTTTCCACCATGAAGATTGATCAAACCCACAATCCCCTTGTTCACCTTTCCGACCAGGACCATCTCCACCACATCCATGGTCTCGCCGTCGGTAACCCTCATGCCCTCAACAAACTCCGTCTTCTTCCCCATCTGAGCCAAAACCTTCCCGATCTGTGGGCCTCCGCCGTGGACGATGACCGGATTGAGTCCGATGTATCTCATCAAAACTACGTCTAAGGCAAAGCTCCTTTTCAGATCCTCATCTATCATCGCATTGCCGCCATACTTGATGACGATGGTCTTGTCGTAGAATCTCCGGATATACGGCAATGCCTCAATGAGGACCATGGCCTTATTGATGGTATCATCCATATGTCCCACCATTCATTTCATGGTATGCGAGCCCGGATATGAGGAATTGCTTCCCCGTATCACCGCTTCACAGGATATAACGACTCAAATCCTCGTCCTCGATGAAATCCTTCAGTTTATCCTTGACATACGTGGAATCGATGGTGATCTTCTTCTCATGGACCTCTGGAGCGTCGAAGGAAATCTCCTCCAAGAGCTTCTCCATAATAGTATAGAGCCTCCTCGCACCAATATTTTGGGTCCTCTCGTTGATGATTTGAGCTACCCCTGCAATCTCAGCTATGGCATCATCGGTAAAGAGTAATTCCACGGATTCCGTCTTGAGCAGCTCAGTATACTGTTTTATCAGCGCATTTTGCGGCTCTTTGAGGATCCGAATGAAGTCCCCCTTCCCAAGGGAATGCAACTCCACCCGAATGGGAAAACGCCCCTGCAGCTCCGGAATGAGATCCGAGGGTTTTGATATGTGAAAAGCCCCAGCGGCGATAAACAGGATGTGGTCCGTCTTTACCATCCCATATTTCGTCGTCACCGTCGTTCCCTCGACAATGGGCAAAATATCCCTTTGGACCCCTTCCCTTGAGACATCGGGACCATGGACGGTTTCCCTTCCCGCGATTTTATCGATCTCATCCAAGAAGATGATTCCCGATTGCTCTACCCTATCTATAGCCAGCCTCACCACTTTATCCATATCGACCAATTTTTGAGCCTCTTCGTGGAAGAGGATGGTTAAGGCTTCTGGGATTTTTACCTTTTTCCTCTTTCTCCTCTGGGGAAAGAGGTTTCCGAACATATCCCTGATGTTGATATCCATCTCTTCCATGCCCGAGGCGGAGAAGATCTCCACGATGGGGAGATTTCTATCCGCAGTCTCAATCTCGACATAACGGTCGTTCAGTCTTCCCTCCTTCAATAACTGTCGCAACTTCTCCCTGGTTGCATTCTGGGTTAAAGGTCCCTCCTCGACAGCCCTAACGGAACCCGGGGGGGGATTTTCCTCCACTTTCCTCTCCAGCTTTGGCCTTGGCAACAGGAGATCCAACAATCTCTCCTCGGCCAACTCCCGAGCCTTTATCTCAACCCTTTCGGTTTCCTCCCCCTTGACCATATTTACTGCCTGGTCCGTCAGATCCCTAATCATGGATTCTACATCCCTACCCACATAACCCACTTCCGTGAATTTAGACGCCTCAATCTTCAAAAAGGGAGCTTGGGCAAGCCTGGCCAACCTCCTGGCAATCTCCGTCTTCCCCACCCCCGTAGGACCGATCATGATGATGTTCTTGGGCGCAATTTCATCCCTCAGCTCCTCGGAGACCTGTTGTCGCCTCCACCTATTCCGAAGGGCGATACCTACCGATCGTTTGGCCTCCTTTTGTCCCACGATATATTTGTCGAGTTCGGAAACGATCTCTCGTGGGGTAAAGGTTTGCACTGCTTAAACCTCTTCAGAGGATTTGGTTTATAATTCTTCGATGATGATGTTATTATTTGTATAGATACAAATGGTTGCGGCGATCTTCATCGATTCTTCGGCAATGGACTTGGCATCCAACTCGGAATGGTCGACTAATGCCTTGGCTGCTGCAAGAGCATAAGAACCACCGCTTCCAATAGCGGTAACACCTTCGTCGGGTTCGATCACATCTCCAGTCCCTGATATAACCAAAGAGCAATCTTTGTCGGCGACGATGAGAAGTGCCTCCAACCTCCTCAATACTCTATCAGTTCGCCATTCCTTGGCCAATTCCACGGCAGCTCTCATAAGATTTCCGTTGAACTCTTCCAATTTCGACTCAAATTTTCCGAATAACGTAAAGGCATCAGCACTGGTTCCAGCAAATCCGGCCAATACCCTGTCATTATATATTTTTCTGACCTTTCTCGCCGTGCGCTTCATAATCGTATTTTCAAAGGTGATCTGTCCATCCCCGGCCATGACCACACGGCCTTTGTGCCTAACGGAAAGAACAGTTGTCCCCCTCACTCCTCGACTCCTTCGAAGAAACGATTTACGGTTCGTTTCCCCTGTTGCATGACCATGAATTTCAGCCCACGATCCCCCCATAGAAAGGGATCACGAATTCCGTTTCGTATTTCTCCAGCTCCTGGGATGGGCCTTATCGTAAACTTCCATTAGCCCATCTATGCTCACATGGGTATATTTTTGGGTCGTGGAGAGGCTCACATGTCCCAACAATTCCTGTATATCCCTCAAATCCGCCCCGGCATCCAATAGATGAGTTGCAAAGGTATGGCGTAAGACATGGGGACTAATACTCCTTGCGAGGCCGCACTTTTTGCCGTATTTTTCCACTATGCGTCTCACACTCCGATCTGTCAATCTACCGCCTCGAGTATTGGTAAAGAGAGGCCAATCGCGCCCGTCCCGCGGGGAGAGCCCTCTTCTCCCAAGATAATCTTGTATCGCCTCGATGGCCTTGGACCCAATGGGAACAATCCTCTCCTTCCTCCCCTTTCCCAAGACCTTTATGATGCCCAGTTCCCAATCCACATCATCACCATTCAACTGAGTCAGCTCCCCCACCCGAATGCCACTGGAATAGAGCAACTCCAGAATTGCCCGGTCCCTGAGACCCGTGGAATTCGATTTATCGGGGGCATCTAACATCCTGAACATCTCATCAATGCTTAGCGTGCTCGGAATATACCTCTCGGTCTTGGGAGTGGCCACCCCTTTTGCCGGATTCGTCGAAATAATTCCTTCTCGAACCAGGTACTGAAAAAAGGAACGAATAGAAGCCAACTTTCGAGCGATAGAACTCCTTCTATTCGATCGGAAAAGGGTCCTGAGATAGATGCGGATGATATCACGATCAATTCGTGAAACATCCACTTCTCCCCTTTCTGATTTCGGAAAGAGCCCGGAGGCCGAGATGAAATCCCCCAAATGAGACAGGTCGTTGAAATAGCCCCGGCAGGTATTTTCCGAAGCTCCCTTTTCCAAAGCCAGATATCTCATAAATTGGTCAATTCGACCCCGCATATAAACCCCTATGAATGTGATCAAATTAAAACCTATATCACCAATGGTCAAAATAATCAATGGAAAAATCCGGGTGGAGTTTCCGGAGTTTTTTAGAGGATTCCGTTGTTTCTGAGCGTAATCTGCTGGAGAAGTGGGGTACCCATCGAGGGTGAGCAGGCTTCGACGTGAGCTCAGCCGAACGGAAGGGGAAAGCCGGCCCTTTAGAGGCCGGAAGGGGTAAGTATTCCCCGCCTGC
>JBGVTJ010000348.1:0-4867 GCA_041862515.1 Thermodesulfobacteriota bacterium | reverse complement strand
CCACCGTTTACGTAACTCATGATCAGGTAGAGGCTATGACCTTGTCCGACCGAATCCTCGTCTTAAATGACGGTTCTCTGCAGCAGTGCGACTCTCCTCGAAAGCTGTATCGTTACCCGGCTAATCTTTTTACAGCCGGATTTATGGGGAACCCTCAGGCGAACCTGGTGGACGGTTTGGTAAGAAAAGACAATGGCGCTCTCTATTTCCAGGCTCAGAAGGGAGATTTTACGATTCCTCTCGGCGACAAAATAGAAGGGTTGGAGTCCAATAAGGATCTGGTCATTGCCATTCGTCCTGAGGATATACAGGTTGGACAGGAAAAAGAACCAGATTCCATGGAAATGGAAATTTATTCTGTCCTACCGGCCGGTTCTGAAACGATCATCTATGCTCGAAGAGGCGGATCCATTGAGCTGGTAATTAAGAAATCGGAGGAGGGAACCTACGATTTGACCATGGATCAACGTATCTATGTTAGTTTCAAGGCTCTGAACTTTTATGATGCAAAAACGGAGAAACTCATCGCTTCCAAGGAGTGAGTTTTCGGGTTTTGATTGAAAAGTTGGCGGACTTAAACTTGAGATTTCCGACTCCCGGGGGAGACTCGAACGCAGTCTATAAGGGTAGAAGGAGGACAAAGTGATAAAGGCTTTAGCCATGGACGCAAATGGAGTTCTGTACTACCGAAATGAAGAAGTTGTGGATTCGGTTCAAAGATACCTCAAGGAGAAAATTGGACTGAGATTCGATGAAGCCGCAACCAGATCCTATTACTTCCACTGTCAGGATCAAGCCTTTGAGGAAAAAATTAGCATAAAGGAGATGATGAGGAGGTATGTAGACTTTCTGGGAGTCAGGGATCCTCAGATCAGAGAAGAAATACCCGCTAAAATTATGCACTTCAGTGAGAGAATTCATCTCTTTCCGGAAGAAGCGGCAACGTTGAGGGAATTGAAAAAAAGGGGTGTAATTCTCGGAGTTATCTCCAACAGTATCCATTCGGCCGAAGAGAAAATGCGCTGGTTTGCGAAGGCAGGTATTGGCTCCTTGATCGATATCATGATATCCTCCATTGATGAGAAATGCAAAAAACCGGATGAGGCTATTTATCGGATTTTTTTGGACCGAGCCGGCCTTTCCCCCGGAGAAGCTGCTTTTATGGGGCATGATGAGAAAGAGATTAGACCGGCCCAGAGGCTGGGACTAACCACAATCTGTTTTAAATGCTCTCGGGGAATAGCTGATTACAATTTGAAATCCTTTGCCAAGCTTCTCAATGTGCCGGGATTGCCTCCATAGAGATGAGGGGAGAATGACCGTTAGGGAAAGACACCAGGGCAATCCTCAACCAAGCTGGAAGGGAGGTGATACAAAGTTCGAAAACGAATGGAAAATTATGTGAAAGGGGGGAATTGTTATGCGAAAGTCTTTTATGTTCACTGGAACGGCAGTATTGGCCATGAGCTTTGCTGTAGCGTTAATCAGTTCCCAGGCTCTGGGTGCAACGGCCGTAACACCCCAGCAGGCAGCATGGTTAGAGAAGGCTAACATTGATCGCTATCAACCGGCTACGGAGGACTGGGATGCTATTTATGAGGCCGCCAAGAAAGAAGGAAAGGTGGTGGTCTATTCGCTGTCCTCACGGATCTTCAAAGCGGTGGAAACCTTCAAGAAGGCGTATCCCGGGGTCGAGGTCGAGGCTTACGATATGCTCACCGTGGACCAAATCGACAAGCTCACCCGTGAGCAGGCTGCGGGAATCCATAACGTGGACATTCTGTTCATGGCGGACGTGACCACACTGGTCAAGGAAATTTTGCCCAAGCGCCTGGTCTGGAACTACGTCCCTACCACCCTGCTTGGAGGGCAGAAGGCCGAGAGTGTGATCCCGGCGGACCTTAGAGGGCCCCCGCTGGCTCATAGCTTGGAAACCAAAGTGGTGTTCTATAACTTCGAAAGCTACCCCAAGTGCCCCATCAATACCCTATGGGATCTGACACGCCCTGAGTGGCGCGGTCGGGTTCAGATGAAGGATCCGCTTCAGTCCGTGGAAAACATGAACTTCTTACAGATGATAGTCAAATATGCGGACAAAATGGCTGAAACGTATAAGGAGGAATTTGGAGAATCAATCAAGCTGAGTCCGGGGAGCAAAAATGCCGGGTACGAATTTATCCTGCGCCTCGTCAAGAACAATCTCGTCTTGACCACATCCGATGGCGACGCGTCCAAGGCTGTGGGAACCCCCGGCCAGACCAAGCCCCCTCTGAGTCTCAGCGTCTCATCCTCTAAGTTGCGGGACAACAAAACCAAAGGCTTAAAGCTGGCCATTGGATGGGACATTCGGCCCGTAGTAGGGTTTACCAAACGCAACTTCTTGGTGATGGCCAACCTGGCCCCACATCCGAATGCGGCCAAGCTGATGATTCGATGGATGCTCGGGGACCAAAAAGGAGGAGCGGGCATGAAACCATGGCTTGTGCCGGGTCAATGGCCATCGCGGTCCGATGTGAAGCCAGTAGTCGGCAAGATTGAAGACCTCAGAAAAAGTTCATGGTTCCTCGACCCCGATTGGATCTACAATCAAGGCCTGGAGGTCAGGGATTTCTGGATGGCGAGATGATCAATGAGGGCTGCCGCACCTATCTCGTTCGGCAGCCCATCTCCTTTCCCCGTCTATGTATCTGGGTCTCCGGCGATCCTTGGATCTGAAACGGATAGCTGGCACCATTTTGACAAGGCTGAATCCCTCCCCTGTGACACCCGTGTGTTTTTCTGGGCCGTCACTTGGTATAGGGGCAGCGGCCAATTTTCATCTCTTCCGCTATGATGAAAAAACTCTGCATCGAGGGCAGATACCGTCTCAGGCGATTCTCTCAGCACCCGGAGAGAGTCTGGGGAATAGCATTACTCATCATCCTTGGGATATTCGTCTTGATGCCCGTCTTGTACATCATCCAACACTCATTTGTCTTCGATCCTTCCGCCCCACGCTACGTTCGCGGAGCACAGCCCGGTGAGTGGACCACCTTTTACTGGGCGCGGGTGATGTTCAGCCGCATGGCACAGGCTATCCTCTATGAACCCACGATGCACAGCTTGGAGATCGCCGTGGGGATGACGGCTATAGCCATGATACTGGGATCGCTTTTGGCCTGGTTGATAGTGCGAACGAATCTCCCGTGGAAGGGGTTTTTCTCTGCCGTCATCATCGTCCCGTACATCATGCCATCATGGACCATAGCTCTGGCGTGGCTTGTGCTATTCAAGAGCGAGCGTTTTGGGGGAACTCCGGGGCTGTTGAACGCCCTGTTTGGGGTTAACCTTCCTCAATGGGTTGGATACGGTCTCTTTCCCATTATCATTTCCCTGGGCATTCACTACATCCCGTACACGTTCATCCTTCTCCGAGGCGCTCTGGTCAATATTGACTCCACCTTGGAAGAGAGCGCAGAGCTTTTGGGAGCGAGTCGCTCCAAGATCCTCCGCAAGATCACCTTCCCCATCGTTTTACCCGCCCTGGGCTCTGCCTTCGTGCTCACCTTCAGCAAGGGTCTCGGGGAGTTCGCCACTCAGGCATTTCTGGGCTTGCCGATCCGATACTACACCCTTTCCACCCGGATTTATTCCGCCCTCAACAATCGATTATACGGGGAGGGTTACGTTCTATCGGTAATTTTAATCTTAGCCACAGTAGCCACGGTACTGGTCAACCAACGGCTGGTGGGGACGAGAAAGCAGTACGTCACTATTGGGGGGAAGGGGGTGCGGAAGAAGCCCGTGGACCTGGGACGCTGGCGTGGGCCGGTTACCCTTCTCCTGATGGGATTCATTTTCATCTCCATAATAGGACCGCTCTTGTTGCTCGGGTGGCAGACGCTCATGCGCTACGAAGGTCAGTATGGATTAGACAATCTCACCCTGCACTATTGGATCGGCACCAGCGACCCCAACCTAGCAGACGGGCAGTCAGGGGTCTTTAGGAGTAGTTTCATTCTCGGGGCTATGAAGAACTCCGTGCTCCTGGCAGGGATGACCGCTCTGATCAGCGGGTTAATCGGGATCTTGATCGGCTATGCAGTGGTGAGGACCCGCGGGTCTGCTCTTTCCCGTACCATTGAGAATCTCTCATTCATGCCTTACATGATTCCCGGCATTGCCTTCGGGGGGATCTATCTCACCCTATTTGGGCGCTCTTGGGGGCCTATGCCCGCCCTTTATGGTACCTTTGCCCTGTTGGGGTTGGCCTGTACGGTGAAATACCTGCCGTACTCTTCCAGTTCAGGCATTACGGCGATCCACCAGATCGATCCATCACTGGAAGAGAGCGGAGCAGTTCATGGAATCGGGTGGGCTACTCGGTTCTACCGGATCGTCATTCCACTGGCTAAATCGGGGATCCTGTCAGCGATGCTGCTGACCCTCATCACCACCATGCGCGTATTGGACATAATTGTCCTCTTGGTGACTCCAAAGACGAGGACAATGACGTCCATCATTTTTCGGTATCAAACCCAGGGGTTCGTCCAGCACGCTTATACTATTATGCTGATAATCATCATAATTACGCTGAGCGGCCATTTCCTTTTGCGCCGGTTGGGGGGAAGGGTCGAATTGTAAGACCTAAGAGTTACTACATCGTCAGCATAGCGAACCTCGTATATGTGAACCTGTCATAGTCTCCTCCCTTGCGAAGGATTCCTCTGTGGTCATTACCCGAGGACAAGAGATGATAGACCTAAGATTTTTTGGACGGTGCGGATTTTAATGAGTTCATATACAGGAATAAATCCATCTCGCAATGATTCTTCCGTAACACGCAATGATTTTTCCCTTGACAATCTATCAAGTCTTTATTAAGATC
>JBGVTJ010000347.1:0-6233 GCA_041862515.1 Thermodesulfobacteriota bacterium | reverse complement strand
GTTGACCAAGACCTACTATGGGGAAGCCCTGAGGGCACGTCAGGAGGGCAGGTTCGTCGCTTATACCACGGCCATTTCCCCGATGGAATTATTGTATGCCCACGATATCATCCACATATACCCGGAGAACCATGCAGTGATGTGTCTCACAGGACGAATGATGCCGCGGCTCTCCTTGGAGATCGAAAAGAGGGGATATACGACCCACCTTTGCGCCTATGCCCGGAGCGATTTGGGCTATCGGGAGTTGCAGGAAAGCCCGATAGGAGGGATTCCGGACCCTGATTTCTTGCTAGCCTGTAATGCCCAATGCTTTACGTTGACCAAGTGGTTTCAGGTCCTTTCCAGGAGGTATGGGGTTCCAGTCTTCGTCTTCGATACCCCTCAGTACATTCAAAAAGCTGAAGCCCGTAAGAATATCATTACGTATGTGGAACATCAATTGGGAGAATTGATCGAGGCCCTCGAGGAGCTGACGGGGAGAAAGTTCGATTACCACCGTTTGAGGGAGGTAATGGGATACTCAGCCGAGGCCAGCAGGCTCTACAGGGAATTTCTCGATCTTGCTTCCATAAAACCCTCTCCCATTAGTATCTTCGACGCCCTTATCCACATGGCAATTATCGTCTACCTCCGGGGAACAAAGGAGGCAGTGGATTATTATCGACTCCTGATCGAGGAGATTAAGGAGGAAAAGATCTCGAGGGGCATCGGGGTTATCCCCAATGAACGTTTTCGTCTTTATTGGGAAAACCTTCCCATCTGGTTCAAATTCAGGGACCATTTCGAATTCTTGGCTGCCCATGACGCGGTAATCCTCACGTCCCTTTACGCCCATGCCTGGACTTATGACTTCGACGTATCAAATCCCATTCGCACGCTTGCGGAGAATTATACAGCCGTCTTCTCCAATGTCGAATTAGAAGAGCGGGCGGAACGGGCCGTGGAATTGTTCAGGCGATATTCCCTGAATGGAAACATCATGTTCATGAACCGAAGCTGTAAGGCCGTCACCTTTGGTGTCCTGGATCTCCGGGATCTGATTACCAGGGAGACGGGGATTCCCGCGCTCGTATTCGAATCCGATATGGGAGATCCCCGTTTCTATTCAGAGGCTCAAATCCGGACCCGCCTCGAGGCCTACCTGGAAACCTTAGATCGGATGGGGGTTGGTTAAGGGACAGATATCTTTCGATGAACTCCGATAGCTTTTTGTCGGCTTGTTTGGATCTTTTCGATGCTATCGGCCCTCCGCCTTCCCACTTCTCCCCCAGGGACACCTCTACCTCTCTAATGGATTACCCCGCGGTACATACGTTCAGGAGAAACCCGGGAATAACCAAAGGCATTATCCTTGATTTCGGGATGATGCATGATTTAAAATGTCGGCAAATCGGTGGGGAGGTACAAGAGCCTTGGATAATTTCATTAAGATCCTGCGTTCCTTCCACGAAGGGGGAGAGGATAAGGTTTTTACCGAGAAATTTATCGACCTTCTCAAGGAAAGGGTGATGCCCGAGCTTGTAACGATGTACGAGGCCGGCGTCAAATTCAAGAAGAATAAGGTTATCTTCCCACCTCCCTGGAAGTCCATCTATGAAGGCTTAAAGCAAATGGGTTTCTTTAAGGTTTTCGTGCCCATGGAATATGGGGGAAGCAGGACATCCGAGGAGAATATCTATTTCATCATGGAACTTCTCGGATACACATGCCCCAGCCTGGGGGTCATCTTTGTAGCCCATAGCCGCGCGATAGACCTCATCCTTGCCGGAAATGACGAGAGGCAAAAGTCCAAGTTCCTTCCCAGATTGAGAGAGGGAAAATTTGGAGCCATCGCCATGACTGAGGAGAGGGCAGGGTCCGATGTCAGCGCCATAGAGTTCTCGGCTAAACCCAAGGGAGATCATTACATCTTCAACGGCCAAAAGATCTTCGTATCGAATGCGGGGCTCGCCGGGATCTATACTCTTCTGGTCAACACGAAGGGGAGGAAAGGAGCCCGATCCCTGAGCACCTTCGTCGTGGAGGGCGAGCTAGAGGGGTTTCGAGTGGAGGTTTTGCCGGAGAAGGATGGGTTGAAAATCCTGCCTACGGGCAAGCTCATCTATGAGGATTCCGTGGTACCCAGGGAGAATTTGATCGGGGGTGAGGGGAGGGGCTTACTGTTGGCCTTGGAAGCCATTGACAAGGGCAGGATATTGCTCGCGGGGATTGGGTGCGGACTTGCTTGCCGGATCTTGGATGAGGTATTCAATTACTCCCGCAAGAGGATTCAATTCGATCACCCGCTCACCAGTAGCCAGGACATCAGCTTCAAGATATCCGACATGTATACCCAGATCAATGCGGCACGGGGTCTCTGTTTTCATGCGTTAAGACAGGCCCGCACCCCATATTATCGAAGTG
Organism: Thermodesulfobacteriota bacterium; assembly: GCA_041862515.1. Taxonomy (GTDB): domain Bacteria; phylum Desulfobacterota; class BSN033; order WVXP01. The sequence goes on along the minus strand of JBGVTJ010000347.1, from coordinate 3,827 downwards.
CTTCATCCCAGGCAAAGCTCTTTGCCACCCAGATGGTGATGAACGTGGCTCAACTAGGGCAGATGATCATGGGTGGGAGGGGCTATTTGAAAGACAATATCATCAGCATTCTCAGCGCTGATGCCAGGGGGATGGAATATCTGGAGGGAACCTCCAGTATACAGAAGATGATCATCTCAAGCGAGCTCTTCAAGAGCTATACATGAGAGTTTTGGGAAGGTTTGTGTGAATAGAGGGGGTGCATTTTAGGGTGGGCCTGTCAGCAGTATTCGCCTTGGGTTCCATGTTCTGTGCAGGCCTTAATGATCTGGTTTTCAAGCGATACGTGACAAGGGAACGATCAAAGGGGGCATATATCGCATTAATAGGGGCGATTTGGGCCCTCTTTTTCTATGCCACGGGCTCCATTTCAGGGGGGATGAGGTTTGATCACGATAGCGTTTTCTATGGGCTCATCTCGGGTGCGATCCTTATTATCGCGAACATTTTGCTTTTGGAGGGATTTCATGGCGTTGATGCCTCGGTGGGCTCCACGATCTATCGGCTCAACTTCGTGGTGGTCGTTTTTTTGGCCCCTTTCTTCCTAGCGGAGCAGTTGACTTTGCGGAAGCTCGGGGGAGTGGCCTTTGCCATTGCCTCGGTATTCCTGATGTCTTGGTCTGGTGATTCGAGATCCGGACCGTGGGGACGAACGGTTCCCCTTTTTTTCCTTTTGGTAATAATGGCCGGCATATTGCGCGGGCTGATGGGCTTCTTTTACAAGGTTGGGACGATGCATGGCGTGGATGTCAATGCCTTTCTCTTCATCAACGCCCTCTTTTGGGTCGTCGGTGGGCCAATCTACAGCCTCATATTCGAGGAGGGGCTTAGAATAAACCGGAGTGTTATTACATACGGGATCATATCTGGCCTCTTGGTTGTTGGCATCGCCTCCTTCCTCTTTCTGAGCGTTAAGGCAGGTGAGGCGATTATCGCCGTCCCCATTGCCCAACTCAGCTTTACAGTAACAGCGGTTCTATCGGTATGGTTGCTCAAAGAGGCGGTAACCCGTCAGAAGGTATTGGGCATTTTCTGTGCGGTGATGACGGTTCTGATCCTTTCGCTGTGAATTGGGCCTGAGAATAAAGGGTTATGACTCGTGAGGCGAAGACTGGGGGCATGACGGCCGATGCTCCAGGGCTACCGGATCGGCTGCCGCAATTTGGTGACCTTTCTTAGGGAAAAGTGCAATACCTCGTGCCCTTACGGTTTGATAGCAACCCTGATTCCCTCGCGCGCGCGAGCCACCTCCATGGCCTGATTGATTTCATCCAGGGAGAACCTATGGGTCACCAGTTCATGATACGGATATACTTCTTTGGTTTGCTCTAAGAAATTGACTCCCCACTGGAGGTGTTTGGCATCATAATTATGTACGCCCTTTATGGTCAGCCAGCGAAAGACGATATCCGAAGCATCGTAGGTAAAGGTGGCCCCGGGAAACGCATTTCCGTGTTCCAGGTATCTTCCTCCGGTTCTCAAGCATTTTAGCCCCGTCGGGATGACTTCCGGGATCCCGGCGACCTCCATGGCGACATCTACGCCAAATCCGTCCGTCAGTCCTCGGACCACTTCAACGACCTCTTCCTCCCCCATTTCTTTTACATTGAGGGTATCAGTAGCCCCAAAATTCTTGATCACCTCGAGCCGGTTATCCAGAATATCGGTGACGATGATCTTATTACATCCATAATGTTTTGCGAGAGCAGCAGCATAAAATCCTAGAGTTCCCGCCCCCTGGATCAGGACGTTTTCGAATGGTTTAAGGTTGATTTCATCCCATCCCGCAACTACCGTTGCAAGGGCACAATTTGCTGGAGCCACCTCCTCGTTTGTGAGGTTGTCAGGGACCTTGGTTACACATGTTCCGGGGGTGATATAACAGTATTCGGCAAAACCGCCCACAAGATGAGGTGGATCTGCGCAACTGTCGTGGCCGTATTTCTTGAGATAACGACATTTCATCATGAGACCCTTTTCGCGACAGAAGTAACACTTCCCGCAGTTGTCCATGATGGTCCAGGTGATCCGATCCCCTACCTTCAATGACTTGTCCCCTGAATCCCTATCGATATCCTCCCCCAGCTCGACGATCTCCCCGACGATTTCGTGACCCAAGATGATGGGCATCGGGGCAGTTTTCCGCCCCAGCCAGGAATGAAGATCAGAACCACAGATGGTACAGCAGAGGATTTTTACGAGGATACAGCCCCGTTCGACTTTCGGCAGCGGGTATTCCACCAGATCCAGGGGGGCATTGACTCGGTTCATAACGGCAGCCTTGACCATTCCTTTCATGGTAATTCGTCCTCCGTGTTATTCTAGGTAGGTTTCCTCCCTTTCAGTGGATTTGTGGATTTGGAGTCAGTGGATTTGGAGTCAGGCATAAGTAAATGAGTATCTAGCCCTGCGCTTCCGGGTCAGGGCCTTTTCCATCTTCTCTATGGCCTCTCGAAGAGTCCTCTCCTCGCTCAGTCGGCCCTCCATTTTTTTCATGCCCTGACTGATGGCGACAGGATCCCGGTTAAAGTGCTCCGCGACTGCTTTCACCTGATGACCACCCAGTTTCCTTCCCAAATATCCAGCCACCGCCCGCCCCAGGGCACCATTGCGGTTTCGATTCACACTATAGATCGAGTCGAGGGGTATCCCTAAGACCGAAGAGACCTTGGAGACGATCTCGGCCACGGCAATATCGTAAACAACGGGTAGCTTCTCATTCAATCCACGAAAAACCTCTTCCACAAATTCATCTTCCCCTAAGAACCGCTGGTCTTTCAGCCCATAGAATTCGTCTACGTGACCCTGATCAATCCGCTCCCTCACAAATCGGGCATACTCCCTTACTGCATCCCTCGTTCTCCGTGAGAATTGCATCAAAACACGGTGTGTATCCACTAGATCGTCGCTCTTGCCCGTGAGGTAGGTCCTATAGCTCGTCCAGCGGTAGTCTCTCGGATTTTCCGCCAACCCCGCGCGAACAGGATTCAAGTGTATGTAGGCAGAAAGCTCTAACAGATAGGAATCCTTCTCGCACAGGATCGCTTTGTATCTACCCTCAAAGAGATGTCCCGTTTTTCTGTATTTGATATTAAAGTTGCGCGTGTGGCGAAACTGAAGGACTTGCATGAGGTGGCTGAGTGGGGTTTCGCCCACTTCGACAAGTAGATGGATGTGATTCGGCATCAATGCGTAGCCAAACAGAAAAAAACGGTAGCGCTCCTTGTACTCTGCCAAGAATTGAAGATACCGCTCACAATCGCTATGTTCGCGAAATATGTTCTGACGCCGATTACCGCGTGAAATGACATGATAGAAAGCTCCCGGAAAGTGAATGCGCGGTTTTCGTGCCATAATTATCCAGTATCAGCAAGATGATTGCATGTCAATGTTTATTTACTTATGCCTGACCCCTTTTAATCCTTTTATGGGGGTCTTGGGTTATCCGGTTGCGCGGGGGATTGTGAGGGATGCGAGGGCAGGGGAGGCGGGGCTTCGCGGCGGCTGATATGCTTTGGAGTCGCGAGTATCTTGGCTAAATCAGGGTAAACCCCTCCAACCGAATCCGATTGACAGTTTAAGAATCAGGGTGCATAAGTCTCAATCGGATAATCCGGGTCTTTGTGGACGTCGTTCGCTGCCTGTGGTCAAGTTCCATTTTTCTATTACGACATGGGATACTCCTTCAACCTTGGATCGAGCTAGCGGCTTCCTGCTGTGTGAGGCCTCTATTTGCCTCGAACGAACTTCTATCCATGCTGGCTTCTTTTCGGCAGACACCTAACTCG
>JBGVTJ010000346.1:0-3644 GCA_041862515.1 Thermodesulfobacteriota bacterium | reverse complement strand
ACAAAGGGCTTCATTGATCACCGCCACCTTTTTCTCGTCATCCATTTCTATCGCGCTGAACGGGCAAAGCAGATGACAAACCCCGCATCCGCTACATTTCCTCTCATCGAGAGTGCTGACCGCCCCGCCCGCTTCAATCCTATCCCTTGAAAGAATGGTAATTGCCTTGGATGTCGCTGCCTTGGCCTGCGCGATGCTCTCGACGATAAATTTGGGGCTATGGGCTAGCCCACAGACAAAAACTCCCTCCGTTGGGAATTCCACCGGGCGGAGCTTAATATGAGCCTCGAGGAAGAAGCGATCCTCATTCAAAGGGACCTTGAAGAACCGGCCAAGTTCCTCATTTCCGGGGGGAGGGATGATCGCCGCCGCCAGGGCAAGGGTCTCCGTATCTATTGAGACCTGCTCCCCAAGAATAGGGTCGTTAACGCTTACCCTGAGAACATCCTTGCCATCCTCCCTGATGGCCTGCACCACAGGCTTATCGGTCACCTCGTAGCGGATGAAGATGACGCCCTCGGCTCTCGCCTGCTGATAGTATGGCTCCTTGAAACCGTACGTTCTCATATCCCGATAGAGGATATAGATCTTCATCTCGGGATTCATTTCCTTCAACGTAAGGGCAGTCCTTATCGATTCGCTGCAACAGACACGGCTGCAATAGGGCCGCTCCTCTTCCCTGGACCCCACACACTGGATCATGACGAGGCTTTTACTGGAACAGACCCGCGGATTACCCTTGGCAATCTCCTCTCCCAGGTCCAATAGGGTGAATATCCGGTCGTCTTGGCCATAGAGGTATTCATTGGGCCTGTAGACATCTCCCCCGGTGGCGATAACGGTCACCCCATGTTTAACTTCCTTGATCTCTCCCTGGGGGCGCGCCTGTAACTTCGTCGTGAAGTTGCCCACATAGCCACTGACGTCTACGATATCTGTTTCCCTGTAGATATGGATCAATGGCTCATGTGAAACTTTTGCAATCAGTTCCCTGAGGTAAGCCTGGATATCGAGACCCTCAAGGGTATGATGGTGCCTGTTGGCGATACCGCCAAGTTGGGACGTCTTCTCGACCAGGTGAACCTCAAACCCCTGCTGGGCCATACTGAGGGCGTTCACCATACCCGAAATGCCGCCGCCAATGACGAGAGCAGCGGGATTTACATCCAAGGGTATCTGCTTCAACGGTTCAATCAACCTCGCCTTGGCCACCGCCATTCTTACCAAATCCTTGGCTTTCTCCGTCGCCTTCTCCGGTTCGTACATGTGAACCCATGAGCACTGGTCCCGGATGTTCGCCATCTCGAAGAGGAATTGGTTGAGTCCGGCTTCCCTGAGCGTCTCCTGGAACACGGGCTCATGTGTCCGGGGAGTACAGGAAGCAACCACTACCCGGTTCAGCCCATGCTCCTTAATCTTCTCCTTGATCTTCAGTTGAGTATCTTGCGAGCAGGTAAAGAGATCCTCCTCAACGTAGACCACATTGGGCAAGGATCTAGCGTAGTCCTTTACGTTTGGGACATCCACGACTCCACCGATATTGATGCCGCAATGGCATATGAAGACCCCGATACGTGGTTTCTCTCCGGTGACATCCCTCTCAGGGGGGTATTCCTTTTCCGCCGTCAGGCTGTGCCGAGCCGGGGCCAGGAGAAGCGACGCATCGGTGGCAGCAGCACTTGCATCCATGACCGTTTCGGGAATATCCTTTGGCCCTGCAAACACGCCAGCTGTAAATATGCCAGGCTTAGAGGTAGCTACCGGAGAGAAGTCCCCCACCTGGCAAAATCCATACTGGTTAAGTTTCAACCCAACCTTCTCGGCCAATTCCTTGATCTCAGCGGGCGGTCTGAGTCCCACTGAAAGGACCACCAGGCCGAATTTCTCCTCCTTTATCCTATCCTCATCGAAATACCTGATGATCAGGTCTCCATCGCTGTCTTCAAAGATGCTATGGATCCTCGACCTTATGAATCGAACCCCATGCTCCTCCTTTGCCCGTTCGTAATATCTCTCAAACCCTTTCCCAAATGTCCTAATATCCATGATGAAAATCGTCGTTTCAAGAGGGGTTGAGCTGTGCTCTTGAGCTACCAGGGCTTCCTTAATGGCATACGTGCAGCATACTGAGGAACAGTAGTCAATCTGGGAGACGTGTTTGTCCCTGGATCCAACGCACTGAATCCAGGCGATACTTTTGGGCACTCTGTTATCCGAGGGCCTCCGGAGCTCGCCTCGAAACGGACCGGAGGCGCTCAGGATTCTTTCAAACTCTACGCTGGTAAGCACATTCGGGAAAGTGCCATACCCGTAGTTTGTGAAAATACTGGCATCAAACTCATCAAAGCCCGGAGCCAAAATGACTGCTCCCACATCTATATCAACAAGTTCATCTTCCTGGCTAAAATCAATTGCCTCGGCTTGGCAAAACTCCTGGCACATTCCGCATTCACCCGTGAGAAAGTGGATACATGTATCTCGATCAATCACCGGAACGTTCGGAACTGCTTGAGGATAGGAGAGATAGATGGGTGACCTCGCTACGAGGCCTGCATCGAACTCGGAAGCAATGGGTATCGGTTTGTTGCTGGATATATCCTCAAGTTTAATTGCCCCGGTAGGGCAAATGAAGGCACAGGCTCCACACGTTTGGCAGACATCTGAGTAGACCTCAAAGGGGGTATCCACCTTGCGATTGATCCCTCGATTGACGAAGTTGATCGCCGCTACACCCATTCTCTCCTGACAGATCCGAGTACATAAACCGCAAAGAATACAATTCTCATTTTTCGTCTTCTTAAGCCGTGGTTTTTCTACGCCGTCTTCGTGCGCTAGCTGTTGGATAATCTCTACATCTGGGCACCGGGCCAGCAATAGCTCAAGGAGCATCTTACGTGTTTGCCTAACCACCGACGAATCCGTCTTTACTACTAACCCTTCCTCGGCTGGATAAGTGCACGCCGTAAGTAATCTGGATCTTTCCCCACGGATGACTTCAACGGTACAGATGCGGCAAGCACCAAAGGGGGAGAGTGCCTTATGGTGGCACAGGGTAGGTATCTTGATGCCCGCCTCTTCCGCCACCTCCAGGACTGTCATGCCCTTTTCGGCTTTTACCTTCCTGCCATCGATTTCGAGGTTAATGTCGTTCATCTTCCCCTTTGCTCTTTTGCTTTGGCTTCTTTCGGATAGTTCTTGCTTCGACTGGCAGAGGTGGTGGCGTCGGGCCGCCTGAAAACTTACTCACCGCACGAAAGCGTTTCGGGCATACCTCAAAACAGACTCCACACTTGATGCACTTGCCCTGGTCAATTACATGTATCTGATCCTTGGCTCCGGCTATTGCCTCAACGGGACAATTTCTCAGACAGATAAGGCAAGCCCGACACTTATCCGGCTCGATATAGTATGAGATTAATGCCTTACACACCCCGGCAGGGCAAGTTCGCTCTTGGATGTGTGCCTCGTATTCGGGTCTAAAATACTGTACGGTACTCAATACTGGATTAGCAGCAGTCTGCCCCAAGGCGCACAGCGAGGTGTTCCTCGTGACATCAGCTATCTCCTCCAAGAGTGCGATGTCACCCTCTTCTCCCTTCCCCTCGGTGATACCGGTGAGAATTGCAAGCATCTGCTCAATGCCC
>JBGVTJ010000345.1:0-5986 GCA_041862515.1 Thermodesulfobacteriota bacterium | reverse complement strand
CAGCCGTTGATCGCCGAGCCCAATTCATGAAGACGTCTTTGATGCACCTCATTTTGTCGGCTTTGCTTTCCGGCTCGTGATGAGGTATCAATCCCGTAGCCATGGTGGTAGATCCTCGACCTCCGATCCAGCGAATTTGCATGCGTAGGGACATACCTTGCACGTACCCTTAAATCCCTTTAAAGGCGCTTCCCCCTTAATCGATTCAACAATGGAGATCGCCTTTTTGACATTTGCCTCTTTCCCCTCAATGACCAGAACCACCGAGCCGGCCGATTCGCCGACGCCCCCAGACGCAACGTGTTTTGCTTCCACGTCGGCTAGTATTTTCAGGGCCTCGACCTCAGTTACGACCGTTCCGTTTGGAATGCAGTACATCCCAAAATCCGCCCCCATCGTGTAATCGAGGGTCTTTGCTCCTGTCCAGGCTGCTGCCTCTTTTACCGAAGCCACCATCTTCTCTAGACCCACGGCGAAAATATACCTCAACCCCTGGGATGTGGCTGTGCCGATAGTCGCCCCGATCGTTCCGCCGTCGAAACCCGATGTAATCACACCGACGTTTCCCTCCGGGTCTATTGCGTTTGCCCCTTTGATGAGCACAGTCTCGATATGAAAGTCCTCTAAAGCCTCGGGCAGGGTTTTCGAAGACCTTTCCCCCTTATCGAGGATAATGGGAAAGGGCGTCCGCTTATCGGCATCGGTAACACAGAGGAGCCTATGCGTGTTGGTGCCCGCCGTAAATTTTTGGGGTTCGAGGTCTCCTAATCCCAGGAGCTCCTGGGCGATGAAGCCATTGGTCGTTCCACCATTCAAAATGAGATACGCCTTCTCCATGGCGATTCGGACCTCCTCCATCTGCACGACAGCCTTCGCGATCAGCCTCCTCGATTCAGTGGGTATAAGGGTAAATGCCGCTTTCATTGGTAAGACCTCCTCTCTCTTTTTTAGCTGCTTGGAGCAAGCTCTTATTTCATATTATGAAATTATATTTCATAAGTATTCAACCGAGGATCGGTTGTCAAGGTTTTTCCGAGAGGTTTCTGAAAAACTCGCTCTTCGCCGCTCAAGCGCTCAGAGCTCGTTTCCCCAATTTTTCGAGATCTCTGCGAGCGTTCCTCAAAGCGCGAGCATATCCCACGTTTCCCCATGGGGAAGATTTCGTGTTTCAACGGGAAGGTTTGTATAATTCCTTGACGTTGTCCGTCCAGCCTGATAAGAAATGAGCACATGATTGGAAAAATGGTTTCCGTGGACAGTCAGAGGGCAGCAGTTGAAGCTGGTTGAGAAATGGTGAGAGGAATCACGATAAAGGAGGGAGACCATGGGTTTTAAGGTAGTTCATATGTTTCCCCTTCCCGGTGTGGATCTTGGAGAAAAACTGTTGGAACCCTTGGAGGTCGTATTCGTTAAGGGGATGTGGCGGACAGAAGAGGAGATTATCCACAACGCTGCGGATGCTGACGCTATCATAGGTGTAGCGTCTTTCCAGCCATATAACCGACGTGTGCTCGGAGCTCTCTCCAAGTGCCGCATCATCGCTAGTATCGGGATAGACTATGAACGAAGCGACCTCGAAGCCGCAACTGAGCAAGGGATCGTTCGTACCAATGTTCCCGATTACTGTTTGGACGAGGTATCGGGCCTAGCCATAGGGTTCATGCTGGCACTGGGCCATAAGATCCTTCAGATAGACAGGGCAGTGAGGGAGAAACAGGCCAATATAATCCTGGACAGGGAAGAAGCGTTAATGGAGTTCGCTTATCCCATGTTCCGGATGCGTGAGCAGACTCTGGGCATTGTGGGCCTGGGGAAGATCGGCACGGCTACAGCCCTTAAGGCTCGGGGGCTGGGTATGAGAGTCATCGCCTATGATCCGTACGTTTTGGGTGCAATCATGGAGAGCCGCGGGGTGAAGCCCGTGGACCTGGATAGGCTCCTCAGGGAATCTGACTTCATTAGCCTTCACACGCCGCTTACCCCCGAGACGAGCAAGATGATCGGGTACGAGGAGTTCAAGAAGATGAAGCCTACCTGCTATTTTATCAATACTGCTCGGGGGGGCTGTGTCGATCAGGAAGCCCTTATCAGGGCTTTGAAAGAGGGCCTTATTGCCGGGGCAGGAATTGACGTAACGGTAGACGAGCCGATAGCCCCGGATAACGAGCTCCTCCTCATGCAAAACGTTATTCTTACCGGCCATAGTGCCTGGTACTCAACCACCTCGGAGTGGGAGCTCTATTACAAACCGATGACGCAAGCCGTGATGGCCCTGGAGGGGAAGTGGCCTCTCTACGCACTCAACGTTGAGGTTCAGAAGAAGTGGTTGGAGAAGTGGGGCAAGAAGGGCTGAGAGACGATTTTTTCCCCAGCATATGTGGCCCTTTAATGGTCCCTCATTCAACTGGTTTCATCGATTTTGTGAGTTGTTGCTCCTTCCACTTTTTGCTATTATAGGGGCGCAATCCAGAAGCCCATGTTACATGGCGATATCGTTACTGAGGTATGAGCCAAGTGGATGGGAAAATTGAGGAGGTGTTCACATGGATTATCCGCAGTTCGGCCTGATAAGACAACGGTTTCCTGAATCCCTAAAACCCGATCCGAAGGGATGGTTATTGGCGGAGTTTGAGCGAACGGGCCTCCTTAAACCCGTGAAGAAGGGAGATCGGGTTCTCTTGACGGGCGGTAGCCGAGGCATAGATTCGATGAAAGATGTCCTCGCAGCATGCGTAGAGGCGGTACGGTCGGTGGGCGGGGAGCCCTTTTTACAACCGGCCATGGGAAGCCACGGTGGGGCAAAGGCCGCAATGCAGGTGAAGGTTCTAACCCACCTTGGCATCACCGAAGAGGCCGTGGGGGCTCCCATCTATTCTGATTGGGACATTGTTGAGGTTGGCCGGGCTGAAGGAAATGTTCCCGTTTATGCCGATAGAGCGGCAGTCGACGCAGACCACATTCTCATTGTCAATCGTGTCAAGGAACACACCGAATATATGGGGACTACTGAATCAGGCATCCTGAAGATGGCGGTGGTAGGACTCGGGCGGCAACCGGGCGCGGAAACCATGCACCGGTTGGCAGTGAATATCACCTACTTCAAGGCCATACATGCTATCGCAAAAATTCTCTTCAAGGAACTCAACATTCTTGGAGGGGTTGCCCTTTTAGAGGATCAGCGTAACCAGCTTCGCCGGGTGGAAGTGGTCCCCGCCAGTGATGTTTTTGACCGGGAACCGGAGTTGCTAAAAGAATCACAGCAACACAGGGCAAAGCTGCCCTTTGACCAGCTGGATATCCTGCTGGTGGACCAAATCGGAAAGGACATCTCGGGCTCGGGATTTGATACCAAAGTAATTGGTCGCATCATGAACATTTATGAAAAAGAATGCGACACCCCCAAGATAACGCGAATCGTTTTCAGGGATCTAACTGAGGGGTCGGAGGGTAACGCCACTGGATTAGGGCTAGCGGATTACACCACGCGGCGAGCGGTTGAAAAGATCGATTTTGAGGCCACAAGGATAAATTCTATGACCGGCGGGTCTCCGGAAAAAGGGCGTGTCCCCATTGCGCTGCCCAACGATAGGGCCGCCGTGGAAGCAGCCTTTGGGACCATCGGGTTGTGGACGCCCGAGACGGTTAAGGTGGCTTGGATTTCAAATACGAAGGACCTGGAGTGGTTGGCTGTATCGAGCGCTTTACTTGAGTCCGCTCGAGACCGCGCAGACCTTGAGGTTAGCGACACAGTATTCGATTTGCCCTTCGATTCAACGGATAACCTGCCGGATTTGGTGACTCTTTTACCGAAAGAAGAGCGATAAGTGAGGCCGGTAAGGTTTCCCGGATTTATGAACCTCAGGGATACCTCCGCCAACTAGCCTCATAAGATACTACGGGGCCTTATATACTTCCTTCCCACTGATAAACGTCCTGTTTACGTGAATATCTTTCAGTCTCTTGGGATCTATTTCCAGGGGATTTTCATCAAGAACAATAATATCCGCGAGCTTGCCCGGAGAAAGCGAGCCTACACGGTTCTCCGCGTAATTTGTGTAGGCCCCTTTAGAGGTATATAATTGCAGAGCCTCGGCTACGGTCAGGCCTTGCTCCGGATTAATGGGTCTACCAGTAGCAGTCGTCCTGTTAACCGCTGACCATATTGCAGTCCAAGGGTTGCCCTCCGTGACGGGGCGATCTGAGCTACCCGCAACAGTAATACCGTTTTCTATCATCGATTTCATTGGGATGGTGTATCTCATGCGCTCCTCACCGAGATTTTTGATAAAGGTATCCCCTAAGTAATATAAAAATGCTGGCTGTACCACAGAAATGATCCCTAATTTGCGAATGCGTGGCAAGAAATCTGGACGGCACACCATAACATGTTCCATACGGTGCCGATGAGGACGCGGATACCGAGCAAGAATCGATTCATAGGCAGACAAAACCATATCGATAGTTTGATCGCCTATCGCATGCACAGAGAGCTGAAATCCCGACGTATGAGCTTGCTCCATACGCTCGGTTAGGCTTTCTGGATTTTCACACATAAACCCACAGTAATCGGAGTCTTCGTAGGGTTGAGTGAGAGCAGCCGTTCTGGGTCCAACTCCCCCATCGGCAACAAATTTTGCAGGGCCAATCCACAAATGGTCATCCCCGAATCCAGTGAAAAGACCGGTACCTCCTTTTTGCGGAAAGATGCTGTGCGTTTCCTCCATGAGGCCCATTGAAACTCGAGGCATCAAATCGCCAGACTGCCAGGCAACCTGAAACCCAGCTGCTTCATTTGGGTTTCCTGACCATCCTGCCCCTGCCTCGGTCACCAGGGTGAGCCCCTGGCTGACATAAACTTCCGAAGCAAGCCTCAAGAATTGAGCGCACTCTGCGGTGGTGGGATATGGGATCAAACGATTCACGAGATTCATGGCACCAAGTTCAAACAAAATACCATTGGGTTGTCCACTTTTATCGCGACCGATTTCACCTCCTTCCGGATCGAGGGTCTCGCTTGTGATGCCTGCCATCTTCAAAGCCATGGAGTTTACAGCCATCACGTGCATACAGGTCCGCATAACGCTCACGGGATGATCAGGGCATACTCGATCGAGATCTTTCCTCGTAGGATGACGCTTTTCTTTTAGGCGGGTATCGTCATAGCCCCAGGCCTTTACCCATTTCCCCGGAGGAGTATCAGCCGCACGGTCTTTCAGCTGAGCCAAGATGTCATCTAAACCATTAACCTTCGAAGGGCTCACTTCAACGAGCTGCAAGTTCTCCCCGAACCGAACCATATGATTATGGGAATCAATGAGGCCAGGCATCAAAGTTTTATTCTTAACATCGATGATCCTCGTGTCGGGACCTTCCAGGTCGGACAATTCTCCCCCGTCGCCCATTGCGAGAATACGCCCATCTGCCATTGCTAGATCCAAAGACCGTGCCTCAATGGGATCTTCCATCGTTATCACAGCGCCACCAGAGAAAATTACATCAGCTGAACACATTTTCATCATCCTCCTCATTTTTCCACGCTCCCTGCTCTTACTACCATAAGTGAATACAGAATAAAAATCTTTTTTAAATAGCTATCTCAAATTACCGTATCGGATTCCCAGGTTCAAGATAGTTACTTACGACCTGAAGTTTCCTGGCTTTTGCAAGGAGTATTTTTGTAACCTGCTGATTATATGCCAAATTTTCTTTTTTCTAAGCGAACACCCTTGTCCGGAGTTTCCTGAATTTATTAGACGTGATTTTTCTAACCTATTGATTATAAAGGAGATTGTATTTTTCATAAGTGAACACCGTTGTCCCTTCGGTTGCTCGTGGTCCGTTGCCCAAATTCCCTTTCGCTCACTGAAAAGAATTTTGGACCATTCTAGCGTAAGGTTCGCTTCACTAAGAATGGGTAGCCAAAATTCTTTAATGTTCGCTCCAGGGAACCAGGGCAACGGCCTTTTTCGAAGTGACCCTTCTCCAG
>JBGVTJ010000344.1:0-9779 GCA_041862515.1 Thermodesulfobacteriota bacterium | reverse complement strand
GCTCGGACAACTTTTTTTCAAGCGACCTTCGTGTACTTCCATCAATGTCCTGATGTAAGTTTTGGCCCTCCGGATAAAGACCAAGTTCAAGTATTTTCCCCTGGATCACTGGTCCTTTCATCGCTGTTATATCTGTTTCAAATACGATCTTTTGGCTGGCCGCATAGGCCTTTTCGATTACATTTGCCAGCGGGTAGGCATCGCTCTTCAGGACATGAAGAGAACCTAACAGATAAATCGCGCTTGGCTTGGTTTGGAGGGACCAAAGGCAGCTTTTCCTGGTATCCTGCGCAAGACTTTGCTGCACGAGGACGGTCGGCGCCGCAGCCCAGATGAATGACAACGAGACAATAACGGATAATGCTCTGTTGCAATTACGTTTAAGGATTTGATGGATTACCATGATGGTTCCTTCCTACCCAATCTCATAGCAGTCCCGGATCTCTCCGAAATAAAGTGTGTGATAGTCTTTTTTAGGATAGAGCTTCTCGTATTCCTCGGCGAGATGTGCCGGGTCCATGGCGGCCTTGAAAACGATTTTACATTCAAAATGAAAACCCGGTGTGTTGATGATGGGGGAGACGACTTTCTGAGCGTCTTTAAGCTCCAGGCTGCACTCCTTAAACTTGTCATAATCCCGCCCGGATTTTGTGCCGCAGCACATGATGGCATCGTCCATGTCCCTCAACGGCACGGACACGGTAAAATCGGCCGCTTTCTCGATGATCCCGAAGGTGTACCGGGAATTCCGGACCGCCACCATGAGGATGGGTTTATTCCAGACAAGACCGATGGTGGCCCAGCCGATGGCCATGGTGTTTAAAGCCTCACCAGCCTTTACGGTCAAGAAGGCTCCCTTCTTGATCTGGGACATTGCTTCTTCTGCAACTGCCATGTAATCGATCTTTTTCATGATCAACTCCTTTCAGAAAACATATTTCATAGCAAAAAGAGAGAAGCCTGGCAACGCGGGATGGAGTAAAGTTACCGGAGTTCCTATGAGAACACCTTTGTCCATGAGCGAAATTTGCTCGAGAAGGGTCACATCAGAACAGGCGGTTGCCCTGGTTCCCTAGAGCGAACTCTCGAATGGACCAAAATTCTTTTCAGTGAGCGAAAGGGAATTTGGGCAAGGGGCCACGAGCAACCGAAGGGACAACGATGTTCGCTCATGAAAAGGAGAATTTGCCATATTTTCAACAGGTTACAAAAATACTTCTCATTATACTCAGGAAACTGGTTTATTGATCTGTGTCCCTCTGTTCCGTAGTAAGAGCAACTTTCACGACGACCTTATGAATTGTCCCGGTGCCGCCGAGGGGCGCGTGGGCATCCTCAGGGAAGAAGATTGCAAAAGTGCCTGGCAATGTAGTTACCCATGCCTCCGGTTTATCCGTGAAGAAGGCAATATCCTTCTCAGCGTCATACGCCTGGTCATCGTCAGCACACTGCGCGGCGGGTTTCCAGCCGATGTCGTCCGCACCTGTGACGGTAAATTGAATGTCGATATATTTCTTGTGTGTCTCGAGCCTAGCCCTATCCCGGCCTCGTCCATCCTCTTTGATCACAAGGGCGTATAGACGCTCACCTTCTATTGGGTGCCGGCCAGCGGACAGGCCAACCAAATCCTTTCGCTCCAGGAAAGCAAATGCCTCCTCAAACCCTGGGTGCAGACCTGCATAATGCCTCCAGTTGTCCAAATGGTCTAAGATCATGGCTATTTCCCCCTCTCGTTTTTCTTTTAGTCTTGAACTTTCATTGGTACCTGGTTCAATTTTTCCAGATAGTCCTCCCTTTGATGGTGGAAGGCAGCCAATCTATTCTACCGAGGAGTCTTCCTCAAAACCAGGGTAACCCAGCGGTTTTCCTCTATTCTATCGTGTACCTCAAGCTGCCGTTTCTCCAAGGACGATAAAACCGCACTGACTTGACCATGAAAGAGGCCGGAGAGGACAGCCCAGCGGGCAGAGAAGGGGTTTTTTCTGAGAAGAGACTCGATCACTTGAAAGTGCAGATTGGCAAGGATCACGTCAGCTTCCTCTTCTCCCATCGTCTCCGCTTCTCCGTGGACTACCTTCACCCGATCTTCAACTCCGTTGAGCAGGACATTCCTTCCGGCCGTTTCCACGGCCAACTGGTTATGGTCGATAGCCAGGACCTCTTGGGCTCCGAGCTTGGCTGAGGAAATGGCCAGGATCCCAGTTCCCGTTCCGATATCCAGGACTTTCTCAGGACAGTCCATCTGGTAGATATCCCATAGGGCTGTGAGACATCCCCGGGTCGTCGGATGAAATCCCGCTCCGAAGACTACCCCCGGATCAAGGAGTATCAGAATTTCATCCTTCGCTATCTCTGTCTCTTCCCACGGGGGGCAGATAACGAGCTTCTCAATCCCAAAAGGCTTGAGGTCCTCCCCTGCCTGCCAATCCCTATAATCCATGACATGCCGCGACAGGAGCTTTTCCTTGCACTTGTGGGCCAGCCATTTTCTTACCTGTCCATCGTGTTGCCGAGAAAAGAAAAGGAATGAACTCCCTCCCTCGTTCCAACACCCAATGAAATCCCGTCCGAAAATATCCGAATTCAGGGAGATCTCATCGGGTACTTCGTAGATAAAGAGTTCCTGGTAAGGTCCCATAGTGGTTGAATATCATCGGCCTTAACGGAGTGTTTTTTACAAAATGAGGATTGATAATTCAGAAAGCCGAAATCTATCCCAGGTCAAGCCAGGAGAAATCAGTATGCCTTTGGCCTTTGTTTGACCTGCTGAGGAGCTTCAAAGGCTTCGTTCAGAGCATTGACAGCTGCTTCTGCATCCCCTGCATCCACGACACAGGAGACGCTGGAAATGGAGGTACTGATGGCGATGCAGTTGACTCCCACCGATGCCAGGGCGGAAAACATGATGCCGGCAATTTTGGGCTTTTCACGGAAATGGGGGCCAAAAACGCTGATTACTGCCACATCTGGATTGTAGGAGATCACTTTGGCTTCGAGGGACGGCTTAATCGCCTCCAAGCACCCGAAGGCGGACTCTAAATCCTTCCGATCGATACAGAGGGTAAAGTTGGAGAACCCATCCAGGTCGAAACTCTGCACCAGAAACTCGATATTAATATTCCTGTCTCCCAGTGTACCTAGCACCAGTCCCGCGATATCCGGTCGGTCAGGGCAAGACATGACCTTAACCACGGCTCGTCCATCGCTCTGCATGATCCCGCCGACCTTGATCCTTTCCGCCACAGATGGCCCCTCACACTACTCCCATTTCCTTTCATCCTTGATCTTCTGATGCTTATCGAAGATCACCCCTCTGCCCACAAACTCGACCTCCCCCTTCAGATTGAGGGTGTCGTGGATATCCTTCTCCAGCCTTCCCTTGAGAAGGCCCTTATCTATTGACTCATCGACTAATTCGATGCGGAAGGTCATCTCGTCCAAATAACCGCTCCGGGTTACCACCACTTGATATTTATCGACTTCGGGGTATTTGGCCATCAGCCCATCCGTTTGCCAGGGATGGATGAACATTCCCCTCACCTTGGTTACCTGGTCCGTTCTTCCCAAAATTTTCATCAATCTCATCGAGGTCCTACCGCACGGACACGGGTCCTCTGACTGAAACGATAGATCACCCGTACCGTAACGAATCATGGGGAAAGTTAGGTTGAAGTTGGTTGCCACGATCTCGCCCGTGGCACCAAGGGGAAGTCTCCTGCCCGTTTCCGGGTCCACGATTTCGACGATAACATCATCGGGGATGTGCATGCCCTCTTTCTCGATACATTCATAGCCGAGACAACCTACGTCCACCGTGCCGTAACACTGCCGAATGGTCATTCCGAAACTCTTTTCCAACCTCTCCCGGAGGGACTCCGGGAGCATTTCGGCCCCTACGAAGCCGATATCCAAGGAAAAGTCCTTCTTTAAATCAAAGCCCATTGCCTCTGCCCTCTCAGCGATACTCATCAAAAAGCTGGGAGTTCCCACATAGCCGGTTACCCTAAGGTGGTGCATGATCTGCACCTGCATCTGGGTATTTCCTGCCCCGGCTGGTATTGTGGTGCAGCCCAGCATCTTCAGGGAATCGTCCAGCATGAAGGCGAAAGGCCACATCTGGTAATTAAAGGTATTCTGAGCGATATCACCAGCCCTGAAACCACAGGCATAGAGCGCTTCTGCCCATCGGGTATCCTTATACTCCCATTCTCCGGGTTCGTAAATGAGGCCCGGGAGGACGTATATCCGTCGCATCTTTTCTATGGGAACTCCTTCGAAACCTCCGAAGGGCGGGTTTGACTTCTGCATCTCAACCAGGTCTGGTTTTGTGGTAATGGGAAGACGTTGCAGGTCATCGATGGTATCCATTTCCTCAGGTTTAACCTGAACGCTATCCAGTTTTTCCCTTGTCGTGCTGGAGTGCTTATAGGCATACTTTACTATTGCTCTCAATTTCCCGTTGAGATAGTTCCACCTCTCATCCTGCGGCATGGTTTCCCTTTTTTCATCAAAATACCCCGAAGTCCTTTTCCCCTTAGCCATATACCCTCCCCTTGCATTCATCTGTTTGATGCCCATTCATTGGGGTTCATTTTGGGCGCGAGATGTGACAGCAAATTCCCTGGGTAAATGCCTCCATTATCGTATGGGGGGATATTCAACGTCATTTACATCACGCTGATGGGATCCACGTCTATTGTCAGGCTGATTCCCTTAACGGGCCATCGCTTCCTGGTTTCCCCGACCAATTCCTCCACGAATCGATGGAGGGGGTTCACCCGGTTTCCCTTTATGAGCATCTGGTATCGGTACCTCCCCTTGATCTTAACCAGAGGGGCCGGTGAAGGCCCCAGTATTTCTATCCCTGTTCCGTAAGACCTCTTCTTCAACAACTTCCTTCCCCATTCACCCATTTCTTCAGAGGCCGTTGCCGCTCTATTCTGACTAGTCGCTTCAATCCTGATATTGATCAACCGTGAGAAAGGGGGATAGCCGAGCTCCTTCCTAAACTGTAGTTCCTCCCGATAGAATTTCGTAAAATCCTGATCCCTTGCCATCTGAATGCTGTAATGGTCTGGGTTGAAGGTCTGAATAATTACCTTGCCCGGATTCATACCTCGTCCCGCCCTTCCAGCCACCTGGGTTAATAGTTGAAAGGTCCTTTCCGAAGACCGAAAATCGGGAAAGTTCAGGGAGAGATCGGCACAGATAACCCCTACCAAAGTTACGTTGGGGAAATCGTGTCCCTTGGCGATCATTTGGGTTCCAACGAGGATATCGGTTTCCCTGGATTTTACTTTCTTTAATATCCTGTGGTGAGATAGTTTTCTCCTGGTCGTATCCCTATCCATCCTGTCCACGGTTGCCCGGGGAAACATCTTGCGAATCTCCTCTTCCACCCTTTCGGTCCCGATGCCGAAGGAGCGAATCCTGTAACCCTGACAATCGGGGCAGAGGTCCGGGACCATGATGGCATAGTTGCAATAGTGACAAAGGAGTTTTTTGCCCCGAAAATGGTGGGTTAACGATACGCTACAATTGGGACATTTAAAAACAAATCCACAATCCGGACATTGGATGAAACTGGCGAACCCACGCCTGTTCAAAAAGAGGAGGGATTGCCTTCCAATGGCCAGGTTCTCCCCGAGAGCATTTCGGAGCTTCTCCGAGAGGACGACACCTTTTCCTTCCTCCCTCCTCATGTCGACGATCTCGACAGAGGGTAACGGCCTCCCCTCGATGCGCTCGTCCAGCTTTAGGAGTCGGAACTTCTCCGCCACCGCGTTGTGATATGCCTCCAGAGAGGGGGTTGCCGAACCGAGTATCAGCACCGCATTACACAGTTTTGCTCGAACCGCCGCCACATCTCGGGCATTATATCTCAGCTTTTCCTCCTGTTTATAGGAGGTTTCGTGTTCTTCGTCTACGATGATCATCCCCAAGCGCTCGAAGGGGGCGAAGATGGCCGAACGAGCCCCTATGACGATATCCACCTTTCCCTCTAGGATCCTCCGCCACTCATCATACCTCTCACCCCTTGAGAGCCCGCTGTGCAGCGTGGCTACCCGCCCACCGAACCTCTCGAGAAACTGCCCGATGAGCTGAGGGGTCAGGGAAATCTCGGGGACCAAAACGATAGCCTGCCTTCCGCCCTCTACAATCCTTTCAATGGCCCTCAGGTAAATCTCGGTTTTACCGCTTCCCGTAATCCCGTAAAGGAGAAAGGGGGAAAACCGAAGGGAATCGATCCCCTCCACAATTGTCTCCAAGGCCTTAACCTGTTTCGGTGTCAGTTCTGGCCTCACATCCTCACCGCTGATTAGGTCAGAAAGAGGGTCTCGATAAATTCCTCGGGTTTCAACGGAGATAACCCCCCTTTCCTTCAGCCTCTTCACGATTCGAACAGCCCCTTTAAACTTGCCACAAAGAGAGGCATGGGAAATCTCGCCCATCTCCCTGATAAAGGCCAGCACTTCTTTTCCCTTCGGGGAGAGATGTTCATCTTCCATCTGGCCTTCCCCTCGGTACTTTACCACCTTCTCCCGCTTGGGCTTTACACGGACATCCTTCAATCCCTGCTTGATCTGAATGAGGCCTGCCTCCTTTAAGGAGTGCATCCGCCAATAGGGAAATCGTTTCGTCCCTTTCTCCAATGGCATCTCGCCATGATCCGCTATGGCCCTCAAAATCCTAAGTTCGCCTTGGGTTAGTTTGTTCGACTCCAGAAGGGCCCTTCCCTTCGGCGTAATGTTCAACAGTTGCTGGCTTTCCAGGTTGATACCAGGCGGCAGTCCCCCCTTGATAACCTGCCCCAAGGGGTAGAGGTAATAATCCGAAATCCAGCGGTAGAAGGCCAACATCCGGTTGTCAAAGAGAGGCCGTTCATCGAGGATATCCAAAATGGGTTTAGGTCCATGGGATTTTGGATAATCGGTGAGGTCGGCCGGAAATGCAATGGCATATCCAGTCACTTTGCGACCCTTAAAGGGGACGAGGACCCGGCTTCCAAGCCTCAGGGCTTCCCCCAAAACCGATGGAATTTCATAATAGAAGGTCTTTGCAACGGGAAGACCGACAGCGACTTCGGCGAATCTTTTCCCTTTACATTCGATACCTTTCATTCTAAAGGAGAAACTAGCATCAACCCGTTCCTTTGTCAAAGGCGAAAAGGATTTGACAGCGTGCCCGAAAAAGTGCACTTTTCTCCTGATCACTGTTTCCTCCCCCGCACTTTGAATCTTTCTTCTATTCCCTCGGACAGAACCATGGTCACGAAAAGGTGAAAGGTGTATGAAGGCAAAAAATGGTTCCAGGAGGCTTTTTAGGTACCGCTGGTTGATCTTTGTTGTCCTTGCCGTCGGCTACGTCTTGGTATATTTCCATCGCGTCTCATCAGCAGTAGTTGCATCTGAGTTAGCCGAAGCATTTCACGTCAGCGGTGCACTTCTGGGAGTGTTAGCCTCTGCATACTTTTACCCCTATGCCATCATGCAACTTCCCGCGGGGCTCCTATCGGATTCCCTTGGACCCAGGAAAGCGGTGACCCTGTTCACCTTGATCGCCGCGCTCGGAGCGGTGTTGTTCGGCCTATCGCCCACGGTATCGCTGGCCATTACTGCACGGATCTTGATAGGCCTAGGGGTAGCAGTCATCTTTATCCCGGCGATGAAAATCTTCGCCGAATGGTTTCTTGTAAGGGAGTTTGCTATGATGACGGCTATCCTGATGATTATTGGGGGGCTTGGCTGGTTCTCCGCCTCGACACCTCTGGCACTTCTTACCCTATGGGTTGGCTGGAGAATGGCCTTCATAATCATTGGATTGGGGACGTTGCTTCTGGCCATCCTTTCCTGGTCTATCATTCGTGATCGCCCTCAGGACATGGGGTTACCCTCTCTAACGGAAATGGATGTCTCGAAATCCAGCGCTGTCCCGGGGGAGAGCCGGATCGGGCTTCTGGAGGGAATGAGGATCGTCCTCTTCCAGCGATACTTCTGGTCCCTAGCTATCTGGTTTTTCTTTAACAGCGGAACCCTTTTCGGCTTCGGAGGCCTCTGGGGTGGCCCCTTCATGATGGAGGTTTACGGTCTGAACAAAGCCGATACGGCAAATATCCTCATGATGATCCCCGTGGGTATCATCATTGGCAGTCCCCTCCTGAGTTTCATATCGGATCGAGTCATTCAGGGTCGAAAACCCGTCCTCATTGGGAGTTCGATTGTGCTCATCTTAACCTGGATCCCCTTGGCATTCTTTACCGCCCGACTGAGCAGCGTGATTCTCGCCCTCATCTGTTTTTTCATGGGGGTTTTTTCCAGCGGGATCGTCGTTGTCGCCTTCACCACGACCAAAGAGCTTTTCCCGACAGCGATCGCTGGGACATCTACTGGCACCGTCAACCTTTTCCCCTTCTTTGGAGGGGCGGTTTTTCAACCCTTGATCGGGGCGATTCTGGACAAGGTAGGGAAAGTAGGGGACGCTTATCCGGCCTCCGCCTATGAGTGGGCATTTTTCGCATCCTTCATTGCCACCATCATCGCCTTCATCGCCATTCTATTCATGAAAGAGACCTTCCCGAGATCTGCTGGGCAAGGCAAAGGCTCTCCTCTTTTGGCGTAACGATTTTCTGCTACGAGGACCGATATCAAAAGCCGATGCGGTGGCAAAGGCTGCAAATTGTTGACTCAACGGGTTCATTACGATAGAGTGGGATACCGAATGTGAGATTCTGAGGACGCCTTTCCTTATCGTTTTCCAACCGGAAGGAGGAATGGGATATGGTATCTGACCTTTACCCCAACTATTACAATCCCCTTATCGCGAAACCCGAAAGGCCGATGCCTAAGGTGGTAGCCATGGTCGGGGCTGGCACCATAGGGCCCGACATCGGGTATTATCTTAAGAGTTCGCTACCCGATATTAGGCTCTACTTGGTTGATATCGTCGAGAAACCCCTGGAAAATGCTCAAAAGAAGATAGAGGGATACATTCAGAAGGCCATCGAAAAAAAGAAGATGACGGAAGAGAAATCGAGGGCAGTTGGGACCAACATCCACTGCACCATGGACTATGGGGACATCAAGGAAACGGACTTGGTTATCGAGGCCGCCACGGAGAACCTTGAAGTCAAGAGGAAGATCTTCGCTCAGGTTGAGGAAATCGTGGGTTCCGAAACCATTATTACTTCCAATACCAGCTCCATTCCGGCGGAACGAATTTTTTCACAGATGAAGCGGCCCGAGAGAACCACCATCACTCACTTCTTTGCCCCCGCATGGCGGAACCCCGCGGTGGAGGTGATCACCTGGGAGAAGGTCGACCGGAAGATTGTCGACTATCTTGCCTGGATGTTCTGTTCCACCGGAAAGACGCCCATTATCTCTAAGAGCGAGATCTGTTTCATCCTGGACAGGGTTTTCGATAACTGGTGTAACGATGCGGCAATGCTCTTGGAGATCGCCACGTCATCGCAAATCGATAAAGTGGCCGAGGAGTTCGTCTACGCTGGCCCCTTCTCTGTTTTGAACCTGGCCAGGGGAAATCCCATCATCGTCGAAACCAACACCCTGCAGATGGAAGAGGGCCAGCACTATAAGCCAGCCAAGATCTTTCAATCTGTGGAGAGTTGGGTAACCTCTTCGCCCGGTAGCGAGGTGGAAGTCCCCGATGACATAAGGAGGCGAGTGAGGGATAGGCTCCTTGGGGTCCTCTTCTCCCAATGCTTCGATATCATCAACCGGGGAATCGGGACCCTCGAAGATCTGAACCTGGGCTGCCAG